>NZ_MQAD01000026.1:0-35538 GCF_001996285.1 Anoxybacillus kestanbolensis | reverse complement strand
TCGTTTCACAGCATCATCAAAAAGGAACTGATTTTTCACGAGACCTTTGCAACAAGGGAAGAGACCAAACATCGGATTTTTGAATATATTGAGTGTTTTTATAATGCCGAGCGAATTCATTCCGCTAATGAGTACATGTCTCCGATGGCGTATGAGAAGATGTATCAGCAAGGCAAAAAGCAGTGAACTCTTCTCTCCACAAAGTCACGATATAAGGGGCATCTTTCCTCTTGAGGAGGGGAAGGGTTTACCAAACCGTTCTCCTTCTCAAGAGGCCACCAAACGAAGTGCGGTAGTAGGGTTTTAAAGTTTTTCTCGATTTTACGTGTCTATTTTCTTGACATAATACCAATTTTTTGACACTACCCTAAATCGAGAACGACACACTTTCCTTCCATTGCGTCTTCTTTGACTTGATTCGCATCGCGTCTTGAAACCGTCTTCCGCAACGTTGTAATCACACCCCATTTTCATCGATAAAAAAGCACGTAACCATGTTCGGTTATGTGCTTTTTTACGATGGATGCTTCTCCAAAACAATTTTTCGTAGCTTCTGCTTATCAACTCGATGGTGACATCGTTTTCATTCATTACTTCCTCACCAACTTCGCGACACTCTCGACATGCGCTGTATGTGGAAAAAGATCGAACGGTTGGATGTATTCGACGCGATATTGTTTCGCGAGTGTATCGATGTCGCGGGCGAGGCTGGATGGGTTACAGGAAACGTACACGACCGTTTTTGGTTTCACTTGTAAAATTGTTTTTAATAAAGCGTTGTCGCAGCCTGTTCGCGGTGGGTCGACGACAATGACGTCGGGTTTCCACCCTTCTTTCACCCATTTTGGCAATAGCTCCTCCGCTTTTCCGACCGCATACGTGACGTTGGTGAAGCCGTGACGTTCGGCATTTTGGCGCGCATCGTCAATCGCTTCGGGGATCGTATCCATACCGCGCACTTCTTTTGCCTCGCGAGCGAGCCAAAGCCCGATTGTACCGACGCCGCAATATGCGTCGACGACGCGTTCGTTTTTCGTTAGTGCTGCTGCTTTTTTTACTTCGTCGTATAGCTTGATCGTTTGAATCGGATTAAGCTGGAAAAAGGCGCGAGCCGATAGCTCAAAAGATAAGTCGCCGAGCACTTCTTGAATGTACGGTTCACCTGCGAGAACGATCGTTTCATCGCCAAAAATAAGCGACGTTTTTTGACCGTTCACGTTTTGGGCGATCGATTTTACTTCCGGCAGGCGACGTTTTACTTCCGCTACAAATAGCTGTTTGCGCGGCAGTTCTTTCGTCGCTGTCACGATGACAAGCTGTATATCGCCAGTGTAAAATCCGACTCGGGCGACAATCGTGCGCACAACACCTGTTTTCTTTCGTTCATGATAAACTGGAATGCGCAAATCTTGTAAAATCGCTTTCACTACCGTTGTGACGCGATTAGTCGCGTCATGTTGAATCAAGCAGCGGTCAATGTCAACGAGCTCGTGCGAGTTCATGCTGTAAAGCCCGGCGATGACGCGTCCCTTTTTTACTCCGACTTGAAATTGGCTTTTATTGCGATAATGCCACGGGTCATCCATCCCAATCGTCGGGCGAATATCAAGTGCTTCTATATTTAATCGGCTATGGCGTTCCAGTGCTTGGATGACAATATCGCGTTTTGCTTCAAGCTGCGCGTTATAGTCAAGATGTTGCAGTTGACATCCACCGCACCGTTCATATACTGGACAAGGCGGCTTAACACGATGAGGGGAGCGTTTTCGTATGCGCACCATTTTTCCTTCTGTATATGTTGGGTACACATTCGTCGCTTGAACGACGACTTCTTCTCCTGGAAGCGCTCCTGGAACGAACACCACTTGTTTTTTAAAATAGCCGACCCCTTCTCCGTTAATGCCTAATCGTTTAATCGTTAATGGAAATTGCTGTCCTTGTTGTAGCATCGTTCTCTCTCCTATTCTATACTTCTCCACAAATACAAAGCGGCATAGCTTGCATATGGTTCCCACATTCGTTGAAATGCGTCCATTTCTTTCATCGTCGGGCGATGATCGAGCTGAAATGTTCGTTCAATCGCCCGTTGCAAACCGACGTCTCCTTTCGGGAATACATTTGGACGCCCCAGACCAAACAATAAAAAATTTTGCACCGTCCACGGACCGATGCCACGGATCGAAAGAAGCTGTTTCGTCACTTCCTCGTCAGAAAGCGAATGCATCTCTTCTAAGCGCAACTTTCCTTCTACGATAAGCCGTGAAATATCAACAATATATTGCGCTTTTCGCTCACTTAACGACAAAGCCCGCAATTCATCATATGAAGCATTGGCGACGCGCTCAGGCCGCGGATAAATGTATACATCCCCAAGACGCTCACCAAATGTATGGACAAAACGTTCCGTTAGCCGATGAGCCACTTTCATATGAATTTGTTGGTGAATAATGCATTTCATTAAACAAAAATATAAATCAAATTCTAATACAAGCGGTGTTCCTTCATGAGCGATAAATACGTCGCGCAAATTTGTTTGTATAAAATGATGGTGAATGAAAGCAAGCGGCCTGTCCCAATGAAAAATGCGCGAAAGACGCGCGATCACTTCATCTTTATGCTGTTCTTCGTCACACGACACGACAAACGCAGGTTTTTCTTTTGTTCCAACGCTTTTCACGCACGCAAGAAGCGGCTTTTCGTTCACATACAGCGGAACGGTGATTTCGTTATGATGAATACGTATAAGCGGATCGTTTGCGAGCCGTTCGCATACTCGCGTAAAATCGTATGGAGGCTGAACATGAATCATTACCATCTCTCCCCTTTCCCATTGTATCAAAACAAATCCCTTTGCACATCGTCAAAGGGAAAAAAGCCAAGTAGGAACATTGATTTTTTGCAACATGAAATCGTCTAAGCTTTTAAAAACATATCCTTCTTTTCGCAAATCGTCAATAATTTTCGCAAGCGCATCCGCATTATCTTTTGATACCGTATGCAACAATATAATCGCACCAGGATGAATTTGTTTCATGACGTGATTGTAAGCGTATGTCCATCCTTTTTGATCATGAACGTGCCAATCGACGAACGCTAACGACCAAAAGACATGATAATAGCCAAGTTCGCGCGCAATACGCATCGTGCGCTCATCAAAAATGCCGCGTGGAGGACGCATGTAGCGCATATGCTTCTGACCCGTCAACAGTTCTGTTTTCTTTCTGACCATCTCTAGCTCCTCACGTAACTTCTCATCGCTGACTGTCGTTAAATCCGGATGATGCCATGAATGGTTACCGACAATATGTCCTTCATTCACCATTCGTTGTACTAAGTCAGGGGCCGATTGTAAATAATGACCAGTTACAAAAAACGTCGCAGGAACGTTTTTTTCTTTAAGCACGTCTAAAATTTGCGCGGTATAGCCATTTTCATATCCGTTATCAAACGTTAAGTAAATATGTTTTTTCGTCGGATCGCCTAAATAAAATGCATCGTATTTGGCGAGTAGTTCGTCTAACTGTTTCCCAGCAGAAGGAGGAAGATGATTTTCACTTCGCTTAAATCCCCATGACATCGCATCAACTTGACTAAGCGGAAAACATAAAAAGAAAAAAAGCAACATGATCGTTTTTTTCACTGCTTGCACCTCCGTATTCATTTCAATAATAGGTTGTGCAAAAAGAGATATAAAAAATCCGCCTAGCTTATCACTAGACGGATTTCCATTAAAATACACGTTCTTTAAACTGGGCTAATTTTTCAAGGGATGATTTTTCAACATCTTCGTGCAAGCTGTTTCCGTGCGAATCCATCGTGACGACGGCGGTAAAGTCTTTTACACGCAAATGCCACATCGCTTCTGGAATACCAAATTCTAAAAAGTCGACGCCTTCAACGGATTGGATACAGTCCGCATAATATTGCGCTGCACCACCAATAGCATTTAAGTACACGCCCCCATGTTCTTTTAACGCCGCCAACGTTTTCGCCCCCATGCCACCTTTTCCGATGACAGCACGAATACCAAATTTTTTCATAATTTCCCCTTGATACGGTTCTTCACGAATACTTGTCGTCGGCCCCGCTGCTTTCACGTGCCATTTGCCATTTTCATCTTTTAACATCACCGGCCCACAGTGATAAATGATTTGACCGTTTAAATCAACAGGGGCATCATGATCCATTAAATGTTTATGAATCGCATCTCGTCCTGTGTAAATCATGCCGTTAATGCGAACGACATCACCTACTTTTAACGAACGAATTTGTTCTTCTGTAATTGGCGCTTCAAGAACAACTTCGCGCCCTTCGCCTACAACTTCCGTTTCTTCTTGTTGGAAGTCAACATCGTCTCCCTCTTGATAAAGCCATTCTTGAATATCGCCCGTATGCGGATCAATGATGACGCCTAAGCGACGAAACGCCCAACAGTTATACGCAACGGAAACGAAAAAGCTTGCAGGGATGCGATGCATCACGCCGATTTTACAGCCAAGTAGCGTCGTTTCCCCACCAAATCCCATCGTACCGATGCCGAGTTTATTGGCTGCTTCCATAATATATTCTTCTAATTTGCGCAAGTCTTCATTCGGATTAACATCATCAACAGAACGGAATAACTGTTCCTTTGCTAAGTCGTATCCAGAGGAACGATCACCGCCAATGCCAACGCCAATGAATCCTGCGCTACAGCCTTGTCCTTGCGCTTGATATACCGCATGTAAAATACATTTACGAATGCCATCTAAGTCACGACCGGCACGACCGAGCCCTTCTAACTCACACGGTAAGCTATATTGAATGTTTTTATTTTCACAGCCGCCACCTTTTAAAATTAAGCGAACATCAATGTAATCTTTTTCCCATTGCTCGAATTTGATGACAGGTAGCCCGATCCCTAAATTATCACCGCTATTTTCGCCTGTTAGCGAATCAACGGAGTTTGGACGCAATTTTCCGTCTTTCGTTGCTTGAGCGATCGCTCGACGAATCGCCTCTTTCATCTCAATTTGGTTAACTCCTACAGGCACTTTAATTTTAAATGTCGGCAATCCGGTATCTTGACAAATCGGCGATACATTTTCATCTGCCATTTGAATGTTTTGCACGATCGTCGCAAGTGACATCGCAGCTCTCGTTCCTGCGTTTTCGCGTAGCTTTGCTTTTAAAATGGCACGTCGTACATCTTTCGGCAATTTCGTTGACGTTTCAACGATCAGCTTGTACATACTTTCTTGAAACTTTTCCATCACGATTCCCTTCCCCTTTGTTCAATATGTAACAATTTTTTGAATTCTCCACTTGTATTATACATCTTTTTCAAACGCGAAAAAAAGCCGCTTAGCGACTTTTTTCCCAATCTTTTTTAAACCGCTCGTATTTCATTTCTAAATCATCAATCATTTGAATAAGACGATCAATGTCTTCTAATTCGGCCGTTTCTGGATCGAGCGCTTCGAGCACTTCAAGAAACATATTTAAGCGCGTTTTTAAATAGGATAGTTGTAGATTTTGATCTGATACTGCGTTGCCCAACATTGTCACCTCGCTTTTTCTTTATCGTACACGATCGCAACATCGTTGACAATCGTTCCATTTCATTTGCATAATTATCGTTAGGTCTATTTTAATTAAAAGGAGCTTGATTATGGGAACATTATTGCGTCAAGCAATTACTCCTACGTTTGATCCGTGGGAAGCATATATGGACGTTGAACAGTACGGCAGCATGCAGTTGACAAATATCGAGTTTACAACAACGACGCTCTGTAATATGCGTTGTGAGCATTGTGCAGTCGGTTACACATTGCGTACGAAAGATCCTGAGGCGTTGCCGCTTGATCTTCTTCTTCGCCGTCTCGATGAAATTCCGCACTTGCGCTCGTTAAGCATTACAGGCGGTGAACCAATGCTTTCGCTCAAGTCTGTCGAGCAATACGTCGTGCCGCTGTTAAAATACGCACATGAGCGGGGAGTGCGCACACAAATCAACTCGAACTTAACGCTCGATTTAGAACGTTACGAAAAAATTATCCCTTACTTAGATGTTTTGCATATTTCGCATAACTGGGGCACGATCGAGGATTTTGTCGAAGGCGGTTTTGCGATGATGGAGAAAAAGCCAACCGTCGCACAGCGTGAACGTTATTTTATACGCATGATCGAAAATGCACGTGCCATTTCGAAAACGGGCGTCATCGTATCCGCGGAAACGATGTTAAATAAACGGACGCGCCCACACTTAGCAACGATCCATCGCCAAATTGTAAACGACATGGGCTGTAAACGACATGAAGTGCATCCGATGTATCCGAGTGACTTTGCGAGCAACTTGGAAACGTTAACGCTCGATGAACTGCGCGAAACGATTCATCATTTGCTTGATATACGAGATGAAAATGTTTGGATGTTATTCGGTACGTTACCATTTTATCCATGTAGTGACAACGAAGAAGATTTAGCTCTCTTAAAACGTTTATATGCAAGTAAAAATGTTACAGTACGAAACGATCCAGATGGACGTTCACGGTTAAACGTCAACATCTTTACAGGTGACATCATTGTGACTGATTTCGGTGATGAACCGACGCTCGGCAACATTCAAACCGACTCGCTTCTTTCTGCTTATGACAAATGGATGGCATCTCATTTAGCAAAATCACTAAACTGCCACTGCCCTGCGGTGAAATGTTTAGGACCAAACGTGCTCGTGAAAAACCGTTATTACCCAGACGTTGATTTTACGACGCGAAAAGCAAAAATTGAACGATAAAAAGCTTGTCGTATGTTCGACAAGCTTTTTTGCATCATCTCGGCACATCGCTCGCAACAAAGGCAAATGATAGACGATCTTGTACAGGAATCCAAGCACCGATACCTTGCGATGTTACGTTTTTCACGACAATGCTTTTTTTCTTTCCTTTTAAGACGATATATACTTCGCCATACGTCACTTTTCCTTTTTCATTGACCGCCGGGGCGTAAGCATATAAATAGCCTAACTTTTTCGGCGGAACGTTATACGCTTGTTCCTTTTTCGTCCCAATGCCGATCCATGTGCTGAAAGAAAGTGGTAAATTTGTTTTTTTCATCGCTGTTAAAAGCATCATTTTTTTCACATCTTCTTCGTTCGGTATGCTTGCCGTTAGGCCTCCGCGCACTTGTTTTTGTATTTCTTGTCTATACGTTAATCGCACCGCTGTTTTTCCGCCACGATTGTCAATAAAGTTTGTATTCACTTTTTGATACTCCCAGTTCGTTGATGTTTCTATCGATTCGTAATTCAACGGCCATTGCCCTAAATAAATCGTCGCTTCGTAACCGATCGCAAATGGCGTGCTTGAAATCGACGATTCGTTTAAAAGACGAATTAATTCCGGATTTTCAATTTTTACATTCGCCGACTGAAGCAGTTGTTTCGCTAGTTCGCTCGGTTGTAAATACGGCAAATTTTGTGTCGGATTCGGATACGTATTTTCTTTTGAAATGTCAATGACCGATGAAGGAAGTTTGACAGTTGCTTCACTAATCGTTGGCATACATGCGAAAATGAGTATCATGCTTAAAGCAAACCATCTTTTCATGGTGTAAACTCCTTTCTTTTTCCGTCGTTCATCGTTATTTTTTTCAAAAGTGAGCAATTTATCCTTTCCATAAAAAAAATCCACCATTGTTGCTTCTTTTCATGAAACGTTTTAACATCGAACATAGTGAACGTATTACAGGAGGTCATTATGCAACAACGTCATTTTTTCATCTTAGTTAGCATCGTCATGATTTCAGGGCTTTCCCAAGGACTGTTGTTACCGCTCATTTCTGTCATCTTTGAACAGAGCGGCATTCGTTCTTCGTTGAGCGGCATACATGCGACAGCGATGTATATCGGCGTCTTAATCGTCTCTCCGTTTTTAGAACGCCCACTTCGTCGTTACGGCTTTAAACGTCTTATTATGCTCGGTGGAGCGATCGTTATTGCTTCTTTAGCGATGTTTCCGATTTCATCATCACTATCGTTTTGGTTTGTGCTTCGTTTGTTAATCGGAATTGGCGACCATATCCTTCATTTCGGTTCACAAACGTGGATTACATACGCTTCTCCCATTCATCGACGAGGTCGCAACATTTCGTTATACGGTTTGTCGTTTGGGGTCGGCTTTATGATCGGGCCGCTTCTCGTTCCGCTTGTTCACATACATGAGTCGTTGCCGTTCATTGTTTCATCATTGCTTAGCTTATGTGGATGGATGTTATTATTTTTCCTACCACATACGTATCCACAAGCGACGGAAGCCGAGAAAATCGGGGTCATGCGCTTTTTTCGTGCGTGGAAACAAGCATGGCCAGCTTTGTTGTTGCCATTTGGTTACGGCTTTTTAGAAGCATCACTCCATAGCATGTTTCCCGTGTATGCGTTACGAAACGGCTTACACGTGGAGACGGTTGCGATGATGCTTCCTGCGTTTGCGCTTGGCGGAATCGCTTTTCAACTTCCGCTTGGAACGTTAAGTGATCGCTTTTCACGCAAAATGATCATTGTTGTTTCGTTAACCATCGGCGCCATTTGTTTTATGATTGCGCAATCGTTCTCTTCTCCTATACTACTAACGATGTGCTTTTTTATTGCTGGTATGTTTGTCGGTTCACTTTTTTCGCTCGGCATGGCGTATATGACCGATTTGTTGCCAAAATCACTTCTTCCTGTCGGCAACATTTTATGCGGGATGTTATATAGCATCGGTAGCATATGTGGACCTACGATTGGGGGTATTGTATTACAACAGCAAGAAAGGCTATTTTTCTTTAGCGTAAGTTCGCTACTGTTTCTTTTATTACTTGCCCAACGCCCGTTCACGAAATTTTCAAAATATTTTTTGAAAAAACAAGAAAAAAACATTGACGCTTTTTAAGTCTCTGTTATATAATACAATTAAGCAAAATAAACTGTTTTAAAACAGAAGGGAGAGCGATCATAATGAGCAGAGAAGAAAGAAAAAATATGATTGAGTTTATTACAAAATTACGGGGCTTTAATCAAGAACAACTCGTTTATATGACTGATGCAGAAATTGAGCATATTTACAACCAAACATACTATCATTACGAAGAAATCGCAGAATAAAGAGGGATGCGTGCCGCATCCCTCTTCTTTTTAGTGATATCCGTTTTGTCCATTCGCACTGCTACTTGTTTTATGTTTCGGGCGGTTTTTTCCTTTTTGCTTTGTTCCGCCGTCTTTTTTCGTTTTTTTCGTCACGTATAGTCCCCCTTCATATCCACGTTCACTTTTAATATGGTTTAACCGCGTTTTTTTATAAGAGGGAATAACTACCGTATGCGCATATTTCCTTCTCGTTTACAACAAAAAATAGCGTTTAGCTCCCCACCTAATACAATCATCATGCCAGATAAATAAAACCAAACCATTAACGCAATAATTCCGCCTAAGCTGCCATACATCGCAGAATAGTTACCGAATTGGTTTACATAGGTAGAAAAAGCAAGTGAGACGCCCATCCAACCTACAGTCGCAAATAACGCTCCTATCCATACGTCGCGAAACCGGACATATTTGCTTGGGGCAAAAACGTATAACACAGAAAAAACAAAAAATAAAATGACAAAGCTAACAAACCAACGAATCGTTTCCCATACGTGTAAAAACACATCGGAAAGACCAAACGCTGAAAAAAGAAATGTACCGATCATTTTTCCGAATACAGGAAAAACGAGTGCCACAATAATGACGAAAATCATCGCAAATGTAAGCAAAATTGAAACGCCACGTGCGACGAAAAAGGAACGCGTTTCTTTCACATCATACGCACGATTTAAAGCGCGAATAATGGCTGACATGCCGTTTGATGCCGCCCATACGGTCGCAAGGACGCTAAAGGATAGCCATTTTCCGCTTTGTGATTCCATAAGCTGTTTTACGTTTGTTTCGATTAAATGTGCCGTTTCGCTCGGAGCATATTGACTGAAAAAGGCAATGACATCTTCATGCGGAATCGGCAAATACGACAAAAACGTCAACAAAAACAGTAAAAACGGAAATAAGGAAAGCAAAAAGAAATATGCTAATTCTGCAGATAGATCAAAAATTTCATCTTCATTAAACCGCTTGATTAGCTCACGAACAACAGAAAAGCTAATAATCATTTCCTCACCACCTCGCTCCTTATGTGGAGCGTTTGCGAATTAACTCTCCGATCCACTCCATCACTTGCGGTGTTGTTTCTTTCACTTCACTTAGTTTATTCATAATAAACTGCAAATCATTCATCATCTCGTCTACATGTTGTCTCGTTTGATGAACAGTCTCCTTTACTTGTTCTACGCTATCCATCCACTCACGACACGTTTCTTTAATGACTTGTCTTGTTTTGTTATTCGCTAGCAACAAAGCTATCCCTGCTAATGCAATCCATTTCCCCTTTCCCATCGTCTTCTCCCCCTTACAACGAATGATCTCGTTTTATTCGCTCTAATATATGTTTACATCCTTCTTCGACTAATTCGTACACTTCTTCAAAATTTCCTGTAAAGTACGGATCAGGGACATCGTCTACGCGACGGTTTGGCACAAAATCCATAAAACGAGCAATGACAGCGTGCGACGAATCGCCAACAAGGCGACGAAGATGAGCGATATTATCGCTATCCATTCCGATAATATAATCGAATGTATGAAAATCTTCTTTTGAAATTTGACGTGCTTTTAACCCTGTAAAGTCAATTTGTTTTTCCGTTAAAATACGCTGAGTCCCGTGATGTGGTGGTTTCCCCACATGCCAATTGCCCGTTCCTGCCGAATCAACAGAAATGACATGATCGAGCCCTTCTTGTTTTACAAGGTGACGAAATACAGCTTCTGCCATCGGCGAACGACAAATATTCCCTAAACAAACGAATAATACATGAATCATTTCCTCTCACTCCTTAAAACAAAGTAGAATGAACCTTTAAACAATGATACAATAGACGCAAGCATACAGGAAAGGATGACGACGATGCATTTATCCGTTGAACAAATGATCGAACAAATAAAAGAAAAGTTAAAAGTATTAAATTTTGATGCCATTAAACCGGACCATTTCGATGAACAGCTATACGATGAATTAAAAGATATATACGATATGGTGATGAAAAAGCAAACATTTAGTCCAAGCGAAATGCAGGCAATCGCTGAAGAGCTTGGAAACTTGCGAAAAAAACTATAAAATTGCCTGTCCGACAATGAGGAGCGACGGATGATCAACAAGCGAAACTTCCTCATGTGTATCCATATATCGGACATATGGACGTTGCATATGCTCAACAATTTTTGTCACGATTGCGTTTCTTCCGTCGCTCATTTTCACTGTCGTTCCCGGCAAATAAGCAGGAATCGTATCAACGAACAACCGTACGAGCTGCTGGCTATATCGAATACTACTTCGCGCCATAATAATTTCAAGCGCTTCGTGCGGCGGTACAAATTCCGTTGAAATTAAGTTTTCATATTCATTCGCAATCGCACATATTTGAGCGTACAAATGAATGTTCGTTTCTTTTAATCCGCGCGGTGCACCAGAACCATCTGCATGCTCATGATGTTGATACGCCATATGTGCGCATAATAAACTCACTTCCCGCTCTTTTCGTAAATATTCAAATCCTTTCACTGTATGATGTTCTTCTCCTTCTATTTCTTTTCCAATGTCGTGAAGTAATGCTCCTATCACTACGTCACGTAACTGTAAATCGTTCAAATGTAACTTCTTCCCTAGTTGCAATGACAATAATGCAACGTTGACGGCATGAGCGTATGGTTGCGCTTCCATCGCAAGCGATGTCGCTGGAATGACCGCTAACACCTTTCTTTTTTTCACTTCATCAACGAGCTTGACCGCTAGTTTAAACAACGAATGGATCGGTAATTCTTCTCGCTTTCGTACAGCGTCAAACGTTTGCTGAACAACTTCAATCGCATCCATCCACGATGGCATATCGAGCAACTCTTCCAACGTGATGCCTTCCGATACCGTATCTTCTACAAATACATAACGAATATCCATTTGTTTTAACCGTTCGACATATTTTGGATGAATTTTTCTCCCAGCTGCTAATAATACGCGACGATGACGGTCATAAATGGGCCGTGCCAATTCCATCGTTCGCTCATCATATTCTTCCAATAAAATGAGTCGCAAACATCTCCACTCCCTTCAACATCTCCCATACAAACAGTATAATCGTGTTTTTTTTCATTTGCCATGACGTTTTAAAAAAATAAATTCCGATAGAAAAACTATGATTGACATTCGAGTGAATTGTGTTAAAATTTAAAACAATCAAACATAAGGGCGAGAAAGTACGAAAGGAAGATGCGATATGATCACGTATGAAACGTGGGATATTGAACAAAAACCGACTTTTCCAATCGATAATAATGAAAAAGGGGCACTACATGTGCTGTCATGGGCGTACGATCATTATGGTGATGATCTTTTGTATGCTTGCAGTTTCGGTATTGAAGGGATTGTGCTCATTGACCTTATTTCGCAAGTACGTGACGATGCGGAAATTGTTTTTCTCGATACGCATTTACATTTTTCTGAAACGTATGAAACGATTGAACGCGTTAAGCAAGCGTATCCTCGCCTGCGTATTCATTTACAAACACCGTCTTTATCACTTGCAGAACAAGAGAAACAATTCGGGGCAGAACTTTGGAAAAGAGATCCAAACAAATGCTGTGAACTAAGAAAAATTATTCCCCTTCGGCAAGCGATGACAGGAAAAAAAGCATGGATTTCCGGACTGCGCCGCGAGCAATCACCAACACGGCAACATGTCGAATTTATCAATCTCGATAAAAAGTTTCAAAACATTAAAGTTTGCCCGCTTATTCATTGGACGTGGAAAGACGTATGGCGCTACGTGCATCGCCACAATCTTTCCTATAACCCGCTTCATGATCGTGGATATCCGAGCATCGGTTGCGCACCATGTACAGCCCCTGCTTATACGGAAGAAGATTTGCGTTCTGGCCGATGGGCTGGGCTAGGAAAAACAGAATGCGGCTTGCACGAGTCGTAAAGGGGGAAACGCGTTGGTTACAGTTGCTTTTATTATCGCTTTTTTCTTTGCGATGAACATCGGGGGAAGCGGTGCTGCCGCAACGATGGGTGCTGCTTATGGGTCAGGCACATTGTCAAATAAGCGCATCGCTTTATTCATATGCGCTGTTGCTATTTTTCTCGGCAGCTTAAGCGGAGGAGAAGTCGTCAAAACGATCGGTTCTGGCATCGTTCCGACATCCATTTTAAAAACAGACGTTGTCGTCATCGTTTTAGCAGCGGCAACGATTTCGCTATTTGCCGCCAACGTGCTCGGCATTCCGTTATCCACAAGCGAAATTACAGTTGGGGCGGTCGTTGGCGCAGGTATTGCGTACCAAAGTTTGTACGTCGGCAAACTTCTATGGATCGTATCATTTTGGCTTATTACACCTCTTGCTGCGTTTTCTTTAGCTTTTTTTATTAGTAAATGGCTAAAAGGAAAAACATTGAAACAAAACAAATGGATCGGCTTTTTGCTTATTATTGCGGGATTTTTCGAAGCGTTTTCAGCAGGAATGAACAACGTTGCCAACGCTGTCGGTCCTCTCGTGGGAGCTGGTTTATTATCTGTCAAATATGGCATTATTTTTGGCGGATTGTTCGTTGCACTCGGAGCGGTTTTGCTTGGCAGCCGCGTGTTAGAAACGAATGGAAAAAAAATTACGACGTTCTCTCAACTAGAAGGGTGCATTATTTCAGGCATCGGGGCAACGCTCGTTATCGTTTCATCTCTTTTTGGTCTCCCCGTTCCACTAACACAAATTACGACATCAGCCATTATTGGCATCGGTACAACAAAAAATGGTTTTTCGATTTGGCAAAAGCAAATTGTTATTCAAGTGCTGAAAGTATGGGTAGTCTCCCCTATTTTCGCCTTAGCTGTTTCATATAGTTTAATTAAATTATTACTTCATAGCGATATTTATACAGCAATCGCCATTGTTAGTGTTTGTTTTGCTACACTCGGAACGATTAGCTTAAAAAAGACGATCACCGAGGAACGTCGTTCGTTTCACGAGCACGGTGGCGGTATTTAATCCTAGTTATTTTATAAGAATAATAAGTTTAGGAGGCATAAAAAATGAAACAAATTGTATTAAGTAAGGCAGAATTAAGTGACCTTGAATTGCTTGCGATTGGCGGCTATGCACCACTCACTGGATTTCTAGGGGAAGATGACTATCATTCCGTCGTCGAAACGATGCGACTAACGAATGGAGCAGTATGGAGCATCCCCATCACACTTGCGGTAACCGAACAACAAGCAAAACAGCTATCGCTCGGGGATGAAGTCGAGCTCGTTTACGAACAGACGGTATACGGCACAGTGGAAGTGCAACATATATATCGACCAGATAAACGAAAAGAAGCGCTTTTTGTATACCAAACAGAAGACTTAGCACACCCTGGCGTTAAAAAATTATTTGAAAAACCAGATGTATATATTGGAGGCCCTGTCCAACTTGTACGCCAAACAGACAAAGGAATTTTTACACCGTTCTTTTTTACACCAAAAGAAACAAAACAACGATTTGCGGAACTTGGTTGGAAAACGGTCGTCGGGTTTCAAACGCGCAATCCGGTTCACCGTGCTCATGAATATATTCAAAAATGTGCACTTGAAATTGTCGACGGTCTTTATTTAAATCCGCTCGTTGGCGAAACGAAAGAAGATGACATCCCAGCAGACATTCGTTTAAAAAGCTATCAAGTATTGCTTGAGCATTATTATCCAAAAGATCGTGTTTTCCTTGGCGTATTTACGGCCGCGATGCGCTATGCAGGTCCACGTGAAGCCATTTTCCACGCGCTCGTACGTAAAAATTTTGGTTGCACGCACTTCATTGTCGGACGCGACCATGCGGGAGTTGGCAACTATTACGGCACGTATGATGCCCAAAAAATTTTCTTGCAGTTTACAAACGAAGAACTTGGCATTACTCCTCTCTTTTTCGAGCATAGCTTTTACTGCACAAAATGCGAAGCGATGGCGTCAACGAAAACGTGCCCTCATGACGCGACGGCTCACGTCGTTCTTTCCGGCACAAAAGTAAGGGAAATGTTACGTGCTGGTGAGATGCCACCGAGTACATTCAGCCGTCCCGAAGTGGTTCGCGTGCTCATGGATGGTCTACAAACAGTCGGAGGTGGGCGATGATGAATATTATTTGGCATAAAGAAAGTGTGACAAAAGAAGATCGCCGAAAAAAAAATAACCATCATAGTTTTGTCCTTTGGTTTACTGGATTATCTGGTTCAGGAAAATCTACATTAGCGAATGCAGTCGCGAAAACATTATTTGAACAAAATATTCACTGTTACGTGCTCGATGGCGATAACGTACGTCACGGTTTAAACAGCGATTTAGGTTTTTCTGCCGAAGATCGCACCGAAAACATTCGTCGAATTGGCGAAGTCGCAAAGTTGTTTGTAGACAGCGGTCAAATCGTGTTGACCGCCTTCATTTCCCCGTTCCGTCAAGACCGTCAACTTGTTCGCAACAAACTCGCACAAGATGAATTTGTTGAAGTTTATGTCCGCTGTCCACTTGAAACGTGCGAACAACGCGACCCAAAAGGATTGTATAAAAAAGCACGAAATGGGGAAATTCGCGACTTTACCGGCATTGACTCACCATATGAGCCACCGTTGTCGCCTGATGTTGTCGTCGATACAGATCAACATTCAATCGAACAATGCGTTCAACAAATCATTTCTTACTTAAAAAATAAACAATGGATTTAGGTGGAGACAATGGGAAAAGTATATTTAGTCGGCGCTGGCCCTGGGGATCCTGAACTGATTACAGTAAAAGGATTAAAATGTATCCAACAAGCAGATGTCATTTTATATGACCGCCTTATTAACGAACAGCTTTTATCGTTTGCGAAACGTGATGCCGATTTAATTTATTGCGGGAAACTACCAAATTACCATACAATGAAACAAGAGACGATTCATCATTTTTTAGTCAAGTATGCAAAAAAAGGTAAAATTATAACAAGATTAAAAGGTGGCGATCCTTTTCTATTCGGACGTGGCGGTGAAGAAGCACAAGCGCTAATCAAACACGGTATTCCTTTTGAAATCGTCCCAGGTGTCACATCTGGTATCGCTGTTCCCGCGTATGCAGGCATCCCGGTGACCCATCGTGATTTCAGCGGAAGCGTTGCGTTTGTCACGGGTCATCGCCGACTCGACGCCACAGACGCCATACAATGGGAACATTTAGCAAAAGGCGTAGATACACTCGTCATTTATATGGGTGTGAAACATCTTCCACTCATTTGTAAACAGTTACAATTATATGGAAGAAAACCTCAAACTCCCGTTGCAATCATTCAGTGGGGAACGCTCCCTCAACAAAAAACAGTTGTGGCAACATTAGGAACGATTGTGGACGTTGCAAAAAAACAAGAGATTGCTAACCCGAGTATCATTATTGTCGGAGAAGTTGTTCAGCTGCATGAACAACTGCAATGGTTTGAAACGATGTTAGAAGAAAAAATGGCTCATGGAATGAGGTAACATATGAAAGCTGTATTGTATATTTGTCACGGGAGCCGATCGAAAGAAGGACAAAAAGAGGCGATCGCTTTTGTTGAACGCCTCTCTTCTTCGGTCTTCATCCCTATTCAACATATATGTTTTTTAGAATTATGCGAACCGGATATTGTCACAGGAGTAGAACGTTGTGTTCGTGACGGAGCAACAACGATTTTAGCCATTCCGCTTTTACTATTGGCAGCGAATCACGCCAAACACGACATCCCGTATGAATTAGAAAAAGCAAAAAAAATGTTTCCTTCTGTGACGATCACATACGGAAAACCATTCGGTGTACAACATGACATTATTTCTGCTCTCTCTGCGATGATCCAACACGCCGATGCTATTATGCTCGTCGGTCGCGGAAGTAGCGATACGGAAGCACAAGCGGATTTTCAGCAGATCGCTTATTTATTGCAAAACGAAACAAACATACCCGTATATCCATGTTATTTAGCAGCTGCTTCGCCTTCTTTTTCTGACGTTGTCACTTCGCTTTCCAAAACAGCAAATCATAAACGAGTGGCCGTTGTTCCATACATCTTATTTTTCGGTCAGCTGCTTGACTATATTCATAAGACGCTGCAAGCACAACAAGCGAGCGATGTATCGTTTACATTATATCCTCCTGTGCGAACGTATGACGTATTAGACCATCTCGTTGAACAACAAGTGAAGGAATGGGGATGAACATATGTTTCCTCTTTTCATACGAATGACAGGAAAAAAAGTTGTCATTGCTGGTGGGGGACGGATTGCATATCGCCGCCTCCTCCCGCTTCTTGATGAAGGAGCGTATATTACCGTCATTAGCCCACAAGCGATCGATGCCATCGTTCATTTAGCTGAGCAGAAACAAATTACGTGGCACGCGCGCCCCATTGAACCAGCCGATTATATCGATGCTTTTTTGATTATCGCGGCAACGAACGATTCAAGCGTCAATGAACAAATTGCTGCACATGCGTCACCTAATCAACTTGTTAACGTCGTAAGCAACCATCTGCTTGGGAATGTTCATGTTCCCGCTTTCTTTTCACGTGGAAAATTACAAATTGCCGTTACAACAGGTGGGGCAAGCCCTACGTTAGCAAAACAAATTAAAAAACAACTGGAGCAACAATTTGATGAATCATTTGCTAAGTATGTAGATGAACAATATGAAAAGCGGCAACAACGAAAAGAGCCTTGATCCTTTCGATCAAAGCTCTTTTTTTTACGACTCTAATACTAACACTTCTAATGAAGGAGTGCGGGATACGTAACCGACGGCAACGACCGTATAAGACTTATTTGGTTGGAAGCGTACATTGGGAATGGATAAAACAACTTGATTTGTCCCTGCCACACGCACATCGACATGTAATTTTTCATTGACTGGCGCTTCAATATAATCCGTCACCTTTCCAAATGAAGCATTGCGAAATAGCACATCACCATTGCGCAACGCAATATCGACGGCTGGTGCGTCTGGTGAAAAGTGAGCAAAGCGCACTTTCGCTTTCCCGTACGGTGCATACGGATGGTCAAGAATAGGAAGAAGTTGCAAGCGATGGACATCACCGATCACCGCAAGCGTATACGTCATTTTCGGCAGTATTTGAATGGTTTGACTAAGAACCGGAGACGTCGTGTGTCCTGCTGGATACACATCGATACGATGTTCTCCTTTTGGCACTTTCATATACTGACTTAGCTGTTTATATTTCATATGGCGTAATATTTTTTGACCATTGATATATACGTCAACTGCAGGAGCATTTGGCGATGCATGGAATAAACGAACACGTCCAGCATCATCATCTCGCCCTTCTTCGCGTGACTTCACTATTTTTTCTACATACTCTATATGTTTTCGCATATACTTTTCATACTGTTCCCAATCTTTATATTGATAATAACGCGCCAACAAATCATACATAACCGCTTTTTGAATGTAGCGATCCATTTCGTTCACAACTGTTCCTCCCCTGTAAATCTTTTTACGTATTCAACGTATGCATGACAAGGTAGGCTGTTGTATGATTTTTATAGAAAATTTTTAGCAAAGGAGATAAGCGAATGATCGTTCGTTATGCCATCGTTGCGCACGGTCGTGTACAAGGTGTAGGATTTCGTTACTTTGCTCAATACGAAGCAAGAAGACGAGGATTGACTGGCCGGGTAAAAAATTGTGATGCCGATCATATGATTGAAATGGAAGTTCAAGGGGACGTGGAAAAGGTTGAGGCGTTTGTTGATGAAATAAAAAAAGGGCCGCCGTTTGCCCGTGTAGAACGCATCGAGCAATACTCTATTCCGACGATCTCTCACGAAAAGACTTTTCGCATCATCTATTGAAAAAGGCTGACTGATGTCAGCTTTTTTCATGACAACTTGTGCCGCACGATCCTTTGACAGAGCAAGCCGCACATGTTCCACGCTTGCTTTTTTGAATGAAACGAAAAATCGTCCATGCTGCGTATCCAAAAATGACTGATCCGATAACAATATTCGCAACCATATATATCCCTTCCTTTAGAAGCCAAGCAAGCTTCCGCCTTGGTAAATCACAAATGAAACAATATACGCCAGTACGAGCGCATATCCAATGGAAAACATCGTCCATTTCCGCGAACGAGTTTCTTTATAAATGGTCGCCACAGTTGCTAAACATGGAACATATAATAAAACGATTGCCATAAAGCTAAATGCTGACAGCGGGGGTAAAGTGTGATGCCATCAATCCTTGAAGTGACTCTACATCCGGCACGTGATAAATGATGTTCATCGTCGACACAACTTTTATCATGTTCACAAAATGTTAAGACGCCGATGATATCGAGATATGTTTGAAACATGCACGTATAATCGCTTCATTTGCTTTTTCGTTTTTAGCACAAAATGAAACGTCTTCACCACATATATCAACACCGAGCACATGCTTATATCGGAAAAGATAATCAACGTAAGTGGTAAGTGTGCGTAACGACATCGTTCCTTGATCCCAATTTGTTTGGGCATCTTGTGGGCGAAGCACATCTTTGTCAATGCTAATGTATATATGTTTTGTCGGAATCGCGCGCATAATCGTCATTGGTGCATACATGAAATCGCTTTTTGGAAAGATCGTGACCTGTGAAGATGTGTGTGAAGTTGCAGAACCGATGATGACAACATGTTTTAATGTCGGAACGTGTTTTTGAGCATACGATACCCATGAGCCACATGAAAGAAGTGGAAACAACGTTTGCTCATTCATATCTGTATGATGGTCAAACAATACGAGCGTAAACGGCTCATGAAGCTGCTTAAGTAATGCGTATGAAACGTAATGATAGTTACCGCTTCCGATAAACGTTATCCCTCTTGTATGGCGGCATGCAAGTCGCTTTTCAATTTCTTGCATCGCATCGTCATCGCAATATAAATTCGTTCCTTTAATGTCATACATATCGATCCATTCATGAGGAAAACGAAGAAGGTTCCGTTGCCACGTATACGTATGATCGAAGTTTAAAAACGTTACACTTGGATGCATACTTCTCCCCACCCTTGTGCAAGTTTTTTCTTCAATCAAATTATACAAACATCTTAACCATACGTACAACGTCATTTTTTCCGTGAAAATATTCACAAATTCGACACATTCTAATACCAATACCCCTTTATCTATATATGATCTTGTGATACAATTCACAATACAAGGAGGTTGATCACTATGAGAAAGAAAATTGTCATTGTCGGTGGCGTAGCTGGTGGTGCAACGACAGCTGCTCGCTTACGTCGTTTAGATGAACAAGCAGAAATCGTCATGTTTGAACGTGGAGAATATATTTCATTTGCAAACTGTGGTCTTCCATATTACATTGGTGGAGCAATTAAAGAACGTGACGCCTTACTCGTGCAAACGGTTGAAGGCATGGCAGAAAAATTTCATCTTGACATTCGTATTCAAAGCGAAGTCATTGCAATTAATCGCGAACGGAAAACGGTAACGGTTAAACATTTGCCAACTGGAAAAACGTATGAAGAAAGCTATGATTATCTCGTTTTATCACCAGGGGCAAGCCCAATCAAGCCAAACATCCCAGGCATTGAAGAAGCAAACGACTTATTCACATTGCGTAACATCCCAGATACCGACCGAATTAAAGCATATGTGGATGAGAAAAAACCGAAAAAAGCGGTCGTTATCGGTGGCGGGTTTATCGGGGTAGAAATGGCTGAAAACTTATGGGAACGTGGCATAGACGTCACACTTGTTGAAATGGCGAAACAAATTATGGCGCCTGTCGACTACGAAATGGCAGCCATTCTCCATCAACATATAAGAGATAAAGGTGTCCGCCTTATCTTAGAAGACGGCGTTGCAGCATTTGAACAACAAGGAAAAATTGTTCGTTTACAAAGCGGAACAACAATTGAAACGGACATGATCGTATTAGCGATTGGCGTAAAACCAGAAAATGAATTAGCTAAACAAGCTGGATTAGCGATTGGGGAACGTGGTGGCATTCAAGTCAATGAATATTTACAAACATCCGATCCTTCAATTTATGCCATTGGCGATGCAATCGAAGTGATGGACTATATTAACGGCAAACCGACTCACATTCCGCTCGCGTGGCCAGCAAATCGGCAAGGACGCATCGTTGCCGACCATATTAACGGCCGAAACGTACACTACAAAGGAACGCTTGGCACAGCGATCGCCAAAGTATTTGACATGACGGTGGCAGCAACAGGAAACAACGAAAAAACGTTGCAACGTCTCGGCATACAATATGAAATCATACACATTCATCCAAATTCACATGCAAGCTATTATCCAGGTGCATTTCCGATTGCTCTAAAACTATTGTTCGATCGAAAAACAGGGCGCATTTTCGGTGCCCAAGCTGTCGGTTACGACGGTGTCGATAAGCGAATTGACGTCCTTGCAACAGCCATTAAAGGCGGGATGACTGTATTTGATTTACCAGATTTAGAATTAGCGTACGCACCGCCATATTCATCTGCTAAAGATCCTGTTAATATGGCTGGCTATGTCGCAACAAACATCATTGAAGATATGGTTGAAACCATTCAATGGCATGAAGTAAATGAGTTAGTAAAAAATGGAGCGTGTCTCGTTGACGTGCGTGAAGAAATAGAGCGCGATATGGGCTTTATTCCTGGATCTATCAACATTCCGCTTGGACAATTACGCCAGCGACTTCATGAACTGCCTAAAGATGAAACGATCTACGTATATTGCCAAGTCGGATTGCGCGGCTATTTAGCGGCTCGTATATTAACCCAACATGGCTTCCGTGTAAAAAACTTAGATGGCGGATATAAAACATATGTTGCTGTTTATAGCGAACAACAAGAACAACGAAAAGAGGAACAAACAGAAAAACAAGTGGAGCGTGTAGACGTCATGAACGTTCAAGCGACAACAACATTAGATGCATGTGGGCTCCAATGCCCTGGACCAATTATGAAAGTATATCAAACGATGGAACAGTTAAAAGACGGAGATGTGCTAGAAGTAAAAGCAACGGACCCAGGGTTTGCACGCGACATTCAATCATGGTGCAAAAAAACAGGCAATACGTTGTTAAAAACAACGTTTGAAAATAAAACGTTCACCGCATACATTCAAAAAGGAACAAAAACAACTGCTTTCCCTGAAAAAGAAACGAAAAAAGACGGCGCAACGCTTGTTGTGTTTAGCGGCGATTTAGATAAAGCGATCGCATCATTTATTATCGCATCTGGGGCTGCTGCAATGGGTAAAAAAGTAACGATGTTCTTTACATTCTGGGGTCTCAACATTTTACGAAAAAAAGATGCGCCACCTGTACAAAAAGATATGCTTGAAAAAATGTTCGGCATGATGATGCCAAAAGGTGTTCACGATCTTCCGCTATCAAAAATGAACATGGCAGGCATGGGACCAAAAATGATTCAATACGTGATGGAAAAGAAACACGTAGACGATATTGAAACGTTAATGAAAAATGCGATGGCTGCAGGTGTTAAACTCGTCGCTTGTTCAATGTCAATGGACATTATGGGCATTAAAAAAGAAGAACTAATTGACGGAATCGAAATTGGCGGTGTCGCCACATATTTAGGCGATGCAGAAGAAGCAGGATTAAATTTATTTATTTAAAAAAAATCGGGCTATCTCGTTACGGAGATAGCCCTTTCAAGTATATTCACAGGGGGATCGGGGGAATACACTTAGCATTATCCATTATGACCGTTCTTTTGTGTTTTATACGCATGTTTATAAAATTTTTATGCGATTTTTCGTTTATCTGTCTTTTTATTTTTTACATATCCCGCTAGCAAAATAAATGCCGTCACAACAATGAGAAATACGAGCGACTGCGAACCTTGCGGAAAAGCAATCCACCGCTTTATTTGTTCATCCTTTAACAGCATTTCCCCCGCCGTCCACGCTAAAATACCGGAACCAACATACGGAATCCACTTATATTTTTCCATCGCCAACACAATAGCCTTTGACCCGAAAATCATAATCGGAATGCTAATGGCAACACCGAAAGCGATCATGCCGATGTGCCCACCTGAAGCTCCTGCAATTGCGACAACGTTATCTAAACTCATGACCGCATCGGCTACAATGATAGTCCAAATCGCCTTCCATAAACGATCAGCAGCTTGTACGTTCGCTTCTTCCTCTTCGTTAATCAGCACTTTATACGCAATCCAAAGGAGCAACAATCCTCCAACAAAATGAACAAGCGGAATTTGTAATAAAAAGACGATAACAGCAGCAAACAATATGCGCAAAATGACTGCTCCAGCAGTACCAAATAAAATTGCCCGATTGCGTTGTTTTTCCGGCAATCGACGTGTAGCCATCGCAATCACAATGGCGTTATCCCCAGATAAAATAATATCGATCGCAATAATTTTTAACAAAGCGACAATCGCTTCTGACGAAATGATCCAATCACCCATTTGAGGTCCCCTTTTTTCATGTACTTCCCCCCTATCTTATCGCGAAGCTCGTCTACATTCAACTTTTCTGTTCCGACATATATGCTAAATTCTCTCTTTATTTTTGCAAAAATCGATCTTTGTAATGTATTTGTAACATAATTTAATGGCTATGTAACAATTTTTCGACATCTTTTTTGCTATAATGTACTCGTCCATGGAACAAGTCTTTTGGAGGTTCAAGCAATGAAAAAAGCTCTAGCCACTATCGCTCTCTTTATGTTGCTATGTTTAACATTTTTTGCAAACCCTTTCAAAACAGAAGCCGCGTTCTCAGCTAACAAGCTGATTGCTGAAGCGCACAAAGTGATTGGCACACCGTACCGTGCAGGAGGAACGACACCAAAAGGATTTGATTGTTCCGGCTTTGTTGGTTATACATACAAAAAAGTAGGCGTTTCACTTCCTCGTTCTTCAGAAGCGATGTATAAGAAAGGAAAGCCTGTTTCCCTCAAACAATTAGCACCGGGAGACTTACTATTTTTCAAAACATCGAAACATAAAGGAATCTCACACGTTGCGATTTATATCGGCAATGGTCGTATGATTCATGCGACATCGTCGAAAGGAGTTAAAGTAGACTCGATTCACCAATCTTATTGGAAACAACGTTTTGTTGGCGCTAAAAGATTATAATGCGAAGGCAGGCACTTCATGCCGAACGTTTTTCGACGCGGAGTGCTTGCTCTCGACAGTAAAGCAGGGAATGTTCCCTGCTTTTTTCATAATTTTTTCATCCCCCCCGCATTTTTCCAATATATAATGTATGTAACATGGGGATGATGGAGGGACATAACACCGATGACAAAAAGAAAAGTGGCCGATGATCGTAAGCGTCCTTGCAACGCTATGTTTTATTCCCATTTTGCTGCTTTGTCCGTCACTAACAATGACGTTTGAACAAAATCACTTTTTATCGTTTCACACCATTCTTGAACTTTTCAGTATTACATTCGCTATGGCCATTGCGCTTCAAGGGTGGATTTCGTTTCCACAATCTTTGTCACGTCGACGCTTGCGCATTGCGACGACATTTTTATTGGAACAAACTTGCTTTCAACCACAATATATTGAACTAGAAATTACAGAAAACATCGCTTTAAGCGATGAAAAACAAGTCATTGAAACGATTCAGGCACTAAAACAAATGGGCATTCGCATCGCCATTGACGATTTCGGCAGCGGCTACTCATCGATCGCCTACTTACGCCATATCTCCGTCGATACACTAAAAATTGATAAATCGTTTCTTTCCGAAATCGTCACATATGAGAAAGCACCTCCAATTTCTCGAGGTGCTTTTATGTTTATACCATTTGCTGTTGAATAGCTGCGGCACGTTCGGCGGTTTCTGTCACATATGCTGCCATTTTTTCATTTGCGTCTTTTAAATGTTCAACTGTTGCGCTTACTTCTTCAAGCGATGCGCTCGACTGCTGAATGAAAACAGAAAAATCACTAATCGAACGATCCATTTTTTCTCCTTGCTTCTCGAGCTTTTCGCTAATGATAAAAAAGTAAGATAATTGTTCTTGCAAATGATTTAACGACTGATACAATTTTTCAAAATACATATTTACTTCATCCGTCAACGTTTCATTTTTCGTTAACTGCTCACTCGTTTCATCCATTCGCTCTAATAGCTCATTGTTGCTTTCATTGACTTCCGCTAAATTGCGAACGATATGTTGTGTCGTTTCTTCCGTCAATACAGCCAACTTGCGAATTTCTTCAGCGACGACCGCAAATCCTTTTCCATACTCTCCTGCTCGCGCAGCTTCAATGGTTGCGTTTAGCGCTAACAAGTTCGTCTGATTCGTAATTTGCTTAATTTGTTTCGTTAACTCATTTGTATTAGCAATTTTACTTGTTAACGCATTTAATGTTGCCTTTGTCGCATGAATCGCCTCATGAAATTGTTCTGTGTGGGTTAATAAAAGATGCATTTTTTGTATACCCGCTTGTGCCATCTCGCTCGATTGCGAGGAGTGCTCCTTTAATTGTTTAGACGTTTCATAAATTTGCTCACCCATCGCTTTCGCTTCCGCTACTTCATCATGAATATCAATGACTTGTTCACTTTGCGCTTGACCTGCTACCGCAGCTTGTCGAATCGCTTCTTTCATTTCTTCTTGCGCTTGTACATTTTGAAGTACTTGTTGATGAATGTGTTTAACATTTTCAATAATATGCTTTAACTGACCTTCAAGTTCATGTCTTCTTTCCATTTGTTTTTCCTTTTCGGCATGTGCCTGCCCTACATGTTCAACGAGTTGATGAAATTGCTTCCGACTTAAATGCAATAACACCGAAAGGGCAATGCCAATCATCACATAAACAATAAAAACCGTATGTCCTGTCTTTTGAAATACTTGCTGAAAAGAAGATGGAACAAGTGCACCGACAACTAAAATGATAATGCCAAGCAGAAGTCCTGTTACAAACAACGTGCGATTCAAATGCAATACAGATAACACAACTAAACAAAAAGCGAGTGCGATCGTTCCTAAACTTCCCCCTGTCGTAAATAAACTACCTAATGTCGCAGAAAATAATATAAAAATAATAAAATATGGATAGATGTGTTCGTACTTTTTCATCTTTTTTAACGCCATATACACGAGGGCATTTAGAACAAGACTGCCACCATAAATGGCAATCTTCTCAACTTTCTCTCCAATCAAAATAAGCCCGATCACACCTGTTACTGCGCTAAATGTGTAAATAAGGAACAAGAAAAAATTTTTTCTTCGCATTTCTTCCATTTTAAGCTGCTCAATAAAATCCACTTGAGTCTCCCCCTTTTCCTTTTTTCTATAACTATATCAAAAAAATAAGAAAGTAGTAAATGATATTCTGAAAATTAGGAATATATTCATGTGAAAAAACACCGCGCGAACGGCGCGGCGGTGTCATTCATAAGGATGTTGTTGATAAAAATAATTCGGTTTGACTATTGTATTCTCATAATATTGATGGAAGATGTGCGTTGTTGCAGGCGAAAGCGGTGGAATAAGCCACGTCCAACTGCCCGTTACTTTCCTTCCTACTTCTTGCTCTTGCTGTTCAAAACGTTTAAACTGCTGAGCCGCTGTATGATGATCGACAATACTTACCCCTGCTTTTTTATATGAGTATAGAACAGCGATATTTAATTCAACAAGCGCCTGATCTTTCCATAGTGTGCTATTTTTTGACGTATCAAGCCCCATGCATGAAGCGATTTTCGGAAGCATGTTATATCGGTAATCGTCAGCGAAATTGCGCGCACCAATTTCTGTTCCCATATACCATCCGTTAAATGGGGCCGCTGTATAACGGATGCCGCCAATCTCCAAACACATATCTGAAATAATCGGCACAGCATACCATTCAAGCTGTAAATCACGAAACCACGAAAACGTCGGATGTTCAATCGGCACTTCAAGCACAATATCCTTTGGAATCGGAAATAACTTCGGCTCGCGACCATCGATTTGGATGACAAGCGGTAAAATATCAAAATGCGTTCGTTCCCCTCTCCACCCTAACTTCTCACACGCTTTCGTAAACGAAATTGACGATGGATCCCCGATCATTCCGTGCTCTGTCTCATAACCAGCGTAGCGAATTAACTGATGATTCCAAATGCGCACACGCTCCGGACGAAAAATCGTAATGGTCGGACGGATTTTCCCACCGTTTGTCGCAAAAGCAATGTGATGGAATAGCCACTCGGCAACATCTTCTTCTCTCTCTATCGCACGTGCATCAAACACATGAAGCGTTTGCCAAAATAAACGTCCAATACAACGATTGCTATTGCGCCATGCCATGCGCGCCCCGTGCTCAAGCTCCTCATATGTATGTTCATACGTCCCTGTTTGTTCAATCTCATGCTGAATTTGTTGCAAACGTTCATGCATGTCATCATCGCTTTTTCCTAACTCTGTATAACATAACGTGATAAATTGTTCTGCCTCTTTCCATAACATATGCCCGTGTCACCCCATAATCATATCTTCTTATACAATACATCATGTATGGAGAAAATCAAAATAAAGGGCATATGGTTTCCTGTTCCACTCTCCATCCTTATCATTTATAATACTGGGGAACGGTCTTCATCTGTACTGCCACATCAAACAAAACCTCTCTTCAACACACGACATGCCACACAGCTGTTTCCCTTTCTAATTTCTCACAAGAAAGGAGGAAAACGATGGAGCAAATGCTACAACGCATTTTGGACAAGCCTGAAAACATGGAAGCAGAACTCGCAGAAGTTAAAGCGAACATGGCAACAAAGCAAGACTTAGCGCTTGTCCAACAAGCAGTAATTGAAACAAATGAGATCGTTAAAAAAATAGAAAGTAAAATCGACAACCATGAGAAACTGTTAACTCTTCTTTCCCATCGCTCGCTTGAACATGAGGCGGCTATTTCTAGCATTCGTTCCATTTTAACGAAATAAACGAGGGACTTCCCCTCGTTTATTCGATGTGCTCTAACACATATTCATCCCCTTGTCGAACGATGACGACATAAAATGTACCAATAGATTCGTTTGTACGTGCGTTGATCACCGTCACTTTCACTTTGACTTCCTCTTTTTTACTTGCTTCATTCGGTTCCCAAAAAACAATCGATGGTTCAACGTTAACTCGCTCACCATTTAAAAACAATACTTTCGGTCCTTCATATCCTTCAATGCCCTCGATTTGCCCACGATCAGGTGGCATGGATTCGGCAATCATTTGTTCATCGGACGATACCGATTGCTCCGCTTCATAAATGGTTAGCGCATCATCAACCATTTTATCTGTAAATAACATTCCAGCGCTAGCTTCCATCGAGAAATTGACTTGTTCTTTTCCCTCATATATCGGATATATATGCACTCCTTGGCGACCGGTTTTTGTTGAGACAAGTCCGTTATGAGCACTATACAAAGAAAAGTGCGGGTCTTTTTCACATGTCAATGTTACATCGTGACTTTTGCTCGTTTCAGTCGGTTTTATCTCAATATACGTGTGAAAATTCAACAACTTTTGATCGACGACGTCAAATTCAATGTAACCTGTGAAATGAGCTGCATCAGCGTAATAAGTACGCACAATGCGATACTTCCCATTTTCTAATGGGTGATTTAACAATGAAAGATCTATCATATCTTTCACAGTCTGTCCTTTATCAATTAACGCAAGCATTTCAATAAATGCGAGATCATTCGTTAACGTTGTTGGTTGCCACGTTTGTTTTGTCTCATCATATCGCTCGATCGCATACGCATATCCAAATGAAATCACACCATTACTTTTATTCGTCACTGAAAAATGAAGTTTTTGGACGTTTGCATCATATGTGACATCATGAATCGTTATATTCGAATCGGTAGCTTCCAGCTTCAACATATCCTCTCCTTGATCGTTTTCCATCATTATTTCTACCTTTTCTTGTGTTTTCTCTTTGGTGGATAATGTAGGATGCAAGCTAACAGCTAATAATACACTTGCCACAGCAATGGCAACATACGCCGGACGAAATGACTTTCGCTTCTTTTTTTGTTCTATTTTATCAATCTGGACGATCACTTTATTTTTCAGTTCTTCTGTCACAACAATGTGTTCCATCTCTTTTTTATATCGCTCACGCAAAATCATACTCCCCTTTCAATTTGTTTTTTAACATTTCTCCCGCACGAGAAAGCAACGAACGAACTGTACTTTCACGCTTTCCTAACAACTCGGCAATTTCTTTCGTTTGATACCCTTCATAGTAAAATAAATGAACGACCTCCCGATATTTTGTCGGGAGGGATGTGACGGCTGACGTGACTTCAAAATAGTCATGATCGATAGAAATATGGGTTCCCTCTTCATACTCATCCATTTTTCGATATACAAACGATTTCAGTTTATTTTTGCACACATTAATGGTGACCCGAATTAACCACGCTTTCATATGCTCTTCACTTTGTATTCGCCCCATATGCTCATATAATTTAATAAATACGTCTTGAAAGACATCTTCTGCATCGTGTTCGTTTCTCATATACACATACGCAAGGCGCAATACCATATTCCCATATTCATCCATGGCGCGCTGGATTTGTTCTTTTGTGCACAAAGAAACAACCTCCTTTCACTTTACATACAACTGCATTAATAAAAATGTTGCAGCCTCGAAACTTTTTATTTTTTTAAGTATACAAAAAGACAGCGAATCATGCGCTCGCTGTCTTTTCATGTTTGTTTCGTACAAAACCACCAATCCAATCAATTAATCTCCCCTTGGATCCAAAATGAAAGTCATAAGCATCTCTTATTAGGCAGGAATATTGTCCTCATTACGAAGAGTTTACTAATGAGAATACATCAACTTTTTCATTTCAACACAATGATAGCGTTGCTCAAAAGCCCTAATCCCGTTCCGATCAAAAAGCCGATAATCGCACCAATGAGCGTGCGAATCCATCCGCCAGATAAAAACATCTCCCGGCCACCGCTGCCAATAAAACCAATGAGCGCACCAATCGAAATTCCTAAGAAAACAAACGCTCCGTAAAACAACCCAACGGCTTCATAATCGGCAATGTCCATATGGTGATAGTGCGCGACAATCCGTTCTTGTAAATCAGCGGATTTTGTCGTTTCGCTGCGAAACTTTAATTCCTCTTTCGCCCGTTCAAACGCTTCTTGTTCCGATAGCCCTTGTTCCATTAAATCTTTCATATAGTCGCTCATGTAGAGAACCATGTCGTTTTCTGCTTCCATCGCTGTTTCGGAGCGACTTTTGAATTTCGCGAGCTTCGCCATCAGTTTACTTTTCGCTTCCCCCGTTCTCCGACGTAGCTTTTCCATATACGTCATCTCCGCTTCCTCGCGCTTGCTCTTTCGCAAATTGCTTGATTTTTTCTTTCATCTCGTGACTAAACATTTTTCTCTCCTCCATTCGTTCGTAACAGATGAATACGCTCGCTAAGAAAATCCCACTTTACCCAAGAAGCTGCTAATTCCTCAAATCCTCGCTCGTTTAACGTATAAAACTTTCTTGGTGGCCCCATGTCTGACGGTTTTTTCGTAATGTGGACAAGCTTATTTTTTTCTAGCCGCAACAACAATGCATATACCGTCGCTTCCGCAATCCCTTAGAAACCTAACGCGTGCAGCTTTTTCGTAATCTCATAGCCGTATATTTCGCCGCGGCTTGTAATCTCTAGTACGATGCCTTCCAAAATCCCTTTCAGCATTTCGCTTAGATTATCCAAAAAAACACCTCCTACGTACTCAATCATGTTAGTATTCAATAATATTGAGTACTACTATATAGCAACATAGAGTAGTTAACTAAGCAATTGAAAATAGCGATTCTCTTATCGAATTGGTGCTCAACCATCACCCAACGTAAAAGCAGTCCTAGCCGATCGGACTGCTTTTACTTTATACGCTTTAATTTATTTTCCTCAATGACATACTGTCGCATGTCGATGACCGTTCCATCTTCTTTCATCTTCCTTAAAACAATTACATCTCTTTCATCATTTGTTTTACTTTGAGATGTTTCGTACACATACCGAACCCCTTGTTCGATTACTTCACGCGTTCCAAGCCAATCTGGACACTTACTCAAAAATGGGTCGCTACCAAGCATGGTAAGAAAATGGTTCATCGCTTCTACGGAAATGTTGAGCGGTTGTTTTTCCACATACGATGTACTCACTTTTGCATCTCGACCAATCTGTTTCAAATACTCCCGCGCCTGTCTTTCTTGCTGTTTAGCAAGTTCATCATAGTATTTCTCTGCATACAACACCTGCGAGTAATATTTTTTCGGAAACATGCGCTTAACCGATTTTGCATATGCATCTCCATCAAGTGGCTCTTCATAGGCGATGAGTTTATATTGCCCGTGCTCATCAATTGAAAATGTCATTACCGTCGGAATGGCCCCGCTGCCTGACACAATGGCGAATATACCGTCTTGAAATTCAAATACACCAACACTTGCGATTGTGTATGCTTTCACTTCGTTTCCTTTTTGTTCTGCGCCAAGAATAATGTGTCCTTCCGTAATGTATTCTCCCTTTCCATACGTTTTCCCGTGTTCTTTAATCGCTTCACCTACTGCTTTCTCAACATCTCCCACACCTTTTAGTGCATACAATAATGAGCGAAAGCGATCAATATCCTTTGCATATACAGATAAGTGCTCATCCATTTGTTTTTGCACTTGTTCTCTCTCAAACGAATAAGAAACGTGTTTTGCGTCTACATTCATATCAAACGTAATACGATCCAAATTTTCAATTAAAACGAACAAAATAACGGCATTGTCATACAACAATTTTTCTATTTTCTTCAAGCCCATCTCTGTATTTTCCATATCATAATGCACTGTCATTCCGTACGGCTCTTTCACCGTTTGAAGCGATAGGCTTCTTCGATATGTTCCAAAAGCTAATTGGTCAAGTAAACGAGAAACATTGCTCGCATCTCCTACATATTTGGATTTATAGGAAAATAGTTCTTCTTCACCAAGACGAGCCAAATCAACGTTTTGTTTAAAATCGTTTTTTTCGTAAAAAAACACCCCGAACGTCATGACCGCAACCAATAAACTAAAAACGAAAATGGATTTTTTCATTCCACCATCTCTCCGGCTACAAAAATATAAAACGGTTATAAACTATACTCAATATGCCGTTTCGTCACCTTCATTAAACGACCAACATATAAGAGAACAGGAAAACCGATGGAAGTGCATAAAGCTAACAATGTAAAAATAAGTAGATGGTTGCCATAACCAAGGTGTTCAAGCATCAATCCTCCAATCCAAGGCCCAGCAGCATTCCCGATTGCCGTAAATCCCATCGAACCGAAATATAATCCTTTCATATGTTGAGGTGAGATTTGGTCAATAAATATTTCAATCATTGAAAACATCATCACTTCCCCGACGGTTAATACAAACATAGACACGAATAACATCGGAACAGCAGTAAATAAACCAAATCCAAAAAGACCTAAGGCTACCGCGCCAATGCCAAGCATAATCGATGTTAATGCAGAATAATGCTTGCCAATTCTTGAAACGGGATACTGTACAACGAGTACCGTAATGGCGTTAAATACAATTAAATAAGAAAAAAGCTGTACACCATCTTTGTATTGCGACAAATATTGTGGAATGGTTGAATTAAATTGCGAATACCCCGTAACACCGAGAATCATTCCAATCACGGTGAATAAAAACACACGATCATTCCCTAATACGTTGACAGCGTTTCGAAGCGTTACATGTTCAGATGCGTCGCCATGCTTTTCAATTGTATACTTTGAAAAAAGTGTGACAAGTAAAATAAAATAAAGAAAATAAACAAAAGAAGTAACAAAAAATGCCGTCGTCGATGACGAAGCACCGATCTTCAACCCCACTAATGGACCAATCGCCGCCCCTACATTAATTGCTGCATATCGCAAGTTAAACACAAGCAATTTATTTTCTTGTTTTGTCACTTGTGACAACAACGCTCGCGATGAAGGTTCGAAAAACGAACGACATAAGCCGTTTAACGCATTTAATAGAAAAAACGTCCAAACACTCTCCGCTGTCGCAAAACCAATAAACACGAACGTCCACATCAAAAGAGAAATTTTCATCACTTTCTCTCGCCCGTATCGATCGGAAACATACCCGCCAAAAAAACCACCAAACAGTCCTACAATCGAACTAATCCCAATAATTGCCCCTGCAAACGAAGCGCTGACTCCTTTTACGCTCGTTAAATAAATGGCTAAAAACGGAATGGTCATAAACATCGCCATTCTTGCAAATAATGTTCCGATAATAATTGTTACGCTGATCGGATGTAGTTTTTTTATATTCTCCATAATTCCCCTTCTATCATGAAAATGAACTTTATGTAAAATTATATTATAATTCACAATAAATTAAAAATATTTTAATAACATTGTAGTGAAGCGGAAAACATCATCATTACTATACAGAAGGGCGATCTCACAAATGAAAAAGGAAAGGGATGTCCTTTCCTTTTTTTGTTATCAATATTTCTCTAATAGAACGATTGACCTTTTACAAACCGCGTTCTAATTTCGCAACACACTCCACATGTGCTGAGTGTCGTACGTTGAAAAGTAACAGGAGGAAAACAGTTTGTTTTACCTGTTTATTTTGGCTTCCATGATGAAACATCTTCATATGACTTGCAGAACGAAAAGTTTGTAGAAGATGAGGAAAATGGGTTTAGGAATCACTATACATCTACATAAAAAATTTTGGTAACTGAGTAAGGGTAGGGGATTTGACTTCGAATATAGTATGTGTTAATTTCACCTTACGAACGTTCGGGAAGGTGTTTGGAGGTAATGACAACATTAGATCAACTGAAGGAAGTTTCATTGCATCATTTTGCATTGCGTGGCTATGAGGGTGCTTCGCTGGCACATACTGCGAAGGATGTCGGTATTAAAAAACAGTCTATTTATACGTACTTTGCAGGGAAGGATGATTTATTCCTTCAAATCTGTGAGGACGCTTGTAAATTTGAAATCAGCATGGTGATGGAGGATTTAGTTCTGACTAAGGGTAAGCCAATAAAAAATATTTTATACAATTTTTTGGAGCAATCGATGGAACGCTATGCAAAGTATGATTCAACGAAATTCATGCTAGGGAATGCCTTTTTGCCACCAGTTCATTTACGTGAGCAAGTGATGAGTGAGCTGTATAGCTATTTAGATAAGCTAGAAGAGTTATTTATTCCGATATTCAATAAGGTAAAAGAGGCAGGCGAAATTTCTTCAATGATAGACGAAGAGATGGCGACGGCAGCTTTTTTAGCTGTTTTAGATAGTTTATTTGTTGAAATGTTATACGGAGATGCCCATCGTCTAAAAAAGCGTTTTCATGCCTCATAGTACCTATTTTGGTGTGGTCTTACAGCAAAAGAAATGAAATTGGAGGACAATAAACATGAGTAAAAGTTGGCTTTATGTTGTTTTAGCAGGAATAGTCGAGGTTTTATGGGTAATTGGTTTGAAGTATTCAGTCAGTTGGTTTGAATGGGCTGCCACAGCAGTATTAATCGGTTTATCTTTCTATTTAATCATCCTCTCAACACAAACGCTACCTGTCGCGACAGCCTATGCAGTTTTTACAGGGATGGGTACAGCTGGAACAGCAATTGTAGGTATACTTGTATTTGGGGAAGAGTTTAGTTGGATGAAGATTCTGTTTCTTGTTTTACTTGTAATTGGTATTTTAGGCTTGAAGCTCGTTACAAATGAAGAAAAGGATGTAGCATAATGGCTTGGGTTACGTTAATTTTAGCAGGAATATTTGAAGTGGTTGGCGTGATAGGTATTAACCTAGTTGCAAAGCACAATAAAATCCAATCATATATGGTATTAATCCTTGGTTTTCTAGTAAGCTTTAGTCTATTAAGTATAGCGTTAAGCACATTGCCAATGGGAATAGCCTATGCAGTTTGGACAGGGATCGGTACTGCTGGAGGAACACTAGTGGGGATGTTTGTTTATGGTGATGCAAAGGATTGGAAAAGAATATTATTTATAGCCCTCATTATAACGGCGATTGTGGGTCTAAAACTATCATCATAGTATTCTAAAAGCTGTTTATGTTTATACAATATATATACATCCAAATTGGCATTTTAACCTCTGATTCACACAGCACACCCCATGCGGCGTAACACCTCATCTGGATGTTGTAAGACGTACTGTTCAAAGCGAGTAATGGATTGGGCAATGTCATTTTGATCCTTGTGAAAAACGTTGGCAATCACCTCATCTTTCAACCACTTCCATAACCGTTCAATCGGGTTCAACTGTGGAGAATACGGTGGCAAAAAGATGAAATGAAA
>NZ_MQAD01000025.1:0-13313 GCF_001996285.1 Anoxybacillus kestanbolensis | reverse complement strand
CAAAATGACATTGCCCAATCCATTACTCGCTTTGAACAGTACGTCTTACAACATCCAGATGAGGTGTTACGCCGCATGGGGTGTGCTGTGTGAATCAGAGGTTAAAATGCCAATTTGGATGTATATAATAATGTTTTATTTGGCAATGAAGGGGCACATTTTTTGATTGCGATGGATGATGCGGAAACATATATTAAATATGAAGGTAAAGCAGGAAATGAGGGGGGAATAATGGAATATAAAACAATCATTGACAAATTAAGCAATCGAACACCGACTTTGTTAGGACATGAACAGTTCGGTAAATTCGCAGTACTTTTACCGTTAATCGAAAAAGACGATGAGCTTCACGTCTTATTTGAAGTCAGAGCGTTTCATTTAAACAGGCAGCCTGGAGAAATCTGCTTTCCCGGTGGAAAAATTGATCCAAATGACAAAAATGCCCAAGAAGCAGCCATTCGGGAGACAGTCGAAGAATTAGGGATTGAAAAAACGAGCATTATTAACATTTTTCCTTTAGATTATATCGTGTCTCCTTTTGACACGATCATTTATCCATTTGTTGCTACGATTAGTCATCCTGACAAGATGAAACCGAATAAAGAGGAAGTCGCTGAAATATTTACTGTTCCGTTATCCTTTTTTCAACAAACGGCGCCGGAAGTTTATCACGTCCACTTCAAAGTAGAACCTGAAGCGAATTTTCCGTTTGACAAGATTCCGAACGGAGAAAATTATAATTGGCGCGCCCGAAAAATGGATGAGCACTTTTATTATTATGAAAATAAAGTCATTTGGGGGTTAACGGCAAGGATTATTTACCATTTTATTGAATTGATTAGGAAGGATTGAATGAATCCATTGGCAAGGATATAACGATGGAAACATTAAACATTTTCAATTCAAATATGTTACGAAAATAAAATAGAACAAAACTAAACAACGTCAACTAGAAACAGGAGGAGAGCCTTATGAAAGCACAACGAGGCATTCGTCGTATTAAGACAGTGCAGTACCAAACAAACAGCCCAATTCACCAGAATGGTTTTGTTTTAGAACCGGGAAATTGGCAAGAATACGACCCGTTCTTAATGCTTGCCGAAGATTTTTTTCAAAGAGGAACGTTCGATCTTCATCCGCATCGCGGCATTGAAACGGTGACATATGTGATTGATGGGGTGCTTGAACATTTTGACAATAAAGCAGGTTATGGAAAACTGGAGCCGGGAGATGTGCAATGGATGACAGCTGGGAGAGGTGTCATTCATAAAGAAGACCCAGCACCTGGTTCTACTGTGCATAGCCTGCAGTTATGGATTAACTTACCGAGCTCGAAAAAAATGACCGAGCCTCGTTATCAAAATTTAAAAAGTAAGGATATGCCTGTGCGTAAAGAAGAAGGGGCTATTATTCGAGTTTTTTCTGGTTCATCAAAAGGAGTACAGGCTTCAACCCTTAATCATGTTCCTGTTACGATGGTAGAAATGTTGCTAGAGCCAGGAGCGAGTGTTGTACAAGATTTGCCGGGAAGTTATAACGGCTTTCTTTATATTTTAGAAGGAAGCGGAACTTTTGGGATCGATGAAACAGAAGGACATAAAGGACAAGTGTTATTTTTAAGTTCAGCGGACGGAGCTTCCGAGAGCGAAATTAAAATCACTGCTAAAGAAAAACTTCGCATTCTCCTGTATGCAGGTGAGCCAATAAATGAACCCGTTGTCGCATACGGACCGTTTGTCATGAATACAAAAGAAGAGATTCGTCAAGCTATTCTTGATTATCAAACAGGGAAGTTCGATGAATGAAACGGCTTTTATTTTTTATGAACTGAGGGAAAACGCCTTTATTCTTGAATAAAAGGACAAGAACGCCTAATAGGTTGATAGAATGATGGTCTTAGGTATGAAAAAAACAATCACCAAAATATTCTAAATTAATAAAGAATTGGAGAGGGGAGTTTTGGAAACAAAATTAGCAATCATAACCGATATTCACGGCAACAGTGCTGCCTTGCGAGCGGTATTGGATGATATTGACAGAAATAATCCAGTAGAACATATTTACTGCCTAGGTGATTTAGTGGCGATTGGACACGAAACAAACAAAGTTCTTGAACTTTTATTTTCCCGCAATGATATATCTTATGTTATGGGGAATCATGATGAAGCCATTTTAAACATAATGAAAGGGAAAGAACCGGGAAGTGTGGGCGAAGAAAAAGAACATCATCAATGGATTGCTTCACAGCTGGACAAAAAGTTTATTCCCGCTTTATCGAAAATACCGAAAAAATTATATGCCGAATACAATGGGAAAAAATTATTATTTGTGCATTATCATTTGAACGAAGAAAATCAGTTTATCCCTATTGATCAACAACCAACAATAAAGAAACTTGACGAACTATATAAAACTTCTGACGTAGATGTCGTTTGTTTCGGTCATCATCATATACTACATCATTTTAGATCTAAGGAGAGGCTTTATATTAATCCGGGCGCTTTAGGCTGTTATCACAAGCCTCTAGCTCCATACGCTATTCTAAACATCGGTGCGGAAGGAATCAGTGTCACTTTCAAAGAAGTAGCGTATGACAATCGGGAATTTTTGCTTGCCTACGACAAACTGAAGGTCCCAGCCCGTGATTTTATTCTTCGTGTTTTTTACGGAAATCAACATTTGCAATTTAACTAAATTCTGTTTTCAACTAATGAAATAGACTTAGTGAAGAAAGAAAAGTGAGGATCACTCATAAGGTAGAACATTTCCTTAGATTAATCCTTATTTACAATTTACATAAATATTGGAAGAGATTTCATTATGAATGATCGCTACTGTCACACCCAGGCGTTTACGTTTCTTGCCTGGGCTTCTTTTTACTGTTATGTGGGTTTATGTTCATCAGTTTGGACAATATGATACTGGTGCTAGTATAGTTTTATGGACAGTTTTTTGTTAGGCAAACAAAACGTCCCTTTGCTACAATAGTTAACGACAAAACCATCGAATGTTGAGGGCTGATATGGATAAACGGGAAATCATTCAAAAAACAGAACAATATGTGCGTTCATTGCTAGAGAATGATGCAAGCGGACATGACTGGTGGCACATTGACCGTGTTCGGCGTATGGGCATCACTCTTGCGAAGAAAGAAGGCGCTGACGAATTTATTGTCGAAATGGCTGCGCTTCTTCATGACGTAGCCGATGAAAAAATCGCAGGAAACGAAGAGAAGGGCTTATCTGCTGTAACCTCTTGGCTCGAACAAATGCCGCTGTCCCATGACGATAAAGAGCATATCATTGACATTATCTCTTCGGTCTCGTTTAAAGGAGGACACGGGAAAAAGCCACACACCATTGAGGGGATGGTTGTACAAGATGCGGACCGCCTCGATGCCATCGGTGCGATCGGCATTGCCCGCACGTTTATGTATGCGGGAAGCCGCGGGCATCTTATGCATGATCCGTTCCTTCCTTACCGGGAGAAGATAACGAAGGAAGAATACCGGCAAGGCCGCAGTACGGCGATTAATCATTTTTATGAAAAATTATTAAAACTAAAAGAATGGATGAATACAGAAAGCGCGAAACAAATCGCGCTCAAACGTCATGAATTTATGGAGCGTTTTTTATATCAATTTTATCAAGAGTGGGATGAGCAATATGAAAATGTTAACGGTTGAACATTTATCTAAAAGCTATGCGGAAAAAACGTTATTTCGCGATATTTCGTTTACGATTAAAGAACAGGAACGAATCGGCATTATTGGCGTGAATGGGACAGGAAAGTCAACGTTACTGAAAATCATTGCCGGTGTTGAGCTTGCGGACGCGGGACAAATTACGCATTCGAAAGACTATTCAATCGGTTATTTGCCGCAACAGCCCGATTTTCAAGAAAACTTAACAGTATTGGAACAAGTGTTTCACGGGGATACACCGCTGATTCGTTTATTGCGTGACTATGAAACAGTTTTAGCCGAGCTTGAGAAAAATCCCCTTGATGATAAGCTGCAGAAACGTCTTTTCCGCTGCCAGCAGCAAATGGACGCAATGAACGCATGGGAAGCAAGCTCCAACGCAAAAGCGATTCTTACGAAATTAGGCATTGATGACATGACAAAAACAATGGGAGAGCTTTCCGGTGGTCAAAAGCGCCGCGTCGCTTTGGCGCAGGCGCTTATTGAAACACCTGATTTGTTGATTTTAGACGAGCCGACGAACCATCTTGACTACGAAACGATCCGCTGGTTGGAAGAGTATTTGGCGCGTTATAGCGGGGCCGTTTTGCTTGTGACGCACGATCGTTACTTTTTAGATCGTGTGACCAACCGCATTTTAGAGTTGGATAATGGAAAACTATACAGTTATACAGGAAATTACGCAGCATTTTTAGAAGGAAAAGCGCTGAGAGAGGAGCAGGAGCTTGCCGCTGAAGCGAAACGGCAAAACTTATATCGCCGCGAATTGGCTTGGATCAGAAGAGGAGCAAAAGCGCGGACAACGAAACAAAAGGCGCGCATCCAGCGATTCGAAGAGCTGGAGCAATCACTTGGAATGGAACAAAAGAGCAGTCTCGATATCTCATTAAGCGGCAGCCGTCTTGGCAAAAAAGTGCTAGAGTTAAAACGTGTGTGCAAAGCGTTCGGCAGCCAAGTGATTTTAGATAAGTTTAGCTTCCTAGTCAAACCGGGAGACCGCATCGGCATTGTCGGGGCGAACGGAAGCGGTAAATCGACGCTGTTGAATTTGCTTGTCGGCCGGGTCCAGCCTGATGAGGGAGAAATCGAAATCGGGCAAACGGTGAAAATCGCGTATTACACGCAAGAAAATGTTGATATGGATGAAAATAAACGAATGATTGAATACATTCGCGAAGCAGGGGAAGTCATTCATACAACTGATGGAAAAACAATTTCCGCCGCGCAAATGCTGGAGCGTTTCTTATTTCCAATGAATACGCACGGAACACCCATTCACAAATTGTCAGGCGGAGAGAAACGGCGGTTGTATTTGTTGCGCATTTTAATGACAGAACCGAACGTGCTCCTTCTTGACGAGCCGACGAACGATTTGGATACGCAGACATTGACGGTACTTGAAGATTATTTAGAAACCTTCCCGGGGGTTGTGATTACGGTTTCACATGACCGTTATTTTTTAGACAAAGTGGCAGAACAATTACTTATTTTTGAAGGAAATGGGAAAATTGCGCATTATTTTGGTGATTACTCCGATTATTTAGAGGAGCAGCTAAAGAAAAAAGGAGAGCAGGCAGAACTTAAGCAGCCAATAATGAAAGAACAAGTTCAGCCTGCAAAGCCGGCCAAGCGCAGATTAAGCTATAAAGAACAGAAAGAATGGGAAGAAATCGAAGATAAAATTGCGGCATTGGAGACGAAATTGCAAGAAATTACGCTGGAAATGGAACAAGCGGCGAGCGACTATGAAAAAGTGCAAAGATTAGCATCCGAACATGAGCAATTAAGTGCAGAGCTCGATGCGTTGCTTGAGCGCTGGGCAGAACTGTCTGAACTTGTGGAAGAATTACAATCGAAGTGAAAGGGGGATGAACAGTAATGAACATTAAATCAATTGAACCAACACCAAGCCCAAATACAATGAAAGTTCTATTAGATGAAGAGCTTCCGTTTGGCACAAGCCATAACTATAAGCCGGATAATGTAGAGAAGGCACCAGCAATCATTCAAGAATTAATGAAAATTGAAGGAGTTAAAGGCATTTACCATGTTGCCGATTTTTTAGCGATTGAACGAAATCCGAAATATGGTTGGAAAGAGATTTTAACAAAAGTGCGTGAAGTATTTGGTGAAGAGATTGAAAGCACACAAGACGATAAACAAGTACGTAACGAGCATTTTGGCGAAGTGAAAGTGTATGTGCAAATGCTTTATGGATTGCCAATGCAGGTGAAGTTAACCGACGGTCAGGAAGAAAGACGATTCGGTTTGCCGCAGCCGTTTATGGATGCGGTTTTAGAAGCGCAGAAACATGCCGGAAATATTGTTCTTGAACGAAAGTGGGTCGAAAAAGGCGTGCGCTATGGCACGTTCGAGGAAATCGGTGCAGAAGTAGTTGAAGAACTGTCCGCTGCCTATCCGCCAGAACGGTTAGAGCGGATGGTACAAATGTTTAAAAGCGGCGAGCAAGCGAAAACGCAAAAACGAGTAAGCTACAAAGTAACGGAAGAAATGCTTGACGACCCAGATTGGACAAAACGCTATGCGGCTTTAGAACAAATGGCAGAGCCAACCGAAGAAGATTTGCCGATATTGGCAAAGGCATTAAAAGACGAAAAAGTGGCGATTCGCCGCCTTGCCACCGCATATTTAGGAATGATTGGCGGCAAAAAAGTGCTCCCGTATCTTTATGAAGCGCTGAAGGATAAAGCCGTCTCTGTGCGCCGCACAGCGGGAGACTGCCTATCTGATATTGGCGATCCTGAAGCGATGCCAGTCATGATGGAGGCGTTAAAAGATCCAAGCAAATTAGTCCGCTGGCGCGCAGCGATGTTTTTATACGAAGTAGGCGATGAATCAGCTCTTCCTGCTTTAAAAGCGGCAGAAAATGATCCGGAGTTTGAAGTAAGCATGCAAATAAAAATGGCGATTGAACGCATTGAAGGCGGCGAAGAAGCGAAAGGATCCGTGTGGAAGCAGATGACAGAAAGCAGAAGAAAAGGAAACAGCAGTGAATGATAAAGAAAAATAGGTATTGCGGTATCACCAAAAAACGGCAGCGAAATTGCTGCCGTTTTAACATTTTTTCTGATTCATCTCTTGCCTCTAAACGAAATACAGGCGGAAGATGTTCAGTGGTATCGCTTTTCGTGTTTAGTTCTCATGGTGGAAGCAAAATCTGTAGGGCTCATTTTTTTGGATGGATGGCTAATAAACCATCTCAATAAAAGCGTGCAAAAAATTGTTGAAAAAATTGGACATTTTCGCGCTCAATTTTTTTATTTTTTGTCTCCTTTTATCATTTGTTGTGACGTAGCAACGAATTTTTGTTATCATTAAAAAACAATGAGAATGATAATAGTTTTCATTAAAAAGGTGTTTCGTTAAAATATGGAGAAAATTTATTTTTGTCGCGAAAATGGGTTTGAGACGAAAAAGCTATATAAGTTTTTCAAATCAATTTATAAAGAGATAAAAATCAAACGTAAAGATTGTCTCGGTAAGTGCAAAATTTGTAAAAACTGTCCTTTTGTATTAATAGATGGTGAAGTTGTCAAAGGTACAACAGTCGATGAACTTTATTATGAAGTGAATCATCGTATATCAGAAGAATGGTGGAAATTTCGAGGTAACAGATGCAGCAGGAAATAAGATAACAATAGTCAGTGTTTGTATTTTTAACATATTCACCGAGAAAGTCTCCCGCCTCTAAAAAATAACGTGCAGGCGGGAGAGGTTCACGGGAATTTGATAGCTATTATGTTGTAACAGTTGTTGTCGACGATGGAGCAAATTGAACAATTTCTAACACGATAGGTGTACCAGCAGGTATTGGATCACCGCCAGCAGGAACATTAATCGCAAGCGATCCGACAGTTGTGGCACCTGGTGTATATGTCGAGATATCGTCCATTTGTAAAACACCGTTAATATAAACATTATAGTAACTATTATTGGCTGCTAAAGTTGGTAGAGTTGTAGCGGCTGTTCCATCATCTTGAAAAAAATCTGCTGCATCGATTGTTAATGTCGAGCCCGCAGCTGTTTCTGCTGTTGTAACATAGAAAAATCTTGTGTCGGTTGGTACTGCATCCGTTGTCGTGGAAGCAGAAACGAAAAGTTTCATGAGTTGAAGAGCCATATGTGTATCCCCCTTTCTTTGAAAAATTGATTGATTTGAATGTTTAAGATAATAAAAATCAAATGTAAGATGACATCTGATATGTCAGAAAAATCGATTAGTTGTTTGACGTGTATAGATGTTGTCTACATTTGTTGATTATCAAAAACATTTTCAATTTATAATATGACTGATTTACATGAATTGCTTTAGCCGTTTGTCATATATAACTCTAACTTAAACTTTGAACATATGAATTAAACATGAAAATCAACCAGGGTTCGGCTCGCTTTTTAAATATGTTGGAAAATTATATATAGTTCGTAAAAAGTAAAAATAAAATGCAAAAAATGATGAATCTGTGCCAGTGATTGAAAAATATGAAATGAATCGTTTATTATATTTAATCTAGCTTCATGTTCACTTTATTTATTCATTTTGCATATAATGTATAAATCCATTTGCACAATTCCATTCTTAAAAAGATGTCGCATATGGGGAAAGTGTGTTTTGAAATCTTTTATTGCGGGAAGAAAGGAGTGTTTCACTCTAATTTATCGCCTTATTTCAAATAGGGTGTATTTACTAAATTTTCAATTTGGGTGGTATCAATGAAACGAGATAATAAATATCAGAAACATATCATTGCTGTTCCAAAAGTTTATGATTGGATAAACACCACATCAATCGTTCAAATTTGCTTTACTATTAAAATTCCCCCTCAAGTTTTACAAGTGGATACTTACCAATATAATGCTATATCAGACGGAATAAAAACAGTTTATACGAATGCGGATGAATTAGTTGAATATGGAAATAAAGGAATATTAGACCCGACGAAGGTATCGTTTATTAATTTATTTATCAATGGAGTGTTACAACCTAAAAACCTATATGAAGTTCAAGAAGGAATGCTGACTTTAAAGTCTGCTGACACTCCAATGGCGGGTGCTCCGATCATTCTTCAATTTATTACGATAAAAGCAGGCATTTAAATGATATATTCTCTTTTCATACTTTCCTTTCTAGCAGGTAGACAAATTTTCGTCATACACCTAGAAAGGATTTATTTTTATGATTCGTTCCAATTCTTCCTCATTCTAATTAAGCAGGCAAAGAATGTGAAGTCAGTCAACTGTAAAATAATCCTTCTACCAATAATATTTATCCCGTTCTAATCGATCACGAGTTTAACGAAGAATTTAAATTTTACTTAAAGGAGTATGTCGGCCGTGCAAATCCGCTTACTTTTGCGGCTCGGCTTACCGAGCGGTTAGGCGGAGCAAAAATCTATCTGAAACGCGAAGATTTAAACCATACCGGTTCACATAAGATTAATAATGTCATCGGACAAATTTGGCTTGCGAAACGAATGGGGGCGAAGCGCGTAATCGCTGAAACAGGTGCGGGACAGCACGGTGTCGCCACAGCGACAGCTTGTGCAATGTTTGGCATGGATTGCACGATTCAATCAAACGGTGCCAGGCACTGTTCGTATGGCAACCGTTCTATTCATATTTTAAATGCCCCTTCTCCAGCCGCAACTGCTTCCATTGAAATTGGAAAGGAAATGATTCGACATTTAGAAAAGTTCCGTTTGGTTGTATAAAATAAGAAATGTACAAAAAACAACCCCATACCCCTTCATCGCGGTATGGGGTATCTTTATAATTTTGCTTGTTCCTAAGAACAACAATAGCTGTCTGTTCTTGCATTAAATTGTGTTAAGTACTTCCCTGACATAATTACGACTACCATGTGATTCTATATAAACTACCCTAAAGAATGGGGATATTGATCGCGTACTAATTGAGTAATGCCAATCTTATCTAGATATTTTACAGGGCATAAGAACGTTACCGTTACTACGCCTGGATGTCTACCAATTTCGATAGAACCTGTAATCGTTGCCCGATTCATTACTTCCGGAACCGTAATCCCTAAAACCTCGGCGGCTCTTTTTAAACCATTTTCAGTTGCTTCATTTAAGTTTGCCCCCGTTCCAATAAAGGAAATAGGGAGGGATTCCTCTAATTTTTTTACACCCCATTGTTCCGCTATATCAAGTGCCATCTCTTTTTCTTTCTTAGTAATAGGTTTTGCCAGATAAGGAAGATCCTCTTCTACAGGTAAAAGAATAGGACCATCAATATTTAAACCTTTAATGACTTTCACTTGAAGAGTTACTATTCCGGCTACATCAGTCGTATGCCCTGCTATTTCACCATCTCCTTGCATAGCGTGCATATCCCCGAGGTAAACACCACCGCCTCGCACTTTTACAGGACAAATGAGAACAGCGCCTTCCCGTACCCGATTAATATCCATATGTCCATCGGTACGATCTTTTAATTGTTCCCGTGTTATAGCATATTCATGCGGAGCGTCTATTAAAAACTGACCAAAATCCCCGGCATTATGGGAATCTGGTAAAGGCCGTGCAGGTGTCGTACCAAGCTGACCCAAGAATGGGCGAACTCTTGCAACTGTTCCAACCAAATCGTGCGGAGCAAATGTTACAATCGGATTTTGTACTGAATTATCAGGTGTCGCCATATAATAGCGACCTTCTCTAGCAATCTGTTCTGCTGCCTCTTTATGCAAAGTAACTCCTATATTCTTGTTGGAATCGAAAGCGATCGTATAACCATTAGTAAATTCAAATGGTGATACATCTGCACCACAATTTGCACAACGAATGGCCTCTTGGCCTATTCCCTCAATCTTAGTCTCCGGATATAGCGTTCCGCATTTAGGACATTTTACAGCAACAAATGGATCCCCTAAAAATCTTCCCTCTACCGGCTTATCATTTCCCGATGAAGTGGCGATTGAAGTTACACGGATTGATTTAATTTTAATGGCAATAGCGTCTCCCACTTCTGCTCCTTCTACAAAAACAGGTTTAGTTACCTCATGACCGCCACGGATACAAGGTGTAATCATCGGTCCCCAACACCCAGGAGCAGTATTAGCAATAATATACCCGCCATCTTTTACAGGTCCAAGCATTTCACCATTGGGATCTAAAATCCCATTCGTAAATTCATTCACAAATACCGTTTGTTTCGCTTCCATATTTTCTCCCCCATTTAAAAAAATATTTACTTATTGATAGCAATTATAAGGGAATAAGCCAAATGTATCAATTTTAGTTGAAAATCCGCCAAAATTAAAACCAAAAGAATGTTGATTTTACAGCATTCTTTTGGTTTGCTTTTTTTAGATTTCGGGATTAAATACTACTTTTCGGACGGCCCCATCGGGTATCTATTGTACACGACTTATCTTTCAGAATGAAAGCCATTCTGCAGGATTTGGCACCGTTCCTGTTATAAGGAGGTTGCCGGACGTCATAGGGCCTGTTCCCTCGGTCACTCTTGATAAGCGGTGATCGTATTCAATTTTTACAACAATAATAATATATTTTTATCTATGTCAACGGAAGATAACGCTTACATTCTTGGTGTATATAGAAAAAAATTTTTTAACGAGTTTTTCATATAGGCAGGGAAGAACGTCAACATGGTTAGTAAACTATACGTAATAGGAAAAAGTGATTTAAAATACTTGTATGAGATTAAAAATTTGCGGGGTGATCTTCATGCGCGTTGTGACTGCTTCAGAAATGTACGCGATTGATCGATATACCATTCAGCAAATCGGCATGAGTGAAGAATCGTTGATGGAAAATGCCGGACAAGCTGTCGCTACAGTTTTGCTGGAACGAATTCAACCTGCTCAGCGCGTCGCTGTATTAGCAGGAACAGGAAACAATGGCGGCGACGGGTTTGTTGTTGCGAGGGTGCTAAAGAGTTATGGTTATACGACGGATTTATGGTTAATACCGCCAAAGGAAAAAGTAAAAGGCGCGGCGAAAAAAGCACTTGAAATCTATGAAAATTCGGGATATGAAGTAAAGAATTACATAGGAAATGAGAAGGAATTTATCGAACAATTACGTCATTATGACGTGATCATTGACGCTTTGCTTGGAATTGGCATAAATGGGGCATTGCGCTCTCCATATAAAGAAATCATTGAAAAAGTGAACGAAGCAAAGGAGCTTGTTGTGTATGCCATTGACGTACCAAGCGGAATTCCGGCGGACGGCGGAGCGGTGGAAACAGCGATTCAGGCGGATGTAACGATTACGATTCAATATCCAAAGCTAAGTGCATATACTTTTCCAACAGCTGATTACTATGGTGAATTAATCGTAGTCGATATTGGTATTCCGCCGCTTTCTCTAGAAAAAAATGCCGAGTTTCGCCGACTATGGAGTGAGGCGGCTGTTGCAAGAACGCTGCCGGTAAGAAAGCGTTCGTCCCATAAAGGTACTTATGGAAAAGGGCTTGTAATTGGCGGCTCGCGAAATATGACAGGCGCTGTCATTATGACCGCAAAAGCGGCTTTAAGAAGCGGAGCTGGATTGCTGACAATGGCTGTTCCGGATGATGTTTATCCCGTTGTCGCCACCCATATTCCAGAGGTGATGTATCATCCGTGTTCATCGTTGAACGGCTGCTTTGCCGGGGAAATCGATTTGATCACCTTGGATGTTGACGCGATTGCCGCAGGACCGGGCATGGGGAGAACGATGGGAGCGAAAAGTGTTGTCCAAAAGGTGCTATGCCAAGATGTTCCAGTCGTTCTTGATGCGGATGCGTTATATTTTTGGAACGATTATGTTTCGATAATACGTGAACGAACAGAAGCGACGATTTTAACGCCGCATCCTGGAGAAATGGCGCGAATGCTTGGCGTTTCCATTGACGATGTCGAAAGAGACCGTTTTGGCATTGCAAAGCAATTTGCAATGAGCAATGGTGTTTACCTTGTGTTAAAAGGACCTTACACCATTGTCACGACTCCAGATGGAAAGCAATACGTGAATACAAGCGGAAATCCAGCGTTAGCAAAAGGCGGAAGCGGCGATGTACTCACTGGAATCATTCTTGCGTTTATCATGCAGCACGACAACATTCAAGAAGCAATTTGCAATGCCGTGTTCGTGCATGGAAAAGCGGCGGATGCGCTCGTCGAGAAGGAGCATTCACCAATGGATGTGCTTGCGACAGATGTCATCGAGGCCATTCCGCAAACACTTTTTTCACTTTATAAAAAGGGAGCCTCGTATCAGAAACAAAGATGAAGTATATGAATACGAAAAATAGACCTCTTCCGAGCATTGCCGTTCAAGCGAGGTCTATTTTTCATTTCGATGCTTGCTTTTAGGGCAGTCTTATTTGTCAATTATGTGTTTTTAATAAGTGAAGTTCTTCCTCTGTGCGGGCGATGCGGCTAATTTGGTAGTCTAACCGTTGATGAATATAGATGATGTCTTCTTTTGTGGCCATCTCACGATTGATGTTAGTCTAGATTATAGACACAACGAATAGAGAAATGTACAGTAAATCTATCAATGATGAGGAGTGTCTATAATGACAAGACGTTTTGATAAAGAATTCAAAATACATGCAGTAAAAT
>NZ_MQAD01000024.1:71935-81512 GCF_001996285.1 Anoxybacillus kestanbolensis | reverse complement strand
CTCTCCATGTAAAGTTGCCCTAAGGCAATGAGAGAAACTATATAGCTTTAAACAATCATTTTTGTACATAGTTAAATTAGCATTTCCAAACAAGGGCATACGTGGGCGATGCGCATGACCACGTTTCTGTTAGCCGCCAAGCAAGCCGTCGAAGCCCATCACGGTGCACTTTCCGAAGAAGAAGCGAGACGGTGGGAACGAGTGTATGATCGCATCCTAGAAAGAGCACAACACCGATTGGAAGCGAAGACGCCTCTTCCGAAAAAAGCACTCGCTTTTGTTCGACGCCTTCAAAAACGAAAGGAAGAAGCACTGCGTTTCTTACGTGAAGTACATGTTCCCTTTGATAACAACCAAGCCGAACGCGATCTTCGCATGGTCAAAGTCAAAGAGAACATCTCGGGTACGTTTCGCGAAGAAACATTCGCCCAGTCTTTTTGTATCACAAGAAGCATCGTTTCCACACTGACGAAACACGAAAAAAACGTGTGGGATTCGTTATGTCTTCTGTTGACAGGCGAAACGCTCGATCGTGTTCTTTCTACCACTTAGGGCATTTTCTATTACGGGGATGCCCTATTTGTGTTGCGCTTCTTTACATACTACTATCGGGATGAATAGTTACTATAATTTAGTATACCTTCATTAGTCTTGTAATACAAGGTAAAATATGAAGAGAAATCCAGATAGGAAGAATTCCACACGACTATCCGAATTATGATTCTTGGACAACTATTTAATAATCGAATTTTCCACACGATAATCCGATTACCCCATTTAACATTAGAATCAAGATTGGAGCTTCAATTCGATGAAGCTGATATCTGTTATGTATCCCTTATTCATCTCATCTTTATCCAACTATAACGAAAAACGAATATAAACAAAATACAGCAAGAGTCCGGTGGAATGCCGAACTCTTGCTGTATAAGGTTCACTCTTTTATACGTATCTATTTGACAGGTATTATTATTTAGTCAACCTGTAATTCTTTAAACGAGTCAATCAAAGGGGCGGATGAAGGAATGATTATGGAGTTAATCTTAAATCTGCCCAATGTGGGTGTGCCTCAAGTCTACGCTCCATATCGCGGAACGCTTTGAGTGAACGGCTTAGCTTGCTGTAAGCGTCGCCTCCTTCACCCCAACCTTGGTAGCCAATCATCCCATTATAGCCTATCTTTTTAAGCTGTCCAAGCAACGCAAAATTATCTAACTCTCCGACATCCAAAGGCTCGATTGTCGCCACTCCCCCAAAACCGTGAGGATCTCGGCGGCTGCCAGAAATGTTTACTTGTTTTAAGTAAGGGGATACCGCTCTAAGCGTACCTAATAGGTTTGTTCCATCGACTGCGTACCAATGGTAGCCGCAAAATACAATGCCGAGATTAGGATGATTGAGACGCTTGCAAAGTCTTACTGCATCTTCATGGCGTTCAACCCAGAATGATAAGTGTGTGTAAAGTAAGATATTAACGTTTCTTCGTTCCGCAATCTTCAGTGCTTTTTCCAGCCACTTCACAGCGATGTCGTCCCCTTTAGGGTCTGAAGGGCGTATATGATGTCCGACAGATTGAATCGCCAGTTCGACCGTAGAGCATCCTTCCATGATCTCCAGCATTTTTAAAATACCTGTATTTCTTGGGTGGTCCTCACCTAATGAAAGGTCTAACACAACGTACACGCCAGCGACATCCAGCCCATATTTCTCCTTAACGTTTTTGAGCTTCTCTACATCTCCCCACCGTTCACCGTGCCAGACGGATAAATGGGTCGCATCATACCCGATCTCTTTTAGCATTTCACACCGAGCTTCAAAGCTATAAATGCCCATGGAGTTATAAAAAGCAAAATCCATTGCATAAAATTTGTAAGTCATGTTTCTAAATTCTCCCTTCGGATGAATGCTTCATTACAGTGATTTCAATGCTTCCGCAATCTCTATATCCCCCGACATTAAATCGAATGCTTTTTTATACGTATTTGGTTCATCAAGAGATTGAACGATTGTTCTTGCTACATCTTCACGTGGAATGCTCCCGACATTTAAGTTTTCTGCTACAGTAACCAACCCTGTGCCTTTTTCATTAAGAAGATATCCAGGACGAATAATCGTATAATTTAAACCACTATTCATTAACATACGGTCAGCATAATGTTTAGCGACATAATAAGGTTTGAGGTTTTCTGGCCAGTTCTCACGGTTGTGGGCCTGGAATGAGCTCACCATGACAAATCGTTTAATTCCGACTTTTTCTGCAGCTTCCATCGCTTTTACGGCACCGTCTAAATCGACAAGCAATGTCTTATCCGCTCCTGTGTGTCCACCTGAACCGGCAGAGAATACGATCGCGTCAAAGCCTTTGGCTGCTTCGGCAATTTCATCGACAGTACCTTCAAGATCAGCGAGCACCGCTTCAATTCCTTTTTTCTGAAAAGCCTCCAATTGCTCTTGTTTTCGAACCATTGCACGAACGGTGTGTCGCTCATGCGCATGAAACATGCTCACCACTTGTTGACCTACTTTTCCGTTGGCGCCAATGACCAAAACTTTCATACGCATCCTCCCTTTCTTATATTTACGTCTTTAAAAGTCATCAACCAAATGGATTGTCCCCATCATGATAAAGCCGGAAAGTGTGGAAGCACAAATTCACCTAATTCTTCGATCACTTCTTCTACTGGACGTTGGCCATATTTCAAATTGATGATGACATGGTTCACACCTGCATCCTGTAAAGCTGCAAGAAATTCGATAACGAAATTTCGCCCCGTACGGAATCCAAGATGAATCGGGATTGGTGCATGATTTGGGTCTTCCGTTAAATCAATATAAAGCGATTGGGTAAACGGCTTAAATTCGTCTGTTAACGAACGCCAATTATCAATTAACATCTTTTGAAATTTGAGTCCGCGTGGATAGTAAATCCAACCATCACTATTCTCAGCAATCCATTCAGGAGACTGTCCGCTGTGACCTGTCACCATTAATGGGATGTCTGACAATTTCGGTTTTGGTAAAAGATCTCCATTGGCTAGATGAACTCGTGTAGAGTCAATGGTCGGAAAATGCTCTTTCCATGCTTTTCTTATGACAGCCACTGCTTCTCGGAATAATTCGCTCCGATCTTCTGGATTCACAGCGAACGCTGGAAACTCGATTGGACGGTCACCTGTTGCGACACCGAGAATAAGTCTTTCACCAGATAATCTGTCTACAGAAGCCGCCGCTTTTGCGACATGAAGAGGATGGCGCAATGTTAAAATAATACTTCCCGTTCCCAAGGCAATCTTTTCTGTGTTGGCAGCAACATACCCTAAATACGTAAACGGGTCATATATTTGCCCGACATCTCCGAAATCAGGATCGCGCAACGGTACATCTCTCACAAATAATGAAGCGAAATTGAGTTCTTCTGCTCGCTTGGCTAACTTCATTTGCTTTTCTATATTCATCTCAGGGACATCGCCCATATACGATTCAATCGGAAAGAACAATCCTAAAGTTAGTTTGTTTTCTTGATACATACGTGAATATCCTTTGTGATTTTTAAATTTTTCCATTTCACATCTACCTTCCAATTATTTTTTAATTTTTTTAATTTCATTGTATCTGTAAAAAAGTTCCATAAAAACATAAAATATCTTAAAGATGATTCAGTATGATGTTTTGTAGTTACTCTTTGTATGATAGCCGATAAAATTCCCCACGATTTATTCCTTATCACAGCACTTATTGTTCCTGACAAGATAGCGTGCATACAGGGTGTCATTCTATAGTCAAATAGTGTATTGTTTTAAGATGCCGCAGTGGCAGTTGAAGCATCCATTTTTATCACTTCGTCAATAATCGCACTGCCAAGACAAACATCATTGTCATAAAATACCGCTACTTGTCCTGGAGTAACAGATTTAACTGGTTTTTCGAATTCCACAAAAGCCGTTCCATTCGGACGAATATGAACGGTTACTTTCTGATCTTCTTGACGGTATCTGAATTTAGCTGTACATGCAAATGTACGTGGACGAACATCCCCGTTAATAAAGCTGATGTTCGATGCAATAAGACCGGTAGAAAACAGAGCAGGATGATTTTTGCCTTGAGTGACGAGTAAAACGTTGTTTTCTAAATCTTTATCGACGACATACCAAGGTTCCCCTGTTCCTTTTCCACCGATTCCAAGTCCTTTTCGTTGACCAATCGTATAGTACATCAACCCATCATGAGTACCTAGCACTTCTCCATCTAGAGAACGAATTTCTCCGGGCTGTGCCGGTAAATAATTCTTTAAAAAGCTTTTGAAATTTCTTTCTCCAATAAAACAGATTCCTGTACTATCTTTTTTACTGGCGTTAACAAGGTTCAATTCTTGAGCGATTTTTCGTACTTCATCTTTCGTTAATTCTCCAATAGGAAACAGGACTTTTGACAAATGCTCTGCTGTTAATTGGCTAAGAAAATACGTTTGATCTTTATTGGGATCCTTTCCACGCAATAAGGCGATTTGGCCATTTTCTCTACTGATTCTTGCGTAATGGCCTGTCGCGATATAATCAGCATCTAGTGAAAGAGCGTAGTCAACAAACGCTTTAAACTTAATTTCTGTATTGCATAAAACATCTGGATTTGGTGTTCGCCCTCGTTTCAACTCATCTATAAAGTACGCAAACACATGATCCCAATATTCTTTTTCGAAGTTCACACTGTAATAAGGGATCCCGAGTTGATTGGCAACTCTCTTAACATCTTCGTAATCTTCCGTTGCTGTACATACACCATCGTCATTGGTGTCATCCCAATTTTTCATAAATACACCGATTACGTCATACCCCTCATGTTTTAAAAGGTAGGCCGCCACAGAGGAATCAACACCACCCGACATTCCAACGACAACCCGTTTTTTCTTCAACCTTATTCACCTTCTTAAACTGAAATATTTTTTGTTACAGTTATGTTCAAAAAAAATTGATGGAGCATAACTAACATAAAAACATTAGTCGTACTTTTGTTTCAGGCATGAAAACCTAACTACTATTGATTTCATCAATGATATCTTTGATCGTTACACCTTTTAAATAATTTAAAAAGTGTTCTTCCGCATTGTGAAAAACGCGAATGAGTATATTTGATAGGTTTCTGCCTATTGGACAATTCTCATTGGAATCAGGGCATTTCGGTACAAGCGTTTCCTCACTAGTGATTTTAAATATTTTGTCTAACGTAATATGTTCCGGTGAATCGTTTAAAGAGAATCCGCCTTTTGCCCCTTCTTTAGAAGTAATAATATTTTCTTTCCTTAATATGCTCAAAATTTTCCTTAATCTTGCTGGGTGGACAGAAACACTTTGGGCAATGTCTTCACTGGTCACTCGTTGGCTTTGTTTTTGGGCTAGGTAAGTGACGCAGTGAACGGCAATCGAAAAATCGCTATTCATAATGAACCTTCCTCCTAACTGTAATAATAATGATTACAGTTGATATTGTCAATTGCAAATTTTCTAAAGTCCTTCAGTTTCGAGTGTTGTCATTATATATCTTCAATTTTCATCTTCACACTTCCCCCAAGAGCTTGGTATTGTCAAAAGTTTTAAAGGCATACCCTAAGTTTTTATTGATCTTCTGCAGTTCGCGACAAAAAAAGCTTGCCACCCCTACCGTTTTTGGTACGATTGAGGTAACCCCACACCCAACTACCTAAACAAAGGAGTGACAAGCTTGTTACCTCAATTATTAATCAAAATGCTTCAAATAATCAAGATCCAATATCAAATCATTATTTACTAATCAAGATCCAATATCAAATCATTATTTATTTACTAGGTGTACTTTTTGGAAAGTCCCTCACAAACTGGGATGACGAAGAGCCTGTGAATCAATCGTATCAGAAACTCCAAGTCGATGAACTGCCTGTCATCGAAACGCTTCCGCGTTTGGATTATCGTCAACTTCTGGTCGAATACGAACAACAACACGGGAAACCATTGAAACCGATTAAAAGGCACGCAAACACAAAAACCACGGTTCCAGATACATTGACGTGTCCACAATGCCAAGCTCCTTCTGCGTACGTGTACGCCAACAACGGAGGCAAAGGTCAGTATCAATGCAAAGTATGCCATTGCCGTTTCAACCATCGCAGCCGTTTTGCCAAAGAAGTGATTTTTCGGTGCCCACATTGTTTAAAGACACTCGAGAAAATCAAAGAGCGCAACGATTATTACATCCATAAATACAAAAATGATGATTGTTCGTTTTACCAAGCAAACTTGCGGCGGATGACACCTCAAGAAAAAGAACAGTTTCAACACGCACCGTATGCCTTTAAAGTTCGCTATCTTTATCGCGAGTTTCTCTTTGATTTCAAGCCGTTGGCGCCATCGTCGCCGATCAAGACCAAAGTGGATGTATCTCGTCTTTCGGTGTCCTCTCACACGCTCGGGCTGATCTTGACGTATCACGTCAACTATGGACTCTCTGCGCGGAAAACAGCGAGTATCATGAAAGACGTCCATGGGTTGTCAATTTCTCACCAAACGGTCATCAACTATGCCAATAGTGTTGCGCTGATCGTCAAGCCTTTTGTCGATCGTTTTCCGTATGAGTTATCTGGATCCTTCTGCGGCGACGAGACGTATATTCGCGTCAAAGGGCACTGGCATTACTTGTTCTTTATGTTTGATGCCGTGAAAAAGATCGTGCTGTCTTATCGGGTCTCCCCCAATCGGGATACATTCTCTGCCATCCGTGCGATCGATGATGTCCTCAAAAAGCTACCGTCGATTCCTGAAGACTTGTCTTTCTTCGTGGATGGCAATCCAATTTACTTGTTAGCTCAGCACTTTTTCGCCCAACACGGAATTTCTTTCGATGTCCGCCAAGTCATCGGACTGACAAATGAGGATCCCGTGTCCGAGGAATATCGACCACTCAAACAGATCATTGAACGATTCAATCGAACGTTTAAAGGCAACTACCGACCCACTCATGGATTTGGTGCAGAAGAAGGCTCCGTTTCCTTTGTCACGCTCTTTGTGGCGTATTTTAACTTCTTACGCCCACATAGTGCCCTAGAAAAACGAGCACCTGTCGTCATCCCAGCGTTGGAGAGCCTCCCACACATGCGAAGTTGATCGCCATGGCGCAAGAGATGTTGGCACAACAAGTAGCGTCCTAAGGACGGATTCGGCGAAGCGAACCCTTGACCATCCGAACCTCGCCAAAGGTAAAATCAGGATAGGGCAAGGGCTGCTTTCCTATGCCCTTCTTTCCCGCCCTTGCCCTTACTGACCGTTTCTCTCCTTTGGCGAGTGTTGGTCAAGGGCGAATCCGATGCCATCATCCTCTTTGAATACCTTAAAAAGGAATTCAAAAAGGACTTTTCATAGATGTTTTGACACTACCTTTTATTACAGCTTATTATTTGCATTTTGCAACTAAAAATCAAAAGTATTTTTTTCTCGTTTATAACATCCCAATCCATACGTACATAAAGAAAAAAACAAAAATCGCTGTGTACACTGTACCTAACACCGTTTCGTTATGAATATCACGGCCTTGGTGCAATTTTTTCAACAGCAATGCCAAATTAAAAAACCATAAACCTGCGATAATCGGTAAAACCACAAAGCAAAGGTAAATCATTCACTCATCCCCCTTTTCCCCCATTATAACAAATGCATGCACGATCGCTACAAAAAAAGACAGAAGTCCACCGACTTCCGCCTTTTATGTTTATGCAATTTGAAGTGGCATATTTTCTTTTAGGCCAAGCGTTTGAGCAGCGAGCGTTTGGACATCGCGTAAAAGCGCTTCGTTTTTCATTAGCGATACACCATATGATGGGATCATCTCTTTAATTTTCGCTTCCCATTGTTTCATTTCGTTCGGGAAGCATTTTTCAATCACTTCAAGCATGACGTGAACAGCTGTTGAAGCACCTGGTGATGCACCGAGTAAAGCAGCAACCGAGCCGTCATGGGCGGCAACAACTTCCGTACCGAATTGAAGCGTGCCTTTGCCGCCTGCTTCGGTATCTTTAATGACTTGTACACGCTGACCAGCAATAATGACATCCCAATCTTCACTTTTCGCATGCGGGATAAATTCGCGCAATTCTTCCATCCGTTGTTCTTTCGATAACATGACTTGTTCAATTAAATATTTTGTCAACGCCATGTTTTTCGCTCCTGCCGCGAGCATCGTCAACACATTATGTGGCTTAACAGACGTAATTAAATCGAACATCGATCCGTTCTTTAAAAACTTCGGCGAAAAGCCAGCGAACGGCCCGAACAATAACATTTTTTTACCGTCAATAAAACGTGTATCGAGATGTGGAACAGACATTGGAGGTGCCCCAACTTTCGCTTTGCCGTACACTTTCGCATGATGTTGCGCGATAATGTCTGGATTGTTGCACACCATAAATAGTCCGCTTACTGGGAAGCCACCGATTCCTTTTCCTTCAGGGATACCTGACTTTTGTAACAAATGTAGGCTTCCGCCACCAGCCCCGATAAAGACGAACTTCGCGTGATGAACTCCAACTTCACCAGTCGCTAAATTGCGCACTTTTACTTCCCATAAGTTGTCACTTGTTCGTTTCATATCCTCTACATGATGCTTATAATACAAATTCACATGTTTATGCTCTAAATGTTCAAATAACATGCGCGTTAAAGCGCCAAAGTTGACGTCCGTTCCCGCTTCAATCCGCGTCGCTGCAATCGGTTCTGTCACGATGCGGTCTTCCATCATTAGCGGAATCCACTCTTTTAATTTTTGCGGATCGTCAGAAAACTCCATCCCTTTAAACAAAGGATTATCCACCATCTGTTCAAACCGCTTCTTCAAAAACGCAACATTTTCTTCCCCTTGCACGAAACTCATATGCGGAATTGGCATAACAAAGTCCTTCGGGTTGCGAATGTGCTTATTTTGAACGAGATAAGACCAAAATTGGAGCGACTCTTGAAACTGTTCGTTAATTTTGATCGCTTTGCTTACATCAATTGATCCGTCCGCCTTCTCTACTGTGTAGTTTAGTTCACAAAGTGCAGCATGACCGGTTCCGGCATTGTTCCATTCATTCGAGCTTTCATCTGCCGGTTGATCAAGTCTTTCAAACACCGTAATTTCCCACTCTGGCGCTAACTCTTTCAACAATGTCCCTAATGTCGCACTCATAATCCCCGCACCAATTAAAATCACATCTGTTTTCATCATTGAACCCCCTAAATGTTCATCCATTCGACCAAAAAAATTCCTCCATATTTATTATAACACATTTAAATTATAGTATGTCACTATTATTCTGCATGATTACAAACGTGTTTATATAATTAAATGATTACAAATACACTTACATATGTTCGACAAAAAGAAAAAATATTCTTTTTTTAATGATTTTACAAAATGATTTGATATTTTGCTAGCTTTATTTTTGGAAAGGTGCATCGTTCTAAATATTTTTCTGAAAATACAAACGAAATCTAACTTCTTCATGTTATAATAAACACATAATGTATCCGACATTTCTCGACATATATTACAAGAAGGTTTTTGACTGTTCATGATA
>NZ_MQAD01000024.1:0-71925 GCF_001996285.1 Anoxybacillus kestanbolensis | reverse complement strand
ATCGGGCGCGATGAACAAGGAAGGAAACATAGACTTTTATAAGTTTCTTATAAAGTCTTGTAAGTTTTCTGTAACGGAGATGAAACAAGATCATGATCATCCACTTAAAACCGCCACCCAAATCAACACGAAACGTTTGTACAAATTCAATTGGACACTCTCTATAGTCCTATCTCCCTATGATGAATTCGCACGAATGGAATGGCCCATACATCCCTCAATCCGCACTGCTTTACCTGAAGGACTAGGATTTGTAGCCTCCATCATCATCTGGAGAAGTTACACCAAAAGTTATAAACAACACATGCTTATGAATATTGAACAAACACGTCTCATTGAAAAAAACAACTCTCTACAAGCTTTAGCTGTCCAGGATCCTCTAACCGGTTTGTTGAATCGTACTCGCTTTGTTGACCTTGTTCGTGCTCAATTACATAAACAAAACAATAAAGAAGCGAGTATCCTAATTATTGATATTGATTTTTTCAAACATGTCAACGATCAGTTCGGACATCCAGCAGGGGATCAAGTGCTGAAAGACTTATCTGCCATGTTGATGCGCTATTTCCCTCCCCCAAGCCTTTCAGCAAGGTTGGGCGGAGAAGAATTTATCATTTTTCTACCTAACACCCACATTAAACAAGCACGACAACTTGCTGAAATGTTACGGGAAAACATCGCAACATTTCCATTTTCATATAAACATCATACGATTCATATCACCGCAAGTTTTGGTATCGCTCAAGCCACCCATTCTTTCCAGCATAGTTATTCAAAAGCGGATCAAGCTTTATATATAGCGAAACAAAATGGAAGAAATCGTGTTGTTGTCATCTCGACATAAATAAAACGAACAAGGTTGCCCTTGTTCGTTTTATTCAACCGGTGCTTCTTGTGTACGAATAAATTGGTCATAAAATGCAGCAAGCGACGTGTAGACGTACGGAACGAGCCATAAAAGTCCAATCCCGAACGTTATAATCGAGAGTAGCCCCCAGCCGATGAAGCTCAAATATAACAAAAATAGTTTTCCTTTATATCCTTTCATTCGTTTTTTACTTTCGCTAATCGCTTGAAGCGCACCGTATTCGGGATGATCTTTTAATAAAAAGAATGCTTGTGAATAAGATAACGATTTAATAATTCCAGGGATAATAAGTAGCAAACTCCACAAAAACACAAAGATACCAAATAAAACGGACGTGCCAATGAGTTTTAATGATAACTTCCCATTTTGATATACTGTAAACATTGGAGAGATTCGGACAGGTTCATGGCGATACACATCTAAAAATACCCAATACACAACAACACTAAACGGAATGAGCGCAAGTGAAAGAAGCAAACTGACGATCGAAACAGATATTGTCACGTTTTCTTGTTCAATCCATACGTCCCATCCTCCACTTAATACAACCTCAACTACTATAGGGAAAACGATGGTCACGAACGCATAAACAAGCATAAGAAGCACGGCACTGCCCCATTTTCCTTTCAACGCTTCCCTTGCTTCACGCCTTAACAATGATAATGTCATATGATAAAGCCTCCTTTTACGTGATCACACTTACACATATAGTCTATGCGCTTTTTACTCTAACATACTTATTTGAAAAATGCTATTGATCTTTTAGTAAATGAGATGAATATTTTCTATGTTTTGTATATAATGGGTGTATCCATTATAAGGGAGGAATACAAATGAAAAGCATCAAACCTGGCCGCGGGCCATCCATGCAAGGATTTATCGGCAGTATCGCCACCATTTTATTCGGCATGTTTTGGACGTTTATGACTTTTTCTATTACGAAAGATTCTCCCATTCCAGGGTCACAAATCTTTCCTTTTTTCGGATTCGTTATCATTGGTATCGGTATTTTTCAAGCTGTGTATCATTATAAAAACGCTACAGGGAAAGAACGGATGTCGATCATCGATATTGTAGAAGAAGACGAGGAAAAAGATCCGCTCAATACTCGTTTCGGTCATATCGAAGGAGAAAAGTTTTGTCCACACTGTGGAACGAACGTACAAGCAAACTTCCGCTTTTGTCCATCTTGCGGAAAAGCATTATAAATCCAAGTGATACGCGAGAATAAGTAATGAATAAAAAGTTCGGCGCCTGCCGAACTTTTTTACCCTCTTTTTCCCTTTATAGACCTTGTCAACCACACAGCACCAAAAATGAATACAGCAAAAACCCCAAGCAACGTGCCGAGCATCACGAGTTGAAATACAATGTCCCCGATGTACATAAAATCAACTCCTTTTCTTTCCATTATACTTTATTTTTCATATACGAGCCATGTTGGTTTGTTAATTTTTGCTGATAAGCGAACAATTTTTGTTTTTACACGACTGGCTTCTTTTCCTTGAAGTGGAATCGGCTGATAGTTATTTCTTGTTGTTACAGATGAGATGCGAAACGGGATAATGCGAATCGTTGTTTTTGGTTGTTTTATGCCGTTTGCGAAATAAAACGTTTGCTGATAAACAAACGTATCCTTATCGCTCGGATTTTTATTGCCTCCGAACATAAAGTTGCCTAAGCTATAAACAATCATTTTTCCTTTATATTGTTCAATGCCTTGAATGACGTGCGGATGATGACCAACGACAAGATCTGCCCCACTATCGATCGTAAATCTTCCTAACGATGTTTGCGTGCGATTTGGTATATAGCTTCGCTCTTCACCCCAATGAAAATGAACGAGAATAATTTGTGCCCCTTGCTTTCGCAGTGCGCGAATGTCGGTGACAATTTGCTTTCGTACTGCTTGGGTGTCGCTCCATCCTTTATAACCTAGCGTACCGATTTTTACTCCTTTAACTGTTTTCATTAAAGGTATACCGTTCCCGAAATAGCCAATTTTCGCTCGCTTTAGCGTTGCAATTGTATCCGTATATCCTTTTTGTCCATAGTCGAACGTATGATTATTCGCAAGATTCACCCCTTCAATGCTTGCGCGCGTTAAAATATTGACATACGATGGATCACCTCGAAACCGAAACTTCTTCTCCGCTTTTTGCGTGGCGTTTGTTAACGTTGTTTCCAAATTAACCGTTGTAAAATCATCTTGCTTAAAAATGGGCTCAATGTATTTCGTAAAAAAAATGAGACCGTTTTTTTTCGCTTCATGATCAAATGAATACGTATAGCCATAGTTATCATCACGACCGAGCGTGACGTCCCCAGCAACGCTTAATGTAATGCTCGTTTCTCCTTGCGCCCAAGCAGGATGGGCAAATAAAAACAGAAAAATCCATAAACACATCCATATCTTTCTCACTTTTTCCTCACTCCCCTTTGTGTATATAAACTTTTTTTCTACACATGAGGGAAAAACCCTTTTTTTATTTGTTGATGATTTAGAACATAGTTTTATAAAAATAGATAAAAAATAACTGTACATGTTGTGGCAATGGCTATGCCTATGAGCGTTTCATACGGAAGCAATGTAAGGCGCTCTTTCGTTGACATATGTACACTCGCTGCTGTGATATGAAAAAAACTGCCGTGCGGTAAATGATCGAGCACTGTTGCCCCCGCATGTACCATAGCTGCTCCCGCAAGCGATGGTACACCCGCTTCAACTAACGCTTTTCCAAACACGTGGCTTGCGACAGCTGTCCCCGCCGTTGTAGATGCAGTAATGCCTGACAATAACGCACCAGCTAACGATGCCATGACGTATGGCGGAAACCCTAGCGATTCGAGCATGTGCATAAACGTTTGGTGCAAAGCGGAGTTCGCGATTACACCCGCTAGCGTTCCAGTACCAAGAAGCATGAATACAACACCGCTCATTTTTTCCATGCCTACGCGTAGAAACACGTTTAACTCCCTCGTTTTATTCATAACAATCACACCAATCACCGCACCAGTCGGCAAAGCGATAAGCGGATCAATTGACACGCCAAAGAGCGGACGTGACAATAAAAGAATTATCGCAACACCGGGAGCAACGATCGCTTTTTGCCATGGAGGTGTTTCTTTTTCAACCGTTTCAATTTTTGGCATATGTTTGTCATCACCCCGCCACCGTTTTGCAAGCTGGTACGTGACAAAAAGACCAATCACCGCCGGTGCGATGCCTGCCATCATGAGAGAGGAAAGAGGGACATGAAATGCCTCAGCAGCTGCAATCGTATTCGGGTTAGGAGAAATAATATTCCCAGCTTTCCCCCCACCAATTAATGCGAGCAATATAGCAAAACGTGACACATCAAGTCGATGTGCCATCGCAAGCGCAACAGGTGCAATCGTCATAATGGCAACGTCAACAAACACCCCACACGCTGTTAACATCATCGCTGCAACACATAGCGAAAATAGCGCATATTTTTCCCCGCATGCTTGCATGAGTTTTTCTGCTATTGCCACCGCTGCCCCCGACTGCATTAATACACCAGCAAGCACACCAGCTGCTAAAATGCGCAAAATAGACGGGGTCATCTCTTTTGCTCCATCTATCATTAGCCGAACAGCTTCATCGATAGAAACTCCCCCTAGTAAAGCACCAATAAACGCGCCGCACATCATTCCATACCCCACCGGCACATTTCGTAAAATAAATACAACAGCTAGTAGAAAAGCAGCTATCGCTCCAAATGTGTTCAATTTGATCCCCTCCAAGTATACAATCTATAAACATACCATGATGTAACGTCATTTTTTGTAAATATATCACAAATAACATAAAAACTGTGTAAAATTTTTCGAAAATACGTACAGATGTCATCCGTATATACATTATTTTTGTAATAGTCTTTTTGTCGGAGGTGATCAGTGTAACAGGACGTTTTTTACTTATTTCTCTCGGAACGGGTATTATAATGGGACTTGGAACATGTTTCAAATGAAATGAAGCGAGCCATTTGACAATTTTCCACGTAAGAAAAAGGTGCCCAAATTGGACACCTTTTTCTTATGATGAAATCGTACGTTTAAACGTATCAAACTGCTCTGTCACTTGTTTATCTGGCGCTGCTGTCAATACACTGACGATAACAATAGCGATGAGGCTTGCGATAAAACCAGGAACCATCTCATACATGACGCTAGCGTATGAAGAGTTTGCCCAAACGATGACCGTCGTCGCCCCTGCAATCATTCCTGCAAGCGCTCCCCATTTTGTCATGCGACGCCAGCATAAGCTTAATATAATGACAGGACCGAACGAAGCACCAAACCCAGCCCATGCATAGCCAACAAGATTTAAAATCGTATTGTTTTGCTCATATGCCAAAATTAAAGCAACAACAGCAACAAGTAACACCGATAAACGACCAACAAACACAAGCTCTTTATCGGACGCTGAACGACGGAATAAAACTTTATATAAATCTTCAGTTAGGGAACTTGATGTCACAAGCAATTGCGATGAAATCGTGCTCATAATTGCCGCTAAAATGGCTGCAAGTAAAAACCCTGTAATAAGCGGATGGAATAAAATTTCCCCAAGTTTAATAAATACCGTTTCTGGATCTTCTAACGTCATGCCGGCTTGTTTAAAGTAAGCGATTCCAAAAAGACCTGTGAGCATCGCGCCGACAGATGAAAAAATCATCCAGCCCATTCCAATCCGACGAGCTTGTTTCATCTCTTTCACCGATGAAATCGCCATAAAGCGAACGATAATGTGAGGCTGTCCAAAATAACCAAGTCCCCAAGCGAATAAAGAAATGATGCCGACTACGCTTGTTCCTTTAAACAAATCGAGCAAATTCGGATCGGTGTCTCGAATCGTTGCTGTCGTTTCTGTGAATCCCCCTGTATGCATCAATGTCACAACAGGTACGAGAATAAGTGCAATAAACATAATGAGACCTTGCACAAAGTCTGTCCAGCTGACCGCTAAAAATCCCCCGAATAACGTGTACGCAATAACAACACTAGCGACAATCCATAGCCCCGTATGATAATCTGTACCGAACGAGTTTTTAAACATGATCCCGCCAGAAACGAAACCAGAAGAAACGTAAAACGTAAAGAAAATCATAATGACGAATCCTGAAACGAGGCGAAGTAGCTTCGATGTATCACCAAAACGATTTTCTAAAAATGCTGGAATCGTAATCGAATCGTTTGCCACTTCTGTATACACACGCAAGCGTGGAGCAACGTATAACCAGTTCGCATACGCCCCTAAAGCTAGTCCGATGACGATCCATGAAGCGCTTAACCCTTGTGCATACATCGCGCCAGGCAAGCCAAGCAACAACCAACCGCTCATATCTGACGCCCCAGCACTTAACGCCGTTACGGCTGGACCGAGCGTCCTTCCACCTAACATATAATCAGACAAGTTTGACGTCTGTTTATATGCCCAATACCCAATGAGTAACATCCCCACCATATATACGACAACAGATGCAATAACCAAAACAATCTCCCCTTCCTTTGTTGTCTATAAAAACCCCTTTGCATCTATCATTATACTAAAATATGTTCACAATTTGTACAAAAAATTATTTTCCAAAGAAACCTTTTAATGCGAATGCGACGTTTTGCGGACGTTCTGCTAACCGGCGCATAAAATAACCGAACCAATCATTTCCGAAAGGGACGTATACTCGCATGGTATAACCTTCTTGTGCAAGCTGTTGTTGCATATCTGTCCGAAAGCCATACAACATTTGAAACTCAAATTGATTACGTGGAATATTATTTTCTTCTACAAATGTTTTTACTTTTTCAATAATATGATGATCGTGTGTAGCAATAGCTGTATAACTTCCGCTTAATAAATGGAGTCGAATGATATTCATATAGTTTTCATCGATTTGTTGTTTCTCTTGAAACGCCACTTCTGGCGGCTCTTTATATGCTCCTTTCACTAAACGAAGTGATACCCCTTTTAAATCCTTCACATCTTGTTCAGCGCGATATAAATATGCTTGAATGACGGTTCCAACGTTGTCGTATGTGCGACGTAGTTCTTGTAATAAATCGAGCGTCGCTTGACAGTGCCCCGAATCTTCCATATCGATGCGCACAAAATTGTTGTATCGTTTTGCTGTTTCGACGATTTGACGCATATTGTTTAAGCAAAAATCAAAGTCAATGTCGAGACCAAGTTGTGTCAATTTGACGGATAAATTACTGTGAACTCCTGCACGATGAATCGCTTCTAACGTACGAATGTTATATTGTGTTGCTTCAATTGCCTCTTCACGATTAGAGACAAATTCTCCTAAATGATCGAGCGTACAAACGAGTCCTTTTTCATTCAGTTCACGCACCTTTTTGATAGCGCTTTCAATCGTTTCCCCTGCAACAACTTGGGAAGCTCCAAAGCGGAGCCCCCATTTTTTCGCAGCTTGATTTAGCACTTTACTTTGCGAAGCGTATAAAAAGATGTTTTTCGATAGTTGTGCGAGCATTGTATTCACCTCTTTCAAACTTAAAACATTTCACTTACTGTTTTTGCTTGCATATGAAGCAATAAATAGTCTGGACCACCTGCTTTCGAGTCTGTTCCTGACATGTTAAAACCACCAAACGGATGATAACCGACAATCGCTCCTGTACAACCGCGATTGAAGTATAAGTTACCAACGTGAAACTCTTCTCGCGCTTTTTCTAAATGCGCACGATTGTTTGAAATGACCGCCCCTGTTAATCCATAATCTGTATTGTTCGCCACTTCAAGCGCTTCATCAAACGTACGCACTTTTGTAAACGCAACAACTGGCCCGAAAATTTCTTCTTGCATGATGCGTGCAGTTGGGGCGACATCCGCAAAAACCGTTGGTTGAATAAAAAATCCTTGCGAGTCGTCTCCTGTTCCACCTGTCATGAGCTTTCCTTCTCGTTTGCCAATGTCGATATAGCCCATAATTTTATTATACGAGGCTTGATCAATGACCGGGCCCATAAATGTGCTTTGTTCTTCTGGATTGCCAACTTTTAATTGTTTTGTTAATTCGACAACACGCGCAAGCACTTTGTCATATACATCTTCGAGCACGATCGCACGTGAGCATGCGGAACATTTTTGTCCCGAGAAGCCGAATGCCGAAGCAACGATGGACTGTGCTGCTAATTCAAGATCAGCTTCGTTATCGACAATGATTGCATCTTTTCCACCCATTTCTGCAATGACACGTTTCAACCATTTTTGACCTGGCTGAACGATCGCGGCACGCTCATAAATGCGACAGCCAACAGTACGCGATCCTGTAAACGAAATGAAACGCGTTTGCGGATGTTCAACGATATATTCACCTACTCCCGCTTCCCCGCCCGGCAAGTAGTTTAATACACCTTTCGGAAGACCAGCTTCTTCCATAAGCTCAACAAATTTTGCAGCAACAATTGGCGCACGATCAGATGGACGTAAAATAACTGTATTTCCCGTCACAATGGCAGCCACCGTCGTTCCAGCCATAATGGCAAGCGGAAAGTTAAATGGCGAAATAATTAAGCCAACACCAAGCGGTACGTAAAAAAATCGGTTTGCTTCTCCCGATCGACTCAACACCGGCACTCCTTTTGCAAGGGAGATCATTTGTCTCGCGTAATATTCTAAGAAATCAATTGCTTCTGCGGTATCGGCATCCGCTTCTTTCCATGGTTTCCCGACTTCTTTTACTAGCCATGCTGAAAACTCGTGTTTCCTTCTTCTTAGTATAGCTGCAGCGCGCAATAACACATCGGCACGCGCCTGTGGTGACACGCGCTTCCATGTTTCAAACGCAGAGAGTGCCGCGTTCATCGCTTCATCAGCAAGCGCTTTCGTCGCTTTCGATACAACACCAACAACTTGTTGTTTATTCGCAGGATTGATCGACACGACTTTTTCTTCAGTAACGACCCGCTCTCCTCCGATGATAAGTGGATACTCTTGTCCGAGTTGTGATTCGACATAACTAAGCGCTTCACGAAACGCCTTCGCTTCTTGTTCAAGCGCAAAATTTGTAAATGGCTCATGTTTGTATGGTACAGTCACATGCATCGATCCTTTCACGAATTTGTCACATATTCTACGATTCATTATAATTTATACTTTCTGAAAATTGTTTGTCGTCTGTACATAATCATTTCTATTTATTTTTGTTGTTTATCCACAGTACCTTCCTTATATTTGTATAAAAGGAGATCAATATACAACATCATTCGTTGTTCAAAATCATGAAGAGGGAGGCTTGTAATCGCCTGCATGCGTTTCAGCCGATAGTGTAACGTATTCGGGTGAATATATAAACTTTCGGCTGTTTGTTTTATGTTACAGTCGTGTTGAATATATGCCCGAAGCGTATGCAAAAAATCAGTTCCATGCTGTTCGTCATGCTTTTTTAGTTTTAACAGCGCTTCGTTCTTATATCGACGTTGTTTATATTGTTCGTATATGAATGGAATGATGCGATAAATGCCTAAATCGTTGTAAACATGTGGCAAAGGTTCATCGATATGTCTTTTTAAATGAATGACTTCCATCGCTTCTTTGTAGCTGTCACGCAGCCGCTTCAGCTCGCTATACTCATTGCCAATGCCGACAATGACGTCACGATCTATATGATAACGGAAATCTTGCTGCAATTTTGTAACCATCATTTTTGCTATATCTATCGGACGTTGTGTCGCCGTCCCTCCGACAATGAGCAAAAATGGATGGTGGCGATCGATAAAAAATATCGGGGCATGTGTCGTTTTTGTTATAAATGTCATGTATTGGCGGATATCATCTTTTTTTGCATCGTGTCCGACAAAAAAAGCTGCAACAGTAAATAATGAAGGAAATGTCACACCGAGTAGCTGTGCTTCCATTTGCACATCCCGCTCACTCACGTCACGATATTGAATAAAACGAAGAAAAAGGTCATTTATTTCTTCTTGACGTTTATAACGCTTTCCTATTTGCTCATGCAGCATTTGCGCCGCTTCCTTTGCTACATCTTCCATTCGTTTTCGCTGCGCTTCTGTCAAATCGTGAAACGCTGCTTGCACCCAAAGGTAGCCATACACTTTTCCCGCATGCTTTAAACAAACGACCGCGCGAGCCCCAAGATCAATATCGGGGAGTGGAGGAATGCTCACCACTCCGTCTGCTTGTTCAATTTTTTGTATCCATCCATGTTCATGTAAATAATGAAACACGTGGGCAGATGCCCGTTTACTTAAAATCGTGCGCATCCGCACTTCATCTGTTTCGTCGTGATGGCCGCTATATGCAAGCAATTCAAAATCACGTGATTCAATCGTTACAGGACGTTGCAACTCGAGAAATAATTGATCGACTAATTTGTGCAATGCCATCCCCTCCTTAGCTTTTATTATGCGTGATCGAAGGAATAAAAAAAAGACTTCGAGTCCGTCCCGAAGTCTTTTCCAAAATTAACGTTTTCCTTTGACATACGGCGTACCGAGCGCTTTTGGCGCATCCGCACGTCCGATAAATCCAGTTAACGCTAAAATCGTTAAAGCATACGGCAAAATAAGCAAATAAACAGTCGGTACGTTTTTCAAAAACGGAATCGCCTGTCCGACGATGCTTAAACTTTGCGCAAATCCGAAGAAAAGGGCCGCTCCCATCGCACCAAGCGGATGCCATTTTCCGAAAATCATCGCAGCAAGCGCCATAAATCCTTGCCCGGAAATTGTCGCGTGGCTAAAGTCGCGCGAGATGATTGTCGCATAAATTGAACCGCCAATTCCTGCAAGGGCACCGCTTAACATGACTGCGATGTAACGCATCTTTGCCACGTTAATTCCCATCGTATCTGCCGCCATCGGATGTTCCCCAACCGCGCGAAGACGAAGCCCAAACGGTGTTTTATAAATGACGTACCATACCACAAAGGCGAGTACAATCGCTAAGTAAGATGGCACATATCCGTTTGAGAAAAAAATCGGACCGATAACTGGAATTTTGCTTAAAATCGGAATGTCAATTTTATCAAATCCAACTTGCACTTGATCCGTTTGTCCTTTTCCGTACCACATTTTCACAAGAAACAATGATAAACCTAAAGCTAAAAAGTTGATGGCTACTCCGCTGACTACTTGATCCGCACGAAGTGAAATGGCTGCGACCGCATGCATAAGCGAGAAAATCGAAGCAACAATCATTGCGGCAAGTATCGCAAGCCACGGTGTTAGTTGTCCGAATTGATCGGCAAACGTTAAGTTGAACACGACACCGGTAAATGCCCCGATGACCATCAATCCTTCTAATCCGATATTTACAACGCCGGAACGCTCACTAAATACGCCACCGAGCGCCGTAAAAATAAGTGGTGCCGCAAAGAAAATCGCGGAAGGAATAATAATTTCAAGGATGTGTAACATTTATTTTCCCCCCTTTTTGAAGCGCATAAGCACAAGACGAATTAAGTAGCTTGATGCAACGAAGAAAATAATTAACGCAATGATGATGTCTACAAGTTCTGTCGGCACATCAGCTGCTGATGGCATTTCGAGCGCTCCAACTTTTAACGCTCCAAATAAAATAGCTGCTAAAATAATGCCAAACGCATTGTTTCCACCGAGAAGGGCGACGGCAATTCCATCAAATCCGACTCCGGTGAATCCAGCTTTAACGGAGACGTTTTCAAATGTTCCTAATCCTTCCATCGCTCCAGCAATACCAGCAAATGCCCCAGAAATAACCATCGATAATATAATATTGCGATTAACGTTCATACCTGCATAATGTGATGCATGTTGGTTAAAACCGACGGCACGAAGTTCATATCCTGTTGTCGTTTTCTCAAGTAAAAACCACATGACAACAGCTGCAATTAACGAAATAATAATGCCGTAATGAAGGGTAGAGTAATCAGTTAATGACTGTAAAAATTCCGAACGTAACGATGCAGTCGGATGAATTTTTTCCGACTTAAATCCTTGATCAGATAAAACAGAGCGAATGATCGCATTCGACACGTATAAAGCAATATAGTTCATCATAATCGTGACGATTACCTCATGAACACGAAAACGCGCTTTTAAAAATCCCGGAATGAATCCCCAAAGTGCCCCAGCGAATGCAGCAGCAACAATAGCGAGCGGCAGATGGATTACTTTCGGGAGCTCAAACGCAACGCCCACCCAAACAGCAGCGAGCCAGCCGACGATCAGTTGTCCTTCTACACCGATGTTAAATAGCCCGGTGCGAAAAGCGAACGCAACCGCTAACCCCGCTAAAATATATGGTGTCACTTGACGAATCGTTTCCCCAATGTAATATCGATCCCCAAAAGCACCGTACAATAAAGCGGAATAGCCAGCAATTGGGTCATATCCACTGACGATCATCACGATGGCGCCAGCAATAATTCCGAGAATAACCGCAAAAACAGGAACGAGAATATTTGTTAAACGATTTTCACTCATGATGATACACCTGCTTCCTTCCGTTTGCTTCCTGCCATCAACAAACCAAGCTCTTGTTCTGTCGTTTCTTTCGGGTCGACAATGGCGACAATTTTCCCTTCATAAATGACAGCAATACGATCACTAACGTTCATAATTTCATCTAATTCAAACGAAACAAGCAATACTGCTTTTCCTTTATCTCGTTGTTCGATCAGACGTTTGTGAATAAACTCAATCGCTCCGACGTCGAGTCCACGCGTTGGTTGCGCGGCAATAAGTAAATCTGGATCACGATCCACTTCACGTCCGATAATCGCTTTTTGTTGGTTTCCTCCTGATAAAGCCCGCGCTTTCGTATATTCATCTGGCGTACGAACGTCAAACTCTTGAATAAGTTGGCGCGCTTTATCGTAAATCGCTTTAAAATTCAAAATACCGCGTTTTGAGTATGGTTCTTTATAATACGTTTGAAGCACCATGTTTTCTCCGATTGGAAAATCGAGCACAAGACCATGTTTATGACGGTCTTGCGGAATGTGTCCGACACCTGTTTCTGTAATTTGTCTTGGCGTTAAATTGCGAATTTCTTTACCATTTAGACGAATGGAGCCGGATTCAGATTTAATTAAGCCCGTGATCGCTTCGATAAGCTCTGTTTGTCCGTTGCCGTCTACCCCTGCAATTCCGACAATTTCTCCTGCATGTACCGTTAGATTTAAATGATCAACCGCAGTAATTCCACGTGAGTCTTTGACAACTAAATTTTCAATTTCAAGGACAGGTTTGCCGACTTTCGACGGTTGTTTTTCTGTTTTGAAATGCACCTCACGTCCAACCATTAACGAAGCTAGTGCGTTCGGGTTTGTTTCCGATACATTTAATGTGCCGATGCCTTTTCCACGTCGAATCACTGTGACACGATCACATACTTCCATAATTTCTTTTAATTTGTGCGTGATTAAAATAATGGACTTTCCTTCACGTACAAGCGCTTTCATAATTTGGATGAGCTCTTGAATTTCTTGCGGCGTTAAGACCGCTGTTGGTTCGTCAAAAATTAAAATATCTGCTCCACGATATAACGTTTTTAAAATTTCTACCCGTTGTTGCATACCGACAGAAATGTCTGCGATTTTCGCTTTCGGATCAACAGCTAAACCGTATCGTTCAGAAAGCTCACGCACCTCTTGCTCTGCTTTTTCAATATCGATTTGTCTACCTTTTGTTGGCTCGCTTCCTAAAATGATGTTTTCCGTTACTGTAAACGTATCAACAAGCATAAAGTGTTGGTGTACCATTCCGATTCCTAAGTCGTTGGCGACGTTCGGGTTGGCGATATTTACTTTTTTTCCTTTGACGCGAATTTCCCCGCCATCTGGTTGATATAAACCGAATAACACGTTCATTAGCGTCGATTTTCCTGCACCATTCTCGCCTAATAACGCATGAATTTCCCCTTTTTTCAATTGCAACGTAATGTTATCATTGGCCACAAAATTCCCAAAAACTTTGCGGATATTTAGCATCTCAATTACGTATTCCAAACGTGATCCACTCCTTATATGAGCTTGTTAAAATCACTAAATGAAAAGCTGCAACATGTTGCAACTTTTCATTTAGTGGTTCTCCGAAGAAATGTACTCTTCGGAGAACACAGTCATTTGATTATTGCAACTCTGCGCGAGTTGTAGGCACTTTCACTTCACCATTAATAATTTTTTGTTTCCACTCATCAACTTTTTTCAACACATCTTCAGGAACGTTATTTTTCGTTGTCGGAGCAATACCTACACCATCTTCTTTTAAGCCGTATTCAACTGCTTGACCGCCTGGGAAGTTACCATTTTTCGTTTTTGTCGCTAAGTCATATACAGCAACGTCAACACGTTTTACCATCGATGTTAATGTTACGCTTTTATCTGTTCCTGGCACTTTTCCTTCTTCATATTGGTCACGGTCAACACCGATCACCCAAATTTCTTTGTTTGGATCTTGTTTTTTCAAGTCGATTGCTTCTGAGAACACACCGTTTCCTGTTCCACCAGCTGCATGGTAAATGATATCAATACCAGAAGCGTACATGCTTGAAGCAATAGCTTTTCCTTTATCCGCTTTGTCGAATGCACCTGCATATTGCACTTCAACTTTGGCATTTGGATTTACTGCTTTTACTCCTGCAATAAAACCGCTTTCGAATTTTTCAATTAACGGAATTTCCATACCGCCAACGAAACCGATTTTATTTGTTTTTGTCATTAAACCAGCGACAACGCCGACAAGGAACGAACCTTCATGCTCTTTGAATGTGATGCTAGCAACGTTCGGTTTTTCAACGACGCTATCAACGATCGCAAATTTGTTATCTGGCTTTTGTTCTGCGATTTCTGTAATGGCATCTGTCATTAAATACCCAATACCATAAATGAGATCAAAGTCGTTACGTACAAGTTTGTTTAAGTTTGTTGCATAATCGGCATCACTTTGTGACTGTAAGTAGTCATAGCCGCCTTTTCCTTTTTTCAAGCCGTTTTCTTCACCGAATTTTTGTAACCCTTCCCATGCAGATTGGTTGAACGACTTATCGTCAATTCCACCAACGTCTGTAACCATTGCTATGCTAAATTCAGACGCTTTTCCTTCTTCTTTTTTCGGCTCTTCTTTTGCTTGTCCGCAACCGCCAAGAAGCATGCCGGCAGTTAATAATAAAGACATTGACAATCCAAAACGCTTTTTCTTCATCAATCATTACCCCCTCAATTTAAAAATATGGATAAGTAAAAAATTTGAAATGTGAACGAACCTTCTCCCTCCAATGTCACCTCCTTAACAGGATAAGCGCTTGTATAAGAAGCTACACGCGTTTTCGCAACACGTGGAAGCTAAACTTATCTGATTTAAAGTAGTCAATTGAGTACAAAATCGGCTCGTCATTTTCATCAAAATGCATTTGCTTTAAAACTAAAAGCGCTGTTTCTGGCTCACATTGCAAAATAGGCGACACCTTTTCATGGTAGCCGAGCGGCTCAATGTGGGTAACCGCATAGGCGATGTATCGATTCGCTTCATTATGTAATATTTCTAATAATGACTCATTTTCATAAGCAATTCCTTTAGGTAAATATTTACAAGGAACTTTATCGATACAATAAACGACCGGTTCATTATTTGCAGTTCGCACCCGCTCAACAACAAGTAAATCTTCCTCTTTATCACATTGAAAGCGCTTTATATCATCTTCAGTCGGTTTCTGTATGGAAGAAGATAAAAAAATCGTCCCCGGTTTTCGACCGGCTTGACGGATCATCTCCGTCACGCTACTTAGCTGCTCAATACCCGACGTAAACATCGGTCGGGAACTCACGAACGTCCCGACACCGTGGCGGCGGATGATCACGTTTTCTTCCTCTAATACCCGCAATGCTTCCCGCAACGTCGCCCGGCTAACCCCTAATTGTTTGGCTAGTTCAAATTCAGAAGGAAGTTTTTCTTTTTCCTTGTATACCCCTTGCTCAATATCTTTCTTAATCCGATCAATCACTTGTAAATATAAGTGTCGATGATCCGATTTGACTGACATTCACCATCCCCCACCTTAGATATCAGACATCTGATGTTAGACAAATTTCTTATTAATAATATAACATTTTTTCATTCATAAATAAATAGTGAATAAAAAAATTGTCGAAAAAAGTCGTATAAAATCATATGTAAGCGATTGTAATAATATATCATTATTATGTTCCATTTATGCAAAAAAAGAGGCTTGTTTTTAGCCTCTTTTATGACGTTTTTGCTTGATCGTTTGGCGATACGAGTACAGCGCGCGGTTTACTTCCTTCATAAGGCCCAACGATGCCACGAGCTTCCATCGCATCAATTAGGCGTGCAGCTCGGTTGTAACCGATGCGAAAACGACGCTGTAACATCGAAACAGATGCACTTTGCATGTCGATGACGAGTTGAACCGCTTCCTCAAACAACTCATCATCGAACGCTTCTTGTGGTTCATCATCTTGTGCGATCATCGTTTCTTCATATTGTGCTTGTTGTTGTGAAATCACATATTGTACAACTGTCTCCACTTCTTGATCAGACACGAACGCCCCTTGAACACGAACAGGTTTAGACGCACCAACAGGCAAAAAGAGCATATCACCACGTCCAAGCAATTTTTCAGCTCCACCCATATCTAAAATCGTCCGTGAGTCCGTCTGTGATGATACACTAAACGCAATGCGGGATGGAATATTTGCCTTAATTACCCCAGTAATGACATCAACAGATGGACGTTGCGTTGCGATAATTAAATGAATGCCTGCTGCCCGCGCCATTTGGGCAAGACGTGTAATCGAATCTTCGACATCGCTTGAAGCAACCATCATTAAATCTGCTAACTCATCTACAATGACGACAATGTATGGTAAAAGAGGTTGTTTCACTTCCGCTGTTTCATTATGCCGCTCAATATATTCATTATATCCTTCAATATTACGCGTTCCTGTATGCGAAAATAGCTCGTATCGTCGCTCCATTTCGCTCACTACTTTTTTTAATGCTTGGGACGCTTTTTTCGGATCGGTGACGACAGGAGAAAGCAAATGTGGAATGCCGTTGTACACGCTTAACTCAACCATTTTCGGATCGATCATCATCATCTTTACTTCATGCGGTTTCGTGCGCATCAATAAACTAACGATAATGGCGTTAATACATACGCTTTTCCCGCTTCCCGTCGCACCCGCAACAAGTAAGTGCGGCATTTTATTTAATTCAGCAAGCACCGCTTGTCCCGATATGTCACGCCCAAGTCCAATTAACAGTTTTGCTTCAGGTTTATCTGCTTCTTTCGCTTCTAACACTTCGCGTAGAGATACCATCGCAATTTCTTCATTCGGTACTTCAATACCAATTGCTGATTTTCCCGGAATCGGTGCCTCGATGCGAATGTCCTTCGCCGCTAACGCAAGCGCTAAATCATCACTTAAGCTTACAATTTTACTTACTTTCACACCGACGTCTGGATATACTTCATATCTCGTTACAGCTGGACCAATATGCACTTTCGTTACTTTTGCCTTTACCCCGAAACTTTGAAACGTTTTTTCAAGCTTGCGAGCATTTTCATAAATATTTTCTTTTTCCCGCGATTGATCGACCGCTTTTGGTGGGAAAAGTAAATCAATTGGCGGCAATGCATAATCCGCCGCATGATTTTGCGTAAATGATATCGGCTTTCCTTCTTCAACAGCTTCATTAAAATTAGAAATAACAGGTCCTTCAACAACAATTTCTTCTATTTCATTTTCTTCTTTTTCCTCGAGCGCTGTCACCACTTCAATATGAGTTGGCTGTTGTTTTTCTTTTTTCGGACGGCTTAAAAATGAACGAGCGTCCGCAATTACTGCTTTCGTTTGCGCTCGAATAAACGAAAGGAACCATTCAATTCCTTTGCCGGCTGTATCACGTAACGTTTTTCCTGTAAGAAGTAATACACCAATGATCATCAATAATGAGGCAATCCATTTTGTTCCTAATTGATCAAATAAATAATAACTGATCGTATACAGCAGGGCGCCAAGCATCCCACCACCTAAATCCGAAAAAGAACTATTTTCTCCATGCACATCTGCCCAAAATAGTTCCCATGTCGTTCGAATAATGCTTGGATTTGCTAATTTCCCATTTCTTGATAAAATATGAAATAACGCTTCGTGACTAAACAACAATAAGGAAAGAACAATCAAGTACAGCCCAACGAGAACGCGTTGAAAAAATGGAGGCCATGCGCGCTTCCAAATGACATATAGCGATGTCACAAGCGCCCCTAATAGCGCAACAATATACCATTCACCCATAAAGAAGCGAGTAGTAAAAACAAGTGAACGGCCGACCGCTCCGACGTTTGCCATCGCAATGACCGTACATGCTAACATCGTTAAACCGATTAGTTCAAAACGTAACGTTTTTTTCCATTGTTCTTGTTTGTTTGTGCGACGCTTATTTTTCTTTCCCATTTCGCCCACTCCAACATATAAGATGAAAAAGCAGCCAACAGAGAAGCGTGGCTGCTTGTTCTCATTATACCATAAATTGTAGTGATGTCGCATAAAGTTTTGTGCCCGGTTCATACGTTAAATAATGTTGTGGATCGCTACTTAATACACGCACAATTTCATACTCGTTCATTTCTGTTTGTTGCACAAGTAACGTCACTCCGTTATATTGAACGGTGCGTTGCTTTTTATACTCCGCCTCGTTCGTTTGAAAAACGATAAACTCTGGAACGATCGTATGTAAGATCATTGTAACATCGCTCCTTGCTGATGTGAATGGTCAATGAGTTCGCGCAATTTGCGCATCGCTTGTGACAGTCCCCCGACTTCATCAATTAAACCGTACTTCACAGCATCTGTTCCCACTACATTCGTTCCGATATCGCGCGTTAAATTGCCTTTCGAAAACATAAGTTCTTTAAATTTTTCTTCACTAATGTTTGAATGTTTAACAACAAAATTAACGACGCGCTCTTGCATTTTATCTAAATACTCAAACGTTTGTGGCACACCAATAACAAGACCTGTGAGGCGAATCGGGTGAATCGTCATCGTTGCCGTTTCTGCGATGAATGAATAGTCGCACGACACCGCAATCGGCACACCGATCGAATGGCCTCCACCGAGCACAATCGAAACAGTTGGTTTGGACATCGAGGCTAACATTTCTGCAATGGCTAACCCTGCTTCCACATCACCGCCTACTGTATTTAATACAACGAGCAAACCTTCAATATTCGGATTTTGCTCAATCGCTACAATTTGTGGAATAAGATGTTCATATTTCGTCGTTTTGTTTTGTGGCGGTAATTGAATATGCCCTTCAATTTGTCCAACGATCGTTAAACAATGGATCGTTGAATCTGAAGAAAGTTGTGGAATATTCGTTTGACCGAGCTGTACAATATTTTCGGCTGGAGAAGGCTTCGTTTCCTCTTGAGATATATCCCGTTCTTCCATAACAATCCCCTTTCCATTACATGATGTCGTTAGTATGCGTGAACATCGACATGTTCATACAAAAAACACCTGCGCGTCGCAGGTGTTTTCTTGACTTTGAGCATGTTGTTTTATACTTCCATAATAATCGGTAAAATCATCGGTTTTCGTTTTGTTTTTTCAAATAAATATTGGCTAAGTGCATCACGAATGTTTGTTTTTAGTGAAGACCATTCAATGACGTAATCTTCCATACTTTTTTCCACAATCTCTTTCACAATTTTTATCGATTCTTCGAAAAGTGTTTCGGATTCACGCACATATACAAATCCGCGTGAAATCATTTCTGGCCCAGCAACGACGCGCTTCTCTTGTTTACTTAACGTTACAACAACGATCATAATTCCATCTTGTGACAGTAAGCGACGATCACGCAACACAATATTTCCTACGTCTCCAATGCCTAACCCATCAATTAAAATTTGACCGCTCGGCACTTTTCCACCGAAACGGGCGTGACCGTTACGGAACTCGATCACTTCTCCTTTTTCAATCAAAAAGATCGCATCTTGACGAATACCGACAGCTTGGGCGATTTTTCCGTGCGCCTTTTGCATACGAAACTCTCCATGTACCGGGATAAAATATTTTGGTTTCATAAAATTTAACATAAGCTTTAATTCTTCCTGATACCCGTGCCCAGACACATGGACTTGACGTTGTCCGTACACGACATTCGCTCCTGCACGATATAGAGCATCAATTGTGCGAGCAATAAATAACTCATGCCCTGGCATCGGAGAAGAAGCGACAATAACTGTGTCTCCTTCTTTAATATTGATGTATTTGTGCGCCTGTTTCGCCATGCGTGCTAACGCCGCCATCGGTTCTCCTTGATTGCCTGTCGTTAAAATGACTAAATCACGATCGTTGTAACGGTCGACTTCCCCCATCGAAATAATCATGTTTTCATCCAATTTCAAGTACCCAAGGCGCACCGCGATATCGATGACTTTATGCATATGACGGCTCATAATGACCACTTTCCGTCGATGATCACGAGCAGCGTTTAACACTTGTTGAATGCGTGTAATGTTCGAGGCAAAGCAAGCGACAATCACACGCCCATGGGCATTGTAAATAACATCGGAAATTTCTTGACCAACAATCGCTTCAGAACCAGTATATCCCGGTTTTTCTGCGTTTGTACTGTCGGATAGTAAACAAAGCACTCCTTGCGCTCCGATTTTCGCCATTTTACCAAAATCGGTGCGACATATGCCAACAGGTGTTTGATCAAATTTAAAATCACTCGTATATACAATGGCGCCTTGCGATGTTTGAATGCTTACACCAAGACAATCCGGGATACTATGGTTCGTTTGGAAAAACGACACAATCGCTTTTTCAAATACAATTTCACTGTCAGCATGTATTTCGATGCGCTTCGCTTTCGATGTAATCCCTTGCTCTTTCAATTTTTCTTCCATGAGTGCAAGCGTCAATTTTGCCCCGTACACAGGTACAGTAATTTTTCGCAACACGTATGCAATTGCGCCAATATGATCGTCATGACCGTGTGTTAAAAAAATGCCACGAATACGTTCTTGTTGTTCCACTAAATACGAAATATCAGGAATAACCATATCAATGCCGAACATCTCGTCCTCTGGAAACATAAGTCCTGCATCAAGGACAAAAATGTCTTCGTCCACCTCGACGACATACATGTTTTTGCCTACCTCTCCCACGCCGCCGAGAGCAAACACACGAATTTTCTCTGCTTGTTTCATCTTAAATCCTCCTACAGTCAACCAAACTTCCCCGCTCAAAGTCACTTACATCCATTATAACTGATTCAACAATAAAAAAGAAAGGGATGAATTCCCTTTCTTTTAACGTTGTAGCACGTGCATGAGTTGCAAACGTTCTTGTTCCGTCAACGGTACAAGTGGTAGTCGAACAGAACCAACATCTAATCCCTTCAACTGTAAAGCCGTTTTTACTGGCACTGGGCTTGGGGCAGCAAATAGCGCTTTCATGATCGGCAATAGTTGTTGGTGTATCGTTGCCGCTTTTTTATTGTCTCCGCTCATGAAAGCTTCTATCATTTCTTTCATTTCGTTGCCGATAATATGCGAGGCAACGGAAACGACACCTTTTCCACCAATAGCTAATACAGGAAGTGTCAATCCGTCATCTCCGCTATATAGCATAAAATCATCGCGCGTTTTTGCTATAATTTCCGTCATCGCATCTAAATTTCCGCTTGCATCTTTGACAGCTACAATGTTTGGAATTTCGGAGAGGCGAACGATTGTTTCAACGGAAATATTGACGACAGCTCGCCCTGGAATGTTGTACACCATGACAGGCAACGACGTGCTTTCAGCAATCGCTTTATAATGTTGGTAAATTCCTTCTTGGTTCGGTTTGTTGTAATACGGTGCGACGATCATCACCGCATCGACACCGATTTGTTCTGCCTTTTTCGTTAGTTCAATCGATGCACGCGTATTGTTGCTCCCTGTTCCAGCAATAACAGGGACACGTCCGTCAACAACGTCGACAACGTGACGGAAAAGCGCCAACTTTTCTTCTGTCGTTAACGTTGGGGATTCTCCAGTTGTTCCAGCAACAACGAGTGAATCTGTACCGTTTTCAATTAAATAGTTCACTAATTGCGTTGTTTTCGCAAAATCGATGTTCCCCTTATTGTCAAATGGGGTGACCATCGCTGTGGCAATTTGACCAAATTGAACCACAATGTTTCACTCCTAACTAAAATCGTATTGTTTTTGTTCCGCAAGTTGAAATGCATCATGTAATGCATTTACCGCTTCTTTTAAATGCTCCTCTTTCACAAGTACCCAAATGGTTGTGTGGCTATCAGCCGACTGCAAAATTTGAATGCCTCGTTCAGATAGTGCTGTCACAATTTTTGCGGTTACTCCTGGAACGCCAGCAATACCCGCTCCGACAGTCGATACTTTCGCGCAACCGCGCGTGACGGTTGGCTCATAGCCAAGCTTTTGCAACGTCGTAATCGCTCGATCTGCCACGTCGCTCGATACGGTATATACGACCCCGTTCGGTGATATGTTAATGAAGTCGACGCTAATTCCTTCATTCGCCATCGCTTTAAATACTTCTGCTTGTAAATCGTAATGTCCCTCTTTTGCTGGCACTTTAATTTGCGTAATGTTTGAAACGTGGGCAATTCCTGTCACTAATCGTTCTTTTACATCGCTTCCTTTTTTTCCAATCGATGTAACGAGCGTTCCCGGTGAATCAGAATACGTCGAGCGAATGCGCAAAGGCACTTTCGCTTGCATCGCAATTTCGACCGCACGCGGATGGATGACTTTTGCCCCTTGATATGCCATATTGCAAATTTCTGTATATGTTACAACATCAAGCGGTCGCGCATTTTCTACGATGCGTGGATCCGCCGTCATTACACCTTCGACGTCAGTGAAAATGTCAATCCATTCTGCACCGAGTGCAGCCCCAAGCGCAGCAGCTGACGTGTCGCTTCCGCCGCGCCCGATCGTTGTCACATCTCCGTTTTCAGCCGCACCTTGAAAGCCTGCGACAACGACAACATCATGCTCTTTTAGGGTACGCAACAACCGTTCGCAACGCATATCGATAATTTTCGCGTTCGTATGATCATTGTTCGTGCGAAAGCCTGCTTGTGCTCCGGTAAAGGCTGTCGCTTTGATACCATGTTTATTTAACATGTTTGTAAAAACGACGCTTGAAATAATTTCCCCGCACGCCATCAACAAATCTTTTTCACGGTTTGTCACATGTGCATTGGCTCCGTCAATAAGGCTAAGGAGCGTATCCGTTGCATACGGATCCCCTTTTCGCCCCATCGCTGAAACGACAACAATAACTTTATATCCGTCTTCTAACGCTTTTTCAATATGTTTGCGCGCTAAATTTCGACCGTGTTCATCACGAACGGACGTACCGCCAAACTTTTGAACGATAATTTTCAACGTCAACACCTCGATGCCGATTTTACGCTTTCACAAGCCCTAATTTTAAAAGACTTTCAGCAATTTGAACAGAGTTCCATGCCGCTCCCTTTAACAAGTTATCAGAAACGATCCATAAATGGAATCCTGTGTCGCGATGTAAATCTTTGCGAATGCGACCAACGAATACGTCATTTTGTCCTGTTGCATACAGCGGCATCGGATAAAGCTGCTCGCTTGGATCGTCTTGTAAGACGACGCCCGGTGCCTCTTTTAGGAGCGACTGGATTTGCGCGACCGTTACTCCCTCTTTTTCTACTTCAATGTAAACAGATTCCGAATGCCCTACCATCACCGGAATGCGCACGCATGTTGCCGCTACTTCCAATTCAGGCATATGCATAATTTTTTTCGTTTCGTTAATCATTTTCATTTCTTCAAATGTAAATCCATTGTCTTGAAACTTATCAATCTGTGGAATGGCGTTAAATGCAATCGGATAATGTTTGCGATCCGATTTTACCGGTAAAATTTCCGGCGTCACTTCTTCGCCGTTTAACATGTGCGCTGTTTGCGTTTTTAACTCTTCTACCGCTTGTGCTCCTGCGCCTGACACCGCTTGATATGTCGAGACGATGACGCGCTTTAATCCGAACGCTTGACGAATCGGTTCGAGCGCCACAACCATTTGGATCGTTGAGCAGTTTGGATTTGCGATAATTCCGTTATGCCAATGTAAATCTGCTTCGTTTACTTCAGGGACGACAAGCGGTACGTTTTCGTCCATGCGAAATGCACTCGTATTATCAACAACGACCGCTCCGCGTTTCACCGCCTCGGGAGCAAGTTGCTTTGATACAGATCCGCCTGCGCTAAATAGCGCGATATGCACACCTTCAAAACTTTCCGGTTTTGCTACTTGCACTTCAATTTCTTCACCTTTAAATACGACTTTTTTTCCAGCTGAACGCTCCGATGAAAGTAAAGATAGTTTTGCAATTGGGAAATTTCTTTTTTCTAACGTTTGAATCATTTGTTGTCCGACAGCTCCTGTCGCACCAACGACGGCGACATGTAATCCTTTTTGCTCCATCTCTTCTTCTCCTTCCAACTCATAGACAATTTTAATATCATTTATTTTAGCACATTCATTCGTAAAGGAGAGACGTTTTTTATAAATTTTCTTTCAACTGTTTATTTATGAGCGACGATATTCAACGATGACTGGTTGAATTTGCCGACCTTCGAGCGCCGCTTCTACCGTATCAAGCAACAATGGCATATGAGCAACCATCGAATTCGGTTTTTTGAACGGATCATCTTGCCCAAATGGGATGAAGTAAATATTTTTTGCTGCCATTAATCGCATTAAATTAACACCGTTTAAACCGAGCGCATCGTTTGTCGAAATGCCAACAACAACGGGACGATGATTGCGCATCGTTGCTTTTGCAGCCATTAATACAGGCGAATCCGTCAGCGCGTTCGCTAATTTGCTCATCGAATTTCCAGTTAGCGGCGCAATAACCATGCAATCAAGCGGTAATTTCGGTCCTAACGGTTCCGCTTTTACAATTGTATCAATGACTTGATGACCTGTCATCTCTTCAAGCTTTTTCACCCATTCTTCTCCTTTGCCGAATCGGGTATTTGTCGATTGCACCGTATACGAAACAATCGGGATGACGTCTGCCCCTTTCGCAATTAATTTTTCAATTTCCGGCATTACCGCATCATATGTGCAATGAGAGCCTGTTAAACCAAAACCAATGCGCTTTCCTTGTACGTTCATTTTTTATTCTCCTTTCGTTTTTTCAAATCTGCAGAAAGAAGTTGCGCCAATACATTTGCGACAATTTGCCCCGCTGTTTTTGGCGCGACAATGCCGGGAAGTCCCGGGGCTAATAGCGCTTGAATGCCGCGCTTTTCCGCATATCGAAAATCCGTGCCACCAGGTTTTGATGCCAAGTCAACAATAAGCGTATGAGCAGGCATTTTCGCAATGACGCTTGCGGTTACAACAGGATATGGGATCGTATTAATACAAACGTCAATATCTTCCACGTGTTGTTCTAAATCGTTTAAATGAAACGGCTCTAACGCCATCTCTGCAATGCGCGCTAAATGTTCGGAGCGGCGGGCTCCCACTTTTACTTTTGCGCCTAAAGCTGCAAACGTTCGAGCGACCGTCATCCCTACACGTCCCAAACCTAAAACAGCAACGCGTGATCCATGAATCGTCACATCTGTATGTTGAATGACCATCATGACCGTTCCTTCTGCCGTTGGAATCGAGTTATAAATGGCGACATCGTCTCGCTCAAATAGTTGCACATGTTTTCGACCAACAGATTTGACGACGTGGTCTAAATAGTCATTTGTAATTCCTGAATAAACGGTGCAACGCGCCGGGGTTTGACGAAGCAATTCTTCAGTAAACGTCATTTTTTCGTTTGAAAATACCGTTTGAATTTCACCGTCCATGCTCGTTCCGTGAACAGGTAAAATAATGGCGTCTACTTCGTGAAAATCGACTTCGTGAATTTTCATTTTCGTTACTCCAGCAAAGCCATGGTCTAATTGATCGAAGCCAACGAGCGACAATTTTGCGTCAAGTTCCATCAATTTCCGAATGACTTCAAGCTGCCGAGCGTCCCCACCGATGATCGCAACGTGCATTCCTGTCAGCATGAGTTCATTCACCCTCTTATACATCTAGTTTTTTGCCCGTCGTTACTTTCACATCTTATGATGTCAGTCATCAAACGGTGAGCGGAAAATGAAAAAAGACACCCCTTGAGGTGTCTAGTCATCGACATCAATTAAAATCATATCTGAGCCGATCTTTTTTACACGGCTCCATGGTACGCGTATATCTGTTCCATCTTTCCGAAAGCCAAACCATTTTGTTGTTGGAATTAAAAGTGCTTGAATTTGACCTGTTCGTTCATTAATTTCTAAATCAGTCTGTCCTAAAATACCGAGCCGCTCTGCTCGCTTCATATCAACAATTTCTTTTCCGCTTAATTCACTTAATCGCATATGATGCCCCCTTTCTTTATCATTGTAGAAAAAAGGGCAAAAAAAATGCCTGCAAGTTTATTGTTGCAGGCTTTTTGGCAATGTTCCTTCCGGGCTAATAAGCGCAACGGAGAAGTCGTCTGTAAAAATCGTTTGTGCCATGCGGTCAACGCTTTCTTTTGTTACGCGATCAATGCTTTCAATAATTTCGTCAAGCGAGCGGTGACGGCCGAGTAACAGTTCATTTTTTCCATTTCGACTCATACGACTGTTCGTACTTTCTAAACTTAACATTAAGTTCCCTTTCATTTGCTCTTTGCTATTTTCTAGCTCTTTTTCCGTAATGCCGTCTTGTTTTAATTGTTCGATTGTTTGCTGAATCGTATCAAACAAAAGATCGAGCTGTTGACTTCCTGTTCCTCCATAAATCGTTACCATTCCACCGTCACGATATGAAGAATGGTATGAGAAAATGGAATAAGCTAATCCACGTTGTTCGCGTACTTCTTGGAAAAGACGACTGCTCATGCTTCCGCCTAAAATGTTGTTTAAAATAACTAAGCTATAAATATCTTCATGACCAATTGGTAACCCATTAAATCCAATGCATACGTGCGCTTGCTCTGTCTCTTTTTTGCGCGCGATTTTATTCGGGTAAAACGATGGTGCTACATACACGTCGTTCCCTTTTTGTCTCGTAAACGAACCGAAGTAAGCTTCTACTTGTTGAATAAACGACTCATCGACATTTCCTGCGATCGAAATGACGACCCGATCTGGCGTATACGTCTCATACATGTATTGGCGCAATGTATCACCCGTGAACGCCGCCAACGTTTGTTCTGTGCCTAAGATCGGGTAACCGAGCGGGTGATTGCCGTAACTTGCCTTACTCAATAGATCATGAACGAGGTCATCTGGCGTATCTTCATACATTTTAATTTCTTCGAATACAACATTTTTTTCTTTTTGTAATTCTTCGTCTACAAACGTCGAATGGAAGAACATATCGGCTAGTATGTCTAAAGCAAATGACGCATGTGTATCTAACACTTTGGCATAATAGCACGTGTACTCTTTTGACGTAAACGCATTGACTTGACCGCCAATGCGATCGAACGATTCCGCAATATCGCGCGCTGTGCGCGTTTTCGTTCCTTTAAAAAACATATGTTCAAGAAAGTGTGAAATGCCGTTGTTTTGTTCATTTTCGTTGCGTGATCCGGTGCCAATCCAAATACCGATCGCCACGGATCGAACCGTTGGAATGTGTTCGAGTACAACTCTTACCCCGTTTTGACACGTATATGTTTTAATCAAGTCCCTTCCTCCTACTTTTTACAATTCTTTCCTCATTTAATAATGTGGACACATCGTCGATAACATATTCTTGTTTTTGTAATGATTGAATTAACGGTTGTAATGCTTTTACTGTTGATACAGTTGGATGCATTAAAATCATCGCTCCGTTGTGCACTTTTGATGTTACTCGTTCCACTATAACAGAAGGCGATGGTTTTTGCCAATCAATTGTATCGACCGTCCATAAAATCGTGTACATCCCAAGCTCATGGGCAATGTATACGACATCATCACGATAACTGCCGCTTGGCGGAGCGAATAGACGAGGTTTGATGCCTGTTGCTGCTTCAATTGCATCGTTCGTTTTGACGATTTGTTCCCGAATGGCTTGTTTACTCATCGTTTTCATATCGGGATGGTTGTATGAATGATTGCCAATTTCATGCCCGGCATCTGCAATCATTTTCGCCAGTTGTGGGTTTTCTTTTACCCAACGCCCTTCTAAAAAAAACGTTGCACGTACGTTGTATTTTTCAAGAATATGTAACATACTTGGGATATGTTCGCTTCCCCATGCAACATTAATTAAAAAAGAGACCATCGGTTTGTCTGGATGTCCCCGATAAATAGGCGATGGGGGCAAATCAGATAAGTGAATAGACGGCGATACTTGTTTATATACAAGCTGTTGTTCAGAAAATGTCCCATTTTGCTTCATTTGCTTATATGATGCCTCAACATCTACGACTAGCCCATTATATCCAGGAATGGCTTTCCACACAGCATCTATTTTCGCATTTTGCGCAGGAATATTATACTGCTTTGCTCGCTCCGTAATTTGAATGTATAGCGGATCGCTTTGTTTTGCCACCGTCACATGCCGTAACTCATGGATGTACGTTGTCGTCCATGGGTTTTGTACAATCATAGCCGCCATACATATGATCATCGTTAAGAAAAACGCTCGCCGCACGCTTCGTCCCCTCCTTTTCTAATAAAGAGGGTATGTGTAAGAAGGACAAGGTAGAACGAGCATGAAAAAATTTTACACACAGCAAAGAAGCCAAGGGGATGCGAACCCAAGGCTCCAATTTTATTGCTCGGCTTCTTTTTGATCGCGTAATACGGCCTTGCGCGACAAGTTTACGCGACCTTGTTTATCAATTTCTGTTACTTTCACTAAAATTTCATCGCCGATGGAAACGACATCTTCTACCTTTCCGACGCGTTCCTCCGCTAATTCTGAAATGTGTACAAGACCATCTTTTCCACTAAACAATTCGACAAACGCTCCAAATTTTTCAATCCGTTTCACTTTGCCTAAATATACTTGTCCAACTTCCACTTCACGAACGATATCTTCAATGATCTTTTTCGCTTTTTTGTTCATTTCTTCATTTACTGATGAAATGAAGATCGTTCCATCTTGTTCGATATCAATTTTTACGCCTGTTTCTTCAATAATTTTGTTAATTTGCTTTCCGCTTGGCCCGATCACATCACGAATTTTATCAGGATTAATTTGCATCGTTAAAATTTTCGGTGCATACGGCGATAGCTCTTTACGCGGTTCGCTAATCGTTTGCATCATATGTTTTAAAATTTCAAGACGACCTTTGCGCGCTTGTTGCAACGCTTCTTCTAAAATTTCACGAGACAATCCTTTAATTTTAATATCCATTTGCAAGGCGGTGACCCCTTTTTCTGTACCGGCCACTTTAAAGTCCATGTCACCAAGATGGTCTTCCATACCTTGAATATCTGTTAAAATCGTATAATGTTCACCGCTTTTCACAAGCCCCATCGCAATACCTGCAACAGGTGCTTTAATCGGCACTCCCGCATCCATCATGGCAAGCGTACTTGCACAAATGCTTGCTTGAGACGTGGAACCGTTTGATTCTAACACTTCAGACACGAGACGAATCGTATATGGGAACTCTTTTTCAGATGGGATGACTGGCTCAAGTGCACGCTCACCAAGCGCACCATGCCCGATTTCACGACGGCCTGGTCCACGCATCGCTCCTGTCTCCCCAACAGAGAATGGCGGGAAGTTGTAATGATGCATAAACCGTTTCGTTTCTTCAATGCCAAGTCCATCTAAAATTTGCACATCACCAAGTGCTCCGAGCGTACATACACTAAGTGCTTGCGTCTGCCCCCGCGTAAACAAACCAGATCCGTGCGTACGTGGCAAAAGTCCAATAGCTGATGAAAGCGGGCGAATTTCATCAACTTTTCGTCCATCCGGGCGCACTTTTTCTTCTGTAATTAAGCGACGCACTTCTTCTTTCACAAGTTTATGTAAAATTTCTTTTACTTGTTTAATCGTTTCTTCGTCCGCTTCTTGGTCTTCGTACGCAGCAACAACTTCCGCTTTTAATTGTTCAATCGCTGCCTCGCGCGCCAATTTCTCAGGTACTTGAACAGCTCGTTTCACTTCCCCTTCCACGCGCGCACGAATCTCTGCTTCTAGCTGAGCGTCAAGTTCATAGAGGACAACTTCCATTTTCTCTTTGCCGACTTTTGCCGCGATATCTTCTTGAAAGGCGATAAGACGCTTAATTTCTTCATGACCAAACATGATCGCTTCAAGCATAACTTCCTCTGGTACTTCATTGGCTCCTGCTTCGACCATGTTAATTGCGTCTTTTGTTCCTGCAACAATGAGATGCATATCACTTTGTTCCATTTGTGCGATAGACGGGTTGATGACAAACTGCCCATTTACGCGACCAACTGTCACTCCTGCAATCGGTCCTTCAAACGGAATATCGGAAATCGTTAACGCAAGGGAAGACCCAAACATGGCTGCCATTTCCGGTGAGCAGTCTTGATCAACGCTCATGACCATGCTGACAACTTGCACTTCGTTTCGAAATCCTTCCGCAAACAATGGACGGATCGGGCGGTCAATGAGACGGCTCGCTAAAATCGCTTTTTCACTCGGACGCCCCTCGCGCTTAATAAATCCCCCTGGAATTTTACCGACAGCGTATAACCGTTCTTCATAGTTCACCGTTAACGGAAAAAAATCTACGCTTTTTGGTTCTTTCGATGCTGTCGCTGTGCTCAATACGACCGTATCGCCGTAACGCACTAATACAGCGCCGTTTGCTTGCTTGGCTAATTCGCCAATTTCAACAGTTAGCGGCCGACCTGCCCAGTCGATCGAAAACACATGTTTTTCTTGTTCCATATAAACCGAGTACCCCTCTCTATGTACAAATGAAAAATCGTATTTGTTTTAGTATAATCAAATATCAGTGCAAATACTAATAAAAAGCGGGAATGCTCCCGCTTTTTACTTATCGGCGTAATCCGAGTTTGTTGATCAATTCACGATAACGGTTGATGTCTTTGTTGCGTAAGTACGTAAGTAAGTTACGACGACGACCAACCATTTTCAAAAGACCACGACGAGAATGATGGTCTTTACGATGAACGCGTAAATGATCGTTCAAGTTGTTAATTTGCTCTGTAAGGATAGCAACTTGTACTTCAGGAGAACCTGTGTCAGTTTCGTGAATTTTGAACTGGTTGATGATCTCGTTTTTACGCTCTTGTGTTAATGCCATCCTTGTTCACCTCCTCTTTTTTCAGCCCCAATTACCGAGCAAACGGCGGTGACTCGTATTGCCCAGCAATGGTTAACATACATTAAATAGAATACATGTTTTTCCGATAAAATGCAAGGGGGTTTTGAAAATATTCGCGTGCCACTTGCGCATCGCGATGAATTTGTTCAATCAACTCTTGAACAGAAGAAAACGCTCGTTCATCACGCAATCGTTTATGCCATTGGATCGATACGCTCGCACCGTAAATGTCTGCTGAGAAATCGAATACATGCACTTCAATCGTTGGCTCTTTCGGCTGTTCCGTATGAAATGTCGGCTTATACCCAACGTTACATACTCCCGTCCACGTGTTACCGTCGATCGTGACCGTTACCGCATATACCCCGATACGCGGAATGATGTAATCATCGTCAAGCGCAACGTTCGCCGTTGGAAATCCAATTGTACGCCCGCGTTTATCCCCATGAACAACCTTGCCTGTTACTTCATATAATCGCCCAAGCAAATGCGGAAGTTGCTCAACGTCCCCTTCAGCTAAACACTGGCGAATATATGTCGAACTAATTTTCTCTTCGCCAAACGTCTGTTTCGGGATTACCGTTTGTGTAAATTGCTGTCGAGAATGAAAAGGCAACGTTTCCATCGTTCCTTTTCCTAAGCGACCGTACGTAAAGTCAAACCCTGCCACAACGTGTTTCACACCGAGTCCGATGATATATTCATCGACAAATTGTTGTGGCAACAAATGGGCAAATGCTGGTGTAAATTCAACGACGTATAAATAATCGATACCGAGTTTAGCTATTTGTTTTTCTTTTTCTTTTAATGGCGTAATAAAACGAACATGTTGCTTCGAGCGCCCTAGCACGACAGACGGATGCGGATGAAACGTCATAACCGCACTTTTATATTGATGATCGTCCGCAATTCGCTTCGCTGTCTGAATCACTTTTTGGTGCCCAAGATGAACACCGTCAAAATATCCGAGTGCCATGACAAGCGGACCATTGTTTTTTTCGTTTAATGGATGGGAAAGCCAAATCGTTTTCATTGTTTTCACCTACAATACTTTTAAAGGTTTCATACAGCCTTGCTTTGTCGGATGAGGCATGTAAATCGCTAATGCTTCACCTTGCTTATTTATCATCAATAGACGCGCAGACATGTCAGACAGGGCTGGCAAAAGCGCTCCGTTTTTTACTTTTCTCTCTTCTTCATCATTCAGTACATATGTCGGCAAATGGGCTAACGCTCGTTTAATCGGTAAAAGTAACATATGTGCAGTACCAGCCGACAAGTGTTGTTCGATGTCAGCAAATGTCACACATTGATCAAGCGTAAACGATCCGGACGCTGTGCGAACAAGGCGGGACATATGCGCTGGGTATCCAAGTTGTTCGCCTATTTGAACCGCAAGTGTACGCACATATGTCCCTTTACTACACGTCACCCGAAAACGAAACGATATACGCTCACCTGCAAATACTTGCCTGTCATCAAGGAGTTGCAACTCGTAAATATGTACATGTCGTTTCGGTCGTTCGACATCAATCCCTGCACGCGCATACTCATACAATTTTTTTCCATTTACCTTTACTGCAGAATACATCGGTGGAGTTTGTTCAATTTCCCCTGTCAGCTTAGCCAATACATGTTCAATTTCATGGCGAGCGATCGACCGTTCTATCGGTTTGATTGAAACAACATCACCCGATGCATCTTCCGTTGTCGTTGCTATCCCTAACGTCACTTCTCCTTCATACGTTTTTTTCTCCGCTGTTAATAGCTCAACAATTTTTGTTGCTTTGCCAATGCAAATGGGCAACACACCACGTACGTCAGGATCGAGCGTTCCTGTATGACCAACTTTTTTCGTTTGAAATAGCTTACGAATGCGCATGACGCAGTCGTGCGACGTCATGCCCGCAGGTTTATGTAACAATAACACTCCGTCCATCGCTTCACCTCTAAAATAACGGAAATGGATAGACGCATGTCTATCCATTATTCTTCTTTATGTTCTTTTTCTTCAGAAATTTGTTTAATTAAACTTTCAATGCGTTGTCCGTAATCGATCGTTTCATCAATTTCAAAGTAAATTTCTGGCGTCTTGCGCAAACGAATACGCTGACCGATTTCCGAACGAATAAATCCAGTTGCTTTTGCTAATCCTTTGAGCGTATTTTTCTTTTGTTCTTCATCCCCAAGAACAGAAATATACACTTTTGCTTGTTGCAAATCGCCCGTTACTCGAACATCTGTTACAGTAACGAAGCCAATGCGTGGGTCTTTTAGTTTGCGACCGATAATATCACTTAACTCTTTTTTCATTTGTTCGCCTACACGTGTGGCTCGCAAACTCATGATCATCACCTCGATTAAAACCACTCGAATGTTGTAACTGTTCGTTCGATTTCTGGAAACGAATCAATGAATTGCAACGTACGTTGAAGCTCTTGTTCTGTCGCAGCTCGTTCGGCCGTAATAGCTACAATTCCGAGCTTCGTTCGTTGCCATACGTCTTGATAATCGACTTCAGCTACTGATATATTATATTTTTGTTTGAGCCGTGTGACAATGCGTTGCAACACGGCTCGCTTTTCTTTTAATGATTGGACGTCGTAAATGATGCATTCACATTCGACGTATCCGATCATTTACGTACCACTTCTTGCATGACATACGCTTCGATAACGTCGCCTTCTTTAATATCGTTAAAGTTTTTAATCGTTATTCCGCACTCGTATCCTTGTGCCACTTCTTTTACATCGTCTTTGTAACGTTTTAACGTATCGATTTGTCCTTCATAAACGACGATGCCTTGACGAATGAGGCGAACGCTACTATCGCGCGTAATTTTCCCATCTGTTACATAGCATCCTGCAATTGTACCAACTTTCGATACTTTAAACGTTTGACGAACTTCTGCTTGGCCGATGACTTTTTCTTCATACTCCGGATCAAGCATCCCTTTCATCGCCGCTTCAATTTCTTCGATGACTTTGTAAATGATGCGGTGGAGACGAATGTCTACTTTTTCTGCTTCTGCGACACGTTTGGCGTTCGCATCCGGACGAACATTAAAGCCGATAACAATCGCATTCGATGCCGAGGCAAGCATAATGTCGTACTCTGTTACTGCCCCAACACCAGAGTGAATAATTTTCACTCGCACACCTTCGACTTCGATTTTTTGCAATGCGGCAACGAGCGCTTCGACGGAACCTTGTACATCCGCTTTGACGATAATGTTTAACTCTTTCATTTCGCCTTGCTTAATTTTTTCAAACAAGTCGTCTAGGCTGACACGCGCTTTTACACTTCGTTGTTGAGCAATTTGTTTTTGCGCACGCGCTTCGCCAATTTGACGCGCTTTTTTCTCATCTTCGAATACCATGAAGCGATCGCCTGCTTGCGGTACTTCGTTTAATCCCGTAATTTCAACAGGGGTAGATGGACCTGCCTCTTTCACGCGACGACCAAGATCGTTTGTCATTGCCCGCACGCGTCCGTACGTATAACCAACAACAATTGGATCACCAACACGCAACGTACCCGATTGAACGAGAAGCGTGGCAACCGGACCGCGACCTTTATCTAATTTTGCTTCAATGACCGTTCCTGTCGCACGGCGGTTTGGATTTGCTTTTAATTCTTCCATTTCACTCACAAGCAAAATCATTTCGAGCAAGTTGTCAATCCCTTCACCCGTTAACGCCGATAATTTACAATAAATTGTATCTCCGCCCCATTCTTCTGGAACGAGTTCGTATTCCATTAACTCCTGCATGACGCGATCTGGATTTGCTGTTGGTTTGTCGATTTTATTGACCGCGACGATGATTGGAACTTTTGCCGCTTTCGCATGGTTAATCGCTTCAACAGTTTGTGGCATTACACCATCATCGGCTGCAACAACAAGGATGACGATATCCGTTACTTGCGCTCCACGCGCACGCATCGTTGTGAACGCCTCATGACCCGGTGTATCTAAAAACGTAATTTTTTTGCCGTTCACCATGACTTGGTACGCACCGATATGTTGTGTAATACCGCCTGCCTCTTGTTCTGTCACTTTCGTATGACGAATCGAGTCAAGCAACGTTGTTTTTCCGTGGTCAACGTGTCCCATAATCGTGACGACAGGTGGACGTTCGACTAAATCTTCTGGGTTATCGACAATTTCAATTGTCTCAAATTCTGTTTCGTCAATCGTTACTTTTTCTTCTACTTCCACACCGTAATCGGAGCAAATTAACTCGATCGCATCTTTATCTAAATCTTTGTTAATCGTTGCAATAATGCCGAGCATAAATAACTTTTTAATAATTTCAGAAGGCTCCTTACCTAGTTTTTTCGCTAGCTCAGCAACCGTTAATGAACCTTCAAATGTAATTTTTTTCGGAAGCTCTTTTTCTTTTTTCTTTTGCACTTCTTGTTGTGGAGCTTGCTGAGGTTTTTGTTTTTTATTTTTTTTGTTATTGAAAATTTTCTTTTCTTTTTGTTGGATTTGCAAGTCGTGTTTTTTCCCTTCGCGATTTTTGACTACTGCTTTTTTAATCGGTACTTTCGTTTGAATGACCTCATCTTCGTCTTCTTCAAACTGTTCTAAAACAGGCTTTTTCACAGGTGCCTTCTTTTCTTCTTTTTCTGCTTCTTGTTTTTGTTCTTGTTTTTGTCCTTTGTTAAATGAACGATCTAATTTTTCAACAACGTCCGCTTCAATCATCGTCATATGATTAGATACGTCGATGTTCATTTCTTTCAGTTTATGGATGACATCTTTACTTGACACATTATGTTTTTTCGCATATTCGTATACACGCATTTTTGACATACATTCACCCCCAAAATGTTAGAGCATCGTTTTCAGCTTTTGTGCGAATCCTTCATCTGTAATCGCTACAACAACCCGTGCTCCTTTTCCAATCGCCCCACCTAATTCGTGGCGATTATCTACGTAACAAAGCGGAACGCGATAAAACGCGCATTTATCGGAAATTTTTTTTCTTGTATTTTCTGATGCATCTTCCGATAAAATGACAAGCTTCGCGCGTTTACGCTGAATTTCTTTTACAACAAGCTCTTCTCCCGAAATGACTTTGCGCGCCCGATTCGCCAGTCCGAGAAAAGAGACCCATGGTTTATGATTCATTTGTTTCTCTGTTCTCCTTCTCGGCAAGCTGTAATAGCTGTTCGTAAATCGAATCGTCAATAGTCGCTTTTAAATGGTGCGCAAGTGTATTTTTCTTTTTCGCAAGCAAAATACATTCTTTACTTAACGTAATGTACGCACCGCGCCCGGCTTTTTTTCCCGTCGGATCAATCGACACATCGCCTTCTTTCGAACGAACGATGCGAATGAGCTCTTTTTTCGGTTTCATTTCCCCTGTGACAACACATTTACGCATCGGAATTTTTTTGGCATATTATTCCACCTCACTAATCTCCTCTTCGTCAACTTCGAACGATGATGAAGAACGAGGGTAAATACCTAATTGTTCCGCTTCCGATTGACTTTTAATATCAATTTTCCAATTTGTTAATTTTGCCGCTAAACGAGCATTTTGACCACGTTTTCCGATCGCAAGCGATAATTGATAATCCGGCACAATGACCGTCGTCGCTTTTTCTTCTTCATTCACGATGACGTCAAGCACTTTAGATGGACTTAACGCATTGGCTACAAATTCGACTGGATCGGCTGACCAGCGAACGATATCGATTTTTTCGCCCTTTAACTCGTTTACAATCGCTTGCACTCGTTGTCCCTTTGGTCCAACACATGCACCAACCGGATCGACTTCTGGGTTATCCGAATGAACGGAAATTTTCGAGCGATCTCCTGCTTCGCGTGCAACAGACTTAATTTCGACCGTCCCATCATAAATCTCCGGCACTTCTAATTCAAACAATCGTTTTAGTAGTCCTGGATGTGTGCGCGATACGTAAATTTGTGGTCCTTTTGTCGTTTTCTCTACTTTTGTAATGTACACTTTAATGCGATCATGCGGCTTATATGTTTCATTCGGCATTTGTTCGCTCACCGGAAGCAACGCCTCGATTTTGCCAAGGCTGACGTAAATAAATTTTGAGTCCGTCCGCTGTACAATGCCAGTCATAATATCTTCTTCACGATCAACAAATTCGGCATAAATGACGCCTCGTTCCGCTTCACGGACGCGCTGCGTGACGACTTGTTTCGCTGTTTGGGCAGCGATGCGCCCGAAGTTTTTCGGTGTTACTTCAATTTCAACGACATCGCCTACTTGATAATTCGGATTGATTCGCTTCGCCTCGTCAAGGGAAATTTCTAAGCGCGAATCGTACACTTCATCAACGACTTCTTTGCGAGCAAATACGCGAATCGTTCCCGTTTCTTGATTAAAATCAACGCGAACGTTTTGTGCTTGATTAAAATTGCGCTTATAAGCGGACACGATCGCCGCCTCTATCGCTTCAATTAACACTTCTTTACTAATGCCTTTATCGCGCTCAAGCGCCGTTAAAGCATCTAACAACTCTGTATTCATGAACCGGTCGTCCCCCTCTAATGTGAATTAAGAAAAGATGACAGCTAGCCGTGCACTAGCTACTTTTTCATATGGAATCGTGATTGTTTTTTTCTTTGTTTTCACTTTCACTTCTACCGTCACGGTTTGCCCATCAAACGCGGTCAACAACCCTTCGAACTCTTTTTGACCGTCAATCGGTTCATACGTTTTCACATAAACGTTTTTTCCGACAGCGCGTTCGAAGTCTCTCGTCTTTTTAAGCGGACGCTCCGCCCCCGGTGATGATACTTCTAAAAAATAATTGTGGGGAATAGGGTCGATTTCATCAAGCTTTTCGCTTAACCGCTCACTTACGACACCGCATTGATCGATATCAACTCCCGTTGGGGAATCGATAAACACACGCAAAAACCAATTTTTACCTTCTTTCACATATTCAATATCGACGAGCTCCAACCCCATATGCGTGACGATCGGGGTGACAAGCTCTTCGACGATGTGTGTAACTTTTTTCATATTGGTCCTCCTAACTGCAAGAAAATCCCTTGCAACAGCAAGGAATCTCGAATCAATACGAAAGAGTGGGTTTCCCCACTCTTTTTGTCCATTATCTTTACCATTTCCACTAGAACTATAACATATTGGCAAAAAAATTGCAACTCATTCAAAAGAGTGATAATTGGTTGTGATCCGGCAACGACTGCAAACAACCGCGGCTTTCCAGATATTCTAAAATCGTTTTCGATACTTTACCGCGTTGTTGCAAATCTTCTTTCGATAAAAACTCGCCTTCCTCACGAGCACGTACAATGGTATGCGCCACGTTCGTCCCAAGTCCCGGAATGGCATTAAACGGCGGAATAAGTGAATTGCCATCGATAATAAATTCCGTTGCTTGTGAACGATACAAATCAATATTTTTAAAGGAAAAACCCCGTTCACACATTTCTAGCGCGATTTCAAGTACAGTTAGCAAATTCTTTTCTTTCGCTGACGCATCAAGCCCTTTCGCTTGAATTTCCTCAATGCGTCGACGAATCGCCGCAGATCCTTGAATCATGACATCTAAATCAAAATCTTCTGCACGTACGGTAAAATACGATGCATAGTAAAGAAGCGGGTGGTGCACTTTAAAGTACGCAATGCGTACCGCCATAAGAACGTAGGCTGCCGCATGCGCTTTCGGGAACATATATTTAATTTTTTTGCATGATTCGATATACCATTCTGGTACGTCATGTTTACGCATTTCTTCTTCAAACTCTGGCGTTAATCCTTTTCCTTTACGGACGGATTCCATAATTTTAAATGCTAATGACGGTTCTAAACCGCGGTAAATTAAATACACCATAATGTCGTCACGACATCCAATCACTTCTGATAGCGTACATGTGCCGTTTTGAATAAGCTCTTGCGCGTTGCCAAGCCAAACGTCCGTCCCGTGCGATAAGCCCGAAATTTGCACAAGCTCGGAAAACGTTTTTGGCTTTGTTTCTTCTAACATTTGACGAACGAAGCGCGTACCGAACTCTGGGATACCGAGCGTTCCTGTGTTACACATAATTTGTTCCGGTGTCACCCCGAGCGATTCTGTGCTACTAAAAATTTTCATCACTTCAGGATCATCTGTTGGAATCGTCTTCGGATCAATTCCACTCAAATCTTGTAACATCCGAATGACCGTCGGATCATCGTGCCCGAGAATATCGAGCTTTAATAAATTATCATGAATGGAGTGGAAATCAAAATGCGTCGTCCGCCATTCTGCTTCTGTATCGTCGGCTGGATATTGAATTGGCGTAAAATCATAAATGTCCATGTAATCTGGAACGACAATAATACCTCCTGGATGTTGCCCTGTCGTTCGTTTCACTCCCGTACATCCAGCAGCTAAACGATCGATTTCTGCCGCACGTACATGAAGATTTTTATCGCTTATATACCCTTTGACAAATCCGTACGCCGTTTTGTCAGCAACTGTACCAATCGTTCCAGCACGATATACGTTATCTTCACCGAATAGCACTTTCGTATAGTTATGCGCTCGCGGTTGATACTCGCCTGAGAAGTTTAAGTCAATATCTGGTACTTTATCACCTTTGAATCCTAAAAACGTCTCGAACGGAATATCGTGCCCATCTTTATTGTACCGCGCGCCACATTTTGGACAGTCTTTATCAGGCAAGTCAAATCCCGAGCCGACCGAACCATCATCGAAAAACTCAGAGTGTTTGCAGTTCGGGCAAACGTAATGCGGCGGAAGCGGGTTTACCTCTGTAATTTCAGTCATCGTCGCAACAAACGATGAGCCAACTGAACCACGTGAACCGACAAGATAACCGTCATCGAGCGATTTTTTTACGAGTTTATGAGAGATTAAATAAATGACCGCAAAACCATGACCAATAATGCTTTTCAACTCTTTTTCTAACCGTTTTTCAACGATGTCCGGAAGCGGGTCCCCATAAATGCTCTTCGCTCGTTCGTAACTCATTCGCCGAATTTCTTCGTCTGCTCCTTCAATTTTTGGGGTGTACAACTCATCTTTAATCGGTTTCACTTCTCCAATGAGATCGGCAATTTTTTTTGTATTCGTAACGACAATTTCTTTTGCTTTTTGTTCACCAAGAAACGAAAATGCTTCTAACATTTCGTTTGTTGTACGGAAGTGAACATTTGGGAGTTCATGACGATTTAACGGATTGCCACCGGATTGTGAATGAATCAAAATTTTGCGATAAATTTTATCTTCTTGGTTCATGTAATGCACGTTTCCTGTCGCAACAACCGGAATGCCGAGCCGTTCGCCAAGCTGTACAATGTTTGTAATAATTTCTTTTAGCGCTGCTTCGTCACGCACATATTCCATTTCAATAAGCGGAGCGTACACTTCTGGCGGATGCACTTCAAGGAAATCATAAAACGGGGCAATCGCCTCTGCTTCTTCGATCCCTTTTTGCATCATCGCTTCAAATAGTTCCCCTTTATCGCATCCTGATCCGACTAAAATACCTTCGCGATGTTGTTGCAAGACGGAACGCGGAATACGGGGAACACGATAAAAATAGTTCACATGTGAAAGCGATACGAGTTTAAATAAATTTTTTAACCCCACTTCATTTTGGACAAGCAACGTGGCATGAAATGGCCGAGATCGTTGAAACGCTCCTTGTTCTTTTGATGCTTCGTTTAACTGATCAATGTAGTGAATTCCTTTTTCATCAAGTTCTTTCAACAAATGAATGAGTAAATCCCCTGTCGCTTCTGCGTCATAAATAGCGCGATGGTGCTGGGTTAATTCAATATTGAATTTTTTACAAAGCGTATTTAAACGATGGTTTTTTAGCTCTGGATATAAGTAACGAGCAAGTTCAAGTGTGTCAATCACTGGATTAGTTACTTTGCCACGATTGATTTTCTTAAATCCTGCATTTAAAAAGCCAATATCAAACGTTGCATTATGGGCAACGAGCACGCAGTCATCGATCCAATGATAAAATTTTTCTAATACTTCTTCGACGTCTGGTGCATCTTTTAACATATCATCTGTAATTTTTGTTAATTCAATAGTTGTCGCAGAAAGCGGATGATGCGGGTTAGCAAACGACTCAAAACGGTCGATAATTTCTCCGTTTTTGACTTTGACCGCTGCTAATTCAATAATTGTATCGTATACGGCCGACAGTCCTGTCGTTTCCACGTCAAACACGACAAACGTATCGTCCATGAGCCGTCGATGCGCTTCATTGTAAGCGATCGGTACCCCGTCATCAACAATATTAGCCTCTAGTCCATATAAAATTTTCACACCATATTTTTTTCCCGCACTATACGCTTCCGGAAACGACTGAACAACGGCATGGTCCGTCACAGCAATCGCCTCATGTCCCCATTTTTTCGCTTGTTCAACGAGTTTTGTAATCGAAGCGACCGCATCCATTTGACTCATTTGTGTGTGGACGTGCAATTCCACACGTTTTTCCTCGGCTGTATCTTGTCGCTCGTTCGGCTTTATTTCATTTAGGTCGTTCGCAATGAGCACAAGATCGCGCACAAACGTATCGTTTTGCACGCTACCGCGCACTTTAACCCACATACCTTTTTTTACACGTTGCATTAATTCCGCATCTTCTTTATCGCGTGAAAACATTTTCACAAGAATAGAGTTTGTATAGTCCGTCATTTTTAACGTCAATAACGTACGGCCACTTTTTAGTTCTTTTGCCTCGGCATCAAAGACGTATCCTTGTACGACGACACGACGTTCTTCTTCCACAATTTGATCGAGCGAACGAATATGTTCTTCATCTTTAATTTGATAGCCAATTACAAGCGGGCCGCTTGCTTCGGTTATATTTGTCTCTTCTTGTTTCGGCATCGCTTCCATAAATGCGGCTAACGCTCGTTCTTCATCTTCTTTTTGTTTTTGAGCTAAAAATTGTTCAAACTGTTGCGCATCATGTTTCACGCCCGCTTCTAATTGTAAGTGAGGAAAGCCAAACGATACATACGTCTCAGTAAACAATGGCGCAAATCTTTTTTTTAGTGCAATCGCTTCTGCTTCGTTGCGCGCTTGCACAGTGACTTTCGTCCCCTTCACTTCCGGTTGCTGTTGCGCGAGCAAGGAAAGAAGAGGCGAGTTTTGTTGAATCGTGTCAATAAAAATCGGCCAATACATCGCGACATCTTCAGCAGTAAACGTTTGATCCTCTGCTACAACTGTGCATTGCACATGGGCGATATGGCGAAATTGTTCGATTAATCGTTTACGAAACTCGGCATATACATTCGCTCGTAAAATCGTAGGAAATTGAAAATAAAAATGCCAACATTTCGTTTGTTTATTAACAACAACTTTGTTAATCCGTCCGTGTGCTAAGTCGTTTGCTATACTCGAAGAAGTGAGCTGTAGTTGTTGTAGTAAAATAGAAAATCGCTCTTTTTGTTCTTCTCCCATCGTTGTTCGTTAAACCTCCCTTTTTTTGTACGTTGGTTGGGAGTGATAGACGACAGAAAGAGGGGGATCCCCCTCTCTGCCTTTTACAAATATCGGCGCAAAGTCTCCACTAATTGCGACACATGTACTTCTTCTGTTTCACCTGTTTTGCGAACTTTTACTTCGACAATTCCTTCACTTGCACGTTTTCCGACTGTTACACGCACAGGTAAGCCGATTAAATCGCTGTCAGCGAATTTCACACCCGGACGCTCGGCACGATCGTCATACAACACTTCAAATCCTTCTTGTTGCAAACGTACGTACCATTCATCAGCAAGTTCTCGTTGCTCGTCCACTTTCGGATTGACAGAAATGAGGTGGACGTGGAACGGAGCAACAGATGTCGGCCAAATAAGTCCATGCTCATCATTATATTGTTCAGCAATCGCTGCAAGCGTGCGAGAGACACCAATACCATAGCAACCCATAATCATCGGTTGCGTACGTCCATTTTCATCTAAGTATGTTGCATTCATCGCTTCACTGTAACGCGTGCCGAGTTTAAATACATGCCCTACTTCAATTCCGCGCGCAAAGCGAATCGTTCCTTTTCCATCTGGTGATGGATCTCCTTCTTGAATGAAACGAACATCCGCGTATTGCGCAACAAAATCACGATCCGGATTGACCCCTTTATAATGATAGTGTGCTTCATTGGCCCCACATACACCGTTGACAATCGCTTTTACCGCGTGGTCCGCCAAAACGAGCACATCGTTTCGGACACCGATTGGGCCAAGTGAACCGATTTCGCAATTCATCACTTGTTTCGTTTCTTCTGGTGTCGCCAACTCCACCACTGTTGCTTCTAATATATTTTTTACTTTTACGTCATTGACTTCATGGTCACCACGCACAAGAACGAGCACATAGCGATCATCTACTTTAAATAATAGCGACTTAATGCATTTTTCTTTTGGCACTTGAAGGAATTGACTTACTTCTTCAATTGTACGTTGTTCTGGTGTATGCACTTTTTCAAGCGACGCATGCGGTTCATCGCTCCGCTCATATGTCGTAATGACAGGAGCCATTTCAATGTTCGCAGCATAGTCAGACGAGTCTGAATATGCAATTGTATCTTCACCGACATCGGATAAAACCATAAATTCATGCGTATCTTTTCCGCCCATCGCCCCAGAATCGGCAATGACAGCGCGGAAATTTAATCCGCAACGACGGAACACATTGGCATAAGCTTCGTACATTTTATTGTATACTTCGTCTAAACTTTCGTGTGAAGCGTGAAATGAATATGCATCTTTCATAATAAACTCACGACCACGAAGCAAACCGAAACGTGGACGCTTTTCGTCACGAAACTTTGTTTGAATTTGATAAAGCGTAAGCGGCAAACGTTTATACGATTTCACTTCATCACGCACAAGTGCCGTAATGACTTCTTCATGAGTTGCACCGAGCGCAAAGTCACGCTCGTGGCGATCTTTTAAACGCATTAATTCAGGTCCGTATGAATACCAGCGACCTGACTCTTGCCACAACTCTGCTTGTTGAAGCGCTGGCATTAGTAGCTCTACCGCGCCTGCTCGCTCCATTTCTTCACGAATGATCGCCTCAATTTTTTGTAATACACGCTTACCAAGCGGTAAAAAGCTATATACTCCGCTCGCGTTTTGACGAATAAAACCGGCACGGAGGAGAAGTTGATGACTTTTAATTTCCGCATCTGCCGGTACTTCACGTAATGTAGGAATAAACGACATACTTTGTTTCATCTTTTTTTAGCACCTCTTACTTCATTGATTTATAGGAAAAATTTTTGAATATCGTTCCATGTAACAACAAGCATAAGCAACATGAGAAGAGCAAAACCGATAAAATGTACAATACCCTCTTTTTGGCGATCAATTGGTTTTCCACGTAACGCCTCAATTGCAAAAAACGTTAATCGTCCGCCATCGAGCGCCGGAAGTGGAAGCAAGTTAATAATTCCTAAGTTGATGCTTAAAATAGCTCCCCATTTCATTAAGTAATACACGCCAGATTGGGCGACTTTGTGAGTCGAAACCGCAATACCAACAGGTCCAGATAACATATCAAATGAAAATTTCCCCGTCAATAAATGACCTAGCCCAACGATAATTTCTTTTGTCCAATAGTACGTTTCTAACGCTCCTTGTTTGATCGCACCTGCAATCGATTTTTCCATTGGCCCATACACACCGATTAGCCCAATCGTCTCACCTTCGATCGTTTTCTTTTCAGGTGTAACGATGAGATCAATTATTTGGCCGTTGCGATTTACTTGAAACTGGAGCGGTTTTTCTGGGCTTTTCCGAATCATTGTCACCACATCCGTCCATGAAGACATCGACTGGCTATCAATCGAAATAACGATATCCCCTTGCTTTAATCCGGCTTTAAGCGCAGCCCCATCTTCCGTCAATTCACCAATGATCGGTTTATCGACAGGATAACCTTGTAATAGTCCAATAACAATGAAGATGACAAGCGCTAGCACGAAATTCATAAGCGGACCAGCGAAAATGGCCATCGCTCGCTGCCCGAGCGTTTTTGAACCAAACTGACGATGATACGGTGCAATTTGCACTTCTTCCCGATCAATAACGATGTAAGCTGGATCGCTTAATTCAAAGCGTTGTAAGTGATCATCATCACCTTCATAGCCTTCAATATATAGCTCATGTTCAAAGTCAGCGCGCTCCACTTCAATGATTTTGGCATCTCGATATTCGTCTTTATGATTGACGATTACTTTTTTCACTTTGCCTTCCGAGTCAAACAATAATCCGACAACTTGACCGCGCTTAACATCAATCATTTCAGGGTCTTCGCCAGCCATGCGCACAAAACCGCCGAGTGGAAGTAAACGAATGGTGTACGTCGTTTCCCCTTTTTTCATCGAAAACACTTTTGGACCAAATCCGATCGCAAACTCACGGCATAAAATGCCTGCCCGCTTAGCAAAAATGAAATGTCCTAATTCATGAAAAAATACAAGCGCACCAAAAATAACAATAAAAGAAATAACCGTTTCCAAAGTTTCAACCACCTTTTACATGTATAGTGATTTTACATATTGTCGCGTTTCGCGATCAACTGTACGAATCGTTTCCAAATCCGGATGAGCGATCGGTACGTGCCAATTCATTGCTTGTTCAATGTATTGTTCAATCGCTAAAAACGATATTCGTCCAGTTAAAAAGGCCGACACCGCTTCTTCGTTGGCCGCATTTAATACGGTCGGCATCGTTCCGCCGATTTTTCCTGCTTCATAAGCAAATTGTAAACAACGGAATCGGTCCATGTCCACTTTTTGAAAGTGCAACGTGGCTACTTGTGCTAAGTTTAGCCGTTCAATATGTAGCGGAAAACGGTCAGGGTATGTTAATGCATATTGAATCGGTACGCGCATATCTGGCGTTCCTAGTTGAGCGATGACACTTCCGTCGTGAAATTGCACCATCGAATGAATAATGCTTTCTTTATGTAACAGCACGTCAATTTGTTCATACGGTAAGTGGAACAACCAGTGTGCTTCGATCACTTCGAGTCCTTTGTTCATCATCGTTGCAGAATCAATTGTAATTTTCGCTCCCATCGACCAATTCGGATGTTTTAACGCCTCTTCCACCGTAACATGCTGTAGTTGTTCGCGCGTCCGATCGCGAAAACTCCCACCAGATGCCGTCAAAATAATATATTCGATATTTTTTTGTTGTTCCCCTTGCAAACATTGAAAAATAGCAGAATGCTCACTATCGACAGGCAAAATGGTTACGCCATAATCGGCAGCATGTTTCATAACAAGATGACCTGCGGTAACTAACGTTTCTTTATTCGCTAACGCAATCGTTTTTTTCGCCTCAATCGCCTTTAACGTAGGAACTAACCCAACGCTCCCAACAACTGCGTTGACAACAATATCCGCTTCTTGAACTGTTGCTACTTCAATGAGCCCGTCTTCACCGAAAACGATGCGTACTCGTCCCTTATATTCGCTTTGTAACCGTTCAGCATCTTCCTTTTGCGCGACGCATACAACATTTGGTGAAAATTGCTCAATAATACGTCGAGCCTGCTCAATGTTTCGTCCGGCTGAAAAAGCAACGAGACGAAACGCATTAGAATGAGCGCGAATGACATCTAACGTTTGCATGCCGATCGAGCCAGTCGCTCCTAATAAACTAATTGCTCGCAAACTATTCACTCCTTTTTAAGCCACAAGGTAAAACAAATGTAAAATAGGCAAAATAAATAACAAACTATCGAAGCGATCTAAAATGCCGCCATGTCCGGGCAAAATCGCTCCTGAATCTTTTACTCCGTAATGACGTTTAAAAGCGGATTCTACTAAATCTCCAAGCTGGCCGAAAACGGATAAAATGACTGTCGCAATGAGCAACATGAGAAAAGACGGGGAAAACGGCGATAGCCACTCATAAATACTCACAACAACAAGAGCACATACAATGCCACCAATCGCTCCTTCAACGGTTTTATTTGGGCTAATATGCTCCCATAACTTTCGTTTTCCGAATGCACGGCCAATAAAGTATGCACCACTATCTGTTGCCCAAATTAAAAAGAGCGCATAAAAAATGTACGATAATCCGGCTTCACGCACTTGAACAAAAGAGTAAAAACCGACACCTACGTATAGTAAAGCGGCAACCATAAACGCTGCATCATCAAACGTAAACGCATTTTTCGATATGACCGTATAAATGAGCAACAAAAAGAGACTGATGATAAGGATCCATATATTTATCATATGTTCATGTGGATATAAAAAGAGCCATAATGAAAGAAAACTAACAACGCTAGGAAATGAAAACACGGACATGCGCTTCATACGAATGAGTTCAAATAAACCAACTGTAGCTAGTACATACGTTAAAACGAAAAATGGCCATCCGCCATATATGACGATTGGTAAAAAGATTGAAGCTGCAATAATTGCTGTTATAATTCTTTGTTTCATATGAAATTACACGCCTCCAAATCGACGGCTTCGTTGTTGAAATTCATGTACCGCCTGTAAAAAATGTTGTTCGGTGAAATCTGGCCACAATATATCCGTAAACCAAAATTCTGTATAAGCTAGTTGCCAAAGCATAAAATTACTTAAACGAATCTCACCGCTTGTGCGAATAAGTAAATCTGGATCTGGTAAATCGTTTGTCATCAAATATGAATGAAATAGTTGTTCATTCACATCGCTTGCTTGAATCGCTCCGTTTTGCACATCGTCAACGAGCTTTTGAACGGCATGCACGATTTCTGCACGACTTCCGTAGTTTAACGCAAAGTTTAAGATTAACCCCGTATTTTGTTTCGTCTCTTCAATCGCCTTATTAACCGCACGCAGCGTATGTGAAGGTAATTGCTCTTTATGTCCCATGACGCGTACTTGCACGTTTTCCTCGATTAACTCTGGCAAAAATGTGTTCAAAAATTGTTCCGGCAACTGCATTAAATAATCGACCTCTGTTTTCGGTCGTTTCCAATTTTCTGTTGAAAATGCGTATAACGTTAACACTTTCACGCCGAGTTCATTCGCAAAGCGCGTAATTTTCCGAACCGTTTGCATCCCTTCATAATGCCCAGCCATGCGTGGCAATGCACGTTTTTTCGCCCATCGTCCGTTTCCATCCATAATGATTGCCACATGCGCAGGGATCGGACCTTGTAAAATCGTTTCTTTTTCATGCCCTTCTTCTTTGTTTTTCCATCTTTTCATCTTTTCAAACATTAGCGCGTATCCTCCAGCTTTGATCCAACATGATTAGGCTGTGCGCCCTATTTCGTAATTATAGCAAAAAACCCTCTATAAACATAGAGGGACTTATACTTCCATGACTTCTTTCTCTTTTTCTTTCGTAATCGCATCAATTTTTGCGATATGATCATCCGTCAATTTTTGGATATCCTCTGTATAACCACGCAACTCATCTTCTGTAATTTCGCCATTTTTTTCGAGTTTTTTCAACTCGTCGTTTGCATCGCGACGAATGTTGCGCACAGCAACTTTCGCTTCTTCAGCATATTTTTTTACAAGTTTAACAAGCTCGCGACGACGCTCTTCCGTTAGTGGCGGAATAGAGATGCGAATAACTGAACCGTCGTTTGAAGGTGTTAAACCTAAATCGGATGCTAAAATCGCTTTTTCAATTTCTTTCAATACGGATTTGTCATACGGCTGAATGACAAGAAGACGCGCTTCTGGCACTTGAATGCCTGCTAATTGAATGATTGGTGTTGGCATGCCGTAGTAATCTACTGTAATCTTTTCTAACAACGCAGGATTGGCACGACCTGCACGAATGGTTGCGAGCTCACGCGAAAAAGCTTGAACAGCTTTATCCATTTTTTCTTTTGCGTTCGTTAATACTTGCATCTTATTTCCCCCTTACAATTGTTCCAATATTTTCGCCTAATACAGCACGTTTAATATTTCCTTCTTCCATAATCGAGAAAACGATAAGCGGAATATCGTTATCCATACATAACGATGAGGCGGTCGAATCCATGACGCCCAATCCTTGTTTAATGACGTCTAAATAAGATAGCTCGTCATATTTGACTGCATTTTTATCTACTTTCGGATCGGCACTATATACGCCATCTACGTTGTTTTTCGCCATTAAAATGACGTCTGCTTCGATTTCGGCAGCACGAAGCGCAGCTGTCGTATCTGTTGAAAAGTACGGATTTCCTGTTCCTGCCGCAAAAATGACGACGCGTTTTTTCTCTAAGTGACGAATCGCCCGTCGACGAATGTACGGTTCTGCCACTTGGCGCATTTCAATCGACGTTTGTACGCGCGTTTGTACCCCAAGTTGCTCGAGGCTGTCTTGCAAAGCGAGCGAATTCATCACTGTTGCTAACATACCCATATAATCAGCTGTGGCGCGATCCATGCCCATTTCACTGCCGATTTTTCCACGCCAAATGTTCCCGCCACCAACAACGACCGCTACTTCAACTCCAAGTTCCGCTACTTCTTTTACTTGTTGAGCAATCGATTTAATGACAGACGGATTAATGCCAAATCCTTGGTCACCAGCTAACGCTTCACCGCTTAATTTTAAAACGACACGTTTATACTTTGGGCTTTTCATTTTAAACCTCCATACCGTTCTTTAAAAATAGGGAACACGTATGTGTTCCCTATTTGTCTTCATTACTTACGAACTTGGCTCATAACTTCTTCAGCGAAGTTATCTTGACGTTTTTCAATGCCTTCGCCTACTTCGTAACGGATGAAGCTTTTTACAGTTGCGCCATTAGATTCTACAAATTGACGTACTTTCACATCAGGATTTTTTACGAAGCTTTGCTCAAGTAAGCAAATGTCTTCGAAAAATTTACCTAAACGGCCTTCAACCATTTTTTCAACGATGTTTTCTGGTTTTCCTTCATTTAATGCTTGTTGTTTTAATACTTCGCGCTCACGAGCGATTTCGTCTGCAGATACTTCATCGCGAGAAACGTATTTTGGATTAATAGCAGCAATGTGCATCGCTACATCTTTTGCAATGTCGCTATTTGTTGTGCCTTCTAGTACTGTTAATACAGCAATGCGACCACCCATGTGCAAATAGGCACCGAATGCTGCGTTGTCGCCTTTTTCTACAACAGCAAAGCGACGCAACGTAATTTTTTCACCGATTTTAGCAATCGCCGCGTTGATGTGCTCTTCTACTGTTGCACCGTTGTCCATTTTTTGTTGTAACGCTTCTTCTACTGTTGCAGGTTTATGTTTTAATAAATGATCCGCCAATTCTTTTACTAATGTTTTAAATCCTTCGTTTTTCGCAACGAAGTCTGTTTCAGAGTTTACTTCTAAAATGACAGCTGCATTCCCATCAACTTCGATTAATGTTGTTCCTTCAGCTGCAATGCGATCTGCCTTTTTCGCTGCCTTCGCCATTCCTTTTTCACGAAGCCAGTCGATCGCTTTTTCCATATCGCCGTTTGTTTCTGTTAACGCTTTTTTGCAGTCCATCATTCCTGCGCCAGTTTTTTCGCGCAATTCTTTTACCATTTGAGCAGTAATTGCCATGTTAAACATCCTCCTTTTTATGTGCCTCGTATGTATACAAACCGAAACGGTTCGCAGGCTTAGTATGCCCAACTTTCTTAAAAAAAGGTGATAAAAGGCCCCCCTCTTATCACCTTTCGCATGCTTACTCAGCTGTGACAACAGCTTCTTCGCCTTGCTTTGCTTCTAAAATCGCATCAGCAATTTTAGAAGTAAGAAGTTTCACAGCACGAATCGCATCGTCGTTTGCAGGAATGACGTAGTCGATTTCGTCTGGATCACAGTTTGTATCCACGATTCCGATGATCGGAATGTTTAATTTACGAGCTTCCGCAACGGCAATGCGCTCTTTGCGTGGGTCGATAACAAACAACGCATCTGGCAACTCTTTCATTTCTTTAATACCGCCTAAAAACTTTTCAAGACGCTCTAACTCTTTCTTTAGTTTTACCACTTCTTTTTTAGGCAATACATCGAATGTGCCATCTTCAGCCATTCTTTCGATTTCTTTTAAGCGTTTAATACGCTTTTGAATTGTTGCAAAGTTTGTTAACGTTCCACCTAACCAACGTTGGTTCACGTAAAACATGCCAGAACGTTCTGCTTCTTCTTTCACAGAATCTTGCGCTTGTTTTTTCGTACCAACAAATAAGATTGTGCCGCCATTTGCTGCAAGTTCTTTAACGAAGTTGTACGCTTCTTCTACTTTTTTCACTGTTTTTTGCAAGTCAATGATATAAATACCATTGCGCTCAGTGAAAATGTATTTTTTCATTTTTGGGTTCCAGCGACGTGTTTGATGCCCGAAGTGAACCCCTGCTTCAAGCAACTGTTTCATTGAAATAACAGACATCTTTCATCCTCCTACACGGTTTTTTCCTCCGCTCATGTCATTTTTAAGCAAGACTGCAAAGCAGCACCGTTGCTTAAATCGATGAGCGTGTGTATTCACACCAAATAGAACTATATCACAATTAAAAAACACATTCAACTACTTTTGGTGAAATTTAAGCAAAAGCTCCATTTCTGTCTTGCCACGTTTTAACGCTTTCGCTATTTCGTCGATCGTTTTTCCTTGTTGTTGAAGCTTTAATGCTTCCGAAACGAGCGATTCAAGCGATTGCTCTCCCTTTGGTGTAGTTGTTGATAACTCGATGCGGTCGACAACGTCGTCAATCGGAAGCGACGGTTGTTCTTCTCGAAGCGAAGGCGGAGTTTCTCTTTTCTTTTGACGAACAGCCGATGATGTGATTTGTTTAACAAAGCGCTCATTTTCCTCTTTAAATTGCATTAAATACGTTGTCATCATCGTTTCCATCTCACGAATAAGCTCCGCTTGCTCTCTTTCCGTCTCTTTAATTTTTACCCATTTTAAAGACAAAAGAATAATAAGAAAGAGCGAAATACCGTGCAAAACGAAGCTAGCAAACCATAAAAACGTCGTCATATCATCCCTCTTATCCGATAAAATCAATATGCGTTCCTTTGTAAGGATGTTTGCTTTTTTCTTTTTGCTCAGATTGTTTTTTCCATTTAGCACGCTCGCTTTGTTCAGCTTTCGTCACTTGTTGCCGAATGCGCTCGTCTTGTTTTTTCATTTCTGATGCAAGCTGTTGTTGAGCAAGCTGTCCGTACTGTTGTATATGTTCTTGCCATTTTCCGAGCTCATGCGTTTTCGGTAACGCTACTTGTAACTCGATTAACTTTAAACTCATCGGTTTCACTTCCTTCATAAAGATTGATGAAGGACTGTCATACTGCTTGCTCAATCAGTTTGCGCATTTTAAACAACGCTTTTGCATGAATTTGGGAAATTCGTGACGTCGACAGTCCCATAATATGCCCGATTTCTGTGAACGTCAGTTCCTCTTTGTAAAACAAACTAATCACTAACTGTTCTTTTTCATTCAATTGTTGGATGACTTGGGCCAATTGGGCAATTTGTTCTTCCCGTAACATATGTTCTTCGGGTGACGGTGAGTGATCGTCGCGTATCGTAAACGACGGTTGATCATCATCATCGTCAAACGGCCGTTCATCAAGCGATAAAACATTCGCGAAAAACTGTTCATTCATGACCGCATACACTTCATCTTCTGATATATTTAACGCATCCGCCACTTCTTTGGCGCTCACGTCACGCATATGCATTTGTTGCAACCGCTCGATCGTCGCTTCGATTTTTTTTGCTTTTTCTCGTACGCTGCGCGGAAGCCAATCTTCTTTGCGCAATCCATCTAAAATGGCACCACGAATACGAAATGAAGCATACGTGTCAAACTTCAAATCACGTGAAGGATCAAATTTTTCTAACGCATCGTACAAGCCGAGTAACGCTAAGCTTTTCAAGTCTTCTTTTTTTACGCTTTTTGGAAGGGATGAAGCGATGCGTTGGACGTGGTAATCGACAAGTGGCATGTACTTCTCAATAAGTTGATCACCCGCTTCACGATCGCGAGTATCTATCCACTTTTGCCAGCACAATATGTCATCCCCCCTAAGCTACGCTTTTGCATTTATTTTTCTTCGTGATTTAACAGTTGACGAATATACTCGGCTACTTTTTGTTGTTCTTCTTCGCTTAAGCTTTCCATCATCTGTTCAACTTCTATGTCGTTCGTTTGTGTAAACGAAGCATTCGGTGTTGATTCATCTCGTTGGATAAATGCGACCATCCAACGAATCATAAATGCAAAAACAAAGAACACGATAAATGTGATGAAAGCTCGAATGGTAGAAGTCCATATACTATTTTGTAGCAATGAAGAGAAAAAGGCGATCATACAGCCGAATAAAGCAAAGCTAACGTTAAATTTCCATGTACCAGCCATTACATTTCCCGTACCCCTTGATTTACTGTTCGAATGAGCAACATGCCTGTTTTTGGATGAAATTCAATCGTTCGTCCGCTATTTCCCCCGACATCTTCGGCGACAATCGGAATGCGAAAGCGCTGAAGCTGCTCACGAACAGCTTCAACGTTGCGTGGCCCGATACGCATCATATCCGTCGTCCCTGTACGAAATTGGAACATTTGTGCACCACCAGCCATTTTTGCTTTCAAATGACCGTTTCTTCCTCCTGCCCCGATCACGCGCCGAACCAATTCTTCTACTGCGGTATCGGCATATTTCGCTACATTCATTGTTTCGGATTTTGCTAACGATGAATCTGGCAACATCACGTGCGCCATGCCAGCCACTTCTTTCACTAAATCATATACAACAACACCGACGCACGAGCCGAGTCCGCATGTGCGAATGACATGCGGTGCCTTTACAACGTTCATATCAGCAATGCCGACTTTTACAACTTGAACAACTTCATTCATCACGGTCCACACCTAAAGCGCGAAAGATGATATGAAATGATTCAGGGTCGGGAAGCAAGAAAAAGTGGCCATTTACTCGATCATTCGGCTGATGCTCCTCATGAATTGCCGTATCAACGACGATGACATGGTCACCGACACGTGACATTTCTATTAATCCATAGCTTAAAATTGCGCCGATCATATCGATGCTGAGTGCCGGAACAGATGGATATAAATTTAAACGTGTAAAGTCTGATAAAGATGATAAATACGAGCCTGCTAAAATGTTACCCAGCTCTTGCAATGCGGACAACGATAATTCCGAACAATCTTGTTCTAATTTAAATTGTTCGTCACCAATCATTTGTTGGATAAATCGTTCCGCTTGCTCGATCGATAATACAAAAAACATATTGCCAGGCGCATCCCCTTCAATGCGCAAAAAAACAGCAGCAACGACATTTTCAGCTCCTCCGACAATGTCCATCATTTCATCAAATGAAATGATGCGCACATCCGGAATCGTCATTTCAATTCTTTTATTTAACAGCTTTGATAACGCTGTTGCTGCGTGACCCGCACCAATATTTCCAATCTCTTTTAGTATGTCCATATGGACGGCATCCATCCGTTCAAAATATGACATGGACGATTTATCCTTTCTCTGTTTTTAGTACTTTTTCTAAGTTTAATAAAATGAAAAGTCTTTTTTCAATTTTTACAACACCGTTAATATAATCTGCGGTTGTTGCATCAACCACTTCTGGTGGCGGTTCGATCGCTTCTGTCGAAATATCAACGACGTCGTTCGCAGCATCAACAATTAAGCCGACTTCAATGTCATCAAGCGCCACAATAATGACGCGCGTATGATCGGAAAATTGCGCTTCTTCTAACCCGAAACGCATGCGTAAATCAATAATTGGTGTAACGACCCCACGTAAATTGATGACACCTTTCACATATTTCGGCACGCGAGGAACGCGTGTAATATGTTGAATTTTTTCGATGGAGCGCACTTGTTGCACTGGAATCGCATATTCTTCGTCTTTTAATTGAAACACAATTACTTTCAGCTCAGCCACATCAAATTCCCCCTCTCGCTTGTCCCTACTTAATTAGCGCGTTGCAATCAACAATGAGCGCCACTTGTCCATCTCCTAAAATGGTCGCGCCAGAAATGGCAAACACAGATGTTAAGTAGTTGCCAAGCGATTTTAACACCACTTCTTGTTGACCGATAAACGAGTCAACGACAAGTCCAGCCATTTTTTCACCTTTCCGCACAATAACAACGGACAAGAAATCATCGTCTTCCTTCACAACAGGTACTTCAAAAATATCTTTCAAAAATAAAAGCGGAACAACTTTTCCACGGAAATCAATGACTTTTTGGTTATGGGCATGTAAAATGTCTTCTTTTTTCACGATGGCCGTCTCGATGATCGATGACAACGGAATCGCATATTTTTCATGTTGAATTTCAACGAGCATAACAGAAATAATGGATAGTGTAAGCGGTAGTTGAATCGAAAAGATCGAGCCGACTCCTTCCTCTGAATCAATCGACACGGATCCACCTAGCGACTCAATTGTACTTTTTACAACGTCTAATCCGACACCACGGCCTGAAATATCGGATACTTTATCCGCTGTAGAAAAACCTGAAGCAAAAATAAGCTCATATACTTGTTTATCCGTTAAGTTCGCCGCATTTTGTTCAGAAATAATGCCTTTACTAATGGCTTTTTTCAGCACTTTTTCGCGACTAATGCCTGCACCGTCGTCTTCAATTTCAATAAATACATGATTGCCACTATGATATGCTTTTAATTTGACTGTTCCCTCTTCCGGTTTTCCTTTTGCGCGACGTACATCTGGCGTTTCTATGCCGTGATCGATGGCGTTGCGCAATAAATGAACGAGCGGATCGCCAATTTCATCAATGACTGTTCGATCGAGTTCTGTTTCAGCACCGATAATTTCAAGATTAATTTTCTTTCCTAAATCGCGAGCTAATTGACGAACCATGCGCGGAAAGCGGTTAAATACCGTTTCAACGGGCACCATGCGCATATTTAAAATAATGTTTTGTAAATCTCCTGAAATGCGCGACATCCGTTCAACCGTTTCGTGTAATTCTGGATTGTTTAGTTCACGTGAAATTTGTTCTAAACGGCCACGGTCAATGACAAGTTCCTCAAACAAGTTCATGAGTACGTCGAGTCGCTCGATGTTGACGCGAATCGTTTTGTTGCTCACTTGTTTGCCAGTCGTTTTTTCTTCTTGATTTTCTTGTTTTTTGTCAACAACTTGTTCTACTTTTTGTTCTACTTTTTGTTCTACTTTTTGTTCAAGCGATTCATCCTGTGCAACAGATCGACGTAGATCAACGGACCGAACGTTCACTTCTTCTACTTCAGACACTTTCATAATGCGCTTTTGTAATTCATCTTGTGACACTTTTGTCACGACGGTCACGACAAATTGATCGTCGAACTGTTCGGCCTCTAACATTTCAACGGTCGGAACAGATTTAATCACTTCTCCAATTTGTTCAATCACTTCAAAAATCATAAATACACGAGCAGCTTTTAATAGACAGTCAGAACGTAGTTTGATCGTGACTTCATAGCTGTGGAATCCTTGTTCAGCGGACTGCTTTAAAATCGTGTATTCAAACTCGTCGTATGTTTGTTCATATGTTGAACTGCTTTTTTGAGGAACTACAACAACATCCCCTTTTTCAATTTGCTTTAGCTGCGCAACAACTTCGGTGACGTCACGCTTTCCATCTCCACCTTCTGAAATAGAGACAACCATCGCCTCTAAATCATCGACAGCGCGAAAAATGACATCAAGTAGCTCAGGTGTGACCGAAATTTTCCCATTGCGAATGGCATCGAGTACATTTTCCATTTGATGCGTTAAATTTGCCAAGTCCTCAAATCCCATCGTTGCTGACATTCCTTTTAACGTATGGGCAGAGCGGAAAATTTCATTGACGATCGACACATCGTCTGGGTTTTTTTCAAGTTCTAGCAGTTGCTCGTTAATCGTTTGTAAATGCTCTTTACTTTCATCAATAAACACTTCGAGGTATTGACTCATGTCCATTGTTCCTATCCCCCTCAAACTTGTACGTGTCTCATTACCGCTTCAGCAATATCGTCAACGTGAACGATTTCATCAACAACGTTTGCGGCAATGGCTGACTTAGGCATACCAAACACAACGGAAGATTCAGCAGATTCAGCAATGACAAACGTCTTGCCAGACACTTTTAACTGTTTTAATCCTGCCGTACCGTCTGACCCCATGCCTGTCATAATAACAGCTACTTTTTCATAATCTGTTAAAGCGCTTAACGATTCAAACATCACGTCAACAGAAGGTCGATGCCCATTGCGCGGCGCTCCTTCATCTAAATGAATGGCTAACGATGTGCCTACGCGTTTCACATATAAATGATTACCACCTGGGGCGATATATGCTGTCCCTTTTTGAATCACTTCCCCATCTTCTGCTTCTTTGACGCGAATGTTGCACAACGAATCAAGTCTTGTCGCTAACGATTTTGTAAACCCTTTCGGCATATGTTGGACGATTAAAATCGGCGCGTCAATGGTCGCTGGAAATTTCGTTAATACGTGTTGAAGCGCGCGTGGTCCTCCTGTTGATGTGCCGATGGCGATAATTTTTTTCTTTCCGATTGCGTTGTTCCGTTCGCTTACTCCTATTTTACTATATTGCTTTTGTGGCAACATAGACATTTTTTGCTTTATTTTCACTGTTCGCAAATTCGCTTCGCTTGCTAAGAACACTTTTTCGATCATCTTATCTTTAATTTTATATAAATCTAGTGAGATGGCTCCTGAAGGCTTCGCAATAAAGTCAACCGCCCCGTATTGCAACGCTAAAATTGTATTTTCCGCTCCTTCTGTCGTCGTACTTGAAATCATGACGACAGGAAGTGGCTTTTTTTGCATAATATGCTTTAACGTCTCAAGCCCGTTCATGACAGGCATCTCAACATCTAACGTCACGACATCCGGATTGAGTTGCTCAATTTTTTGCAACGCTTCTTGTCCGTCACGCGCTGTACCTACGACGTGCAAACGCGGATGTTCTGACAAAAAATCGCTAATTAATTTTCGCATAAAAGCAGAGTCATCAACGACGAGCACTTTCACCTTATTCACAGCGATGATAACCTACCTTTCCAAAAAGTATTGGCGAAGCTTTGCAAAAAAGTGAAACGGACGTTTCGTTTGCTCCTCGTGTTCCCCGTTCGCTAAGTAGCGATCAGTCATTCGCATAAGCGCCTTGCTTGCTTTTGCACTCGGATCAAATAAAAGGAAAGGCGTTTGACGAATGACAGCGTTACTTACCGTTCGGTCTTCAGGTACATATCCTAATGCGTGTAATTCTTTTCCTAAAAAACGTTTTGCCACTTGTTTTAAACGCTGGAGTGTCTCTACTCCTTCTTTATCCGAACGTGCGCGATTGACTAACACATAAATCGGGAGTTGCGGATCTGCTAAGTGAATGTATTTCATCGTTGCATATGCATCTGTCAAAGCGGTCGGTTCCGGAGTTGTTACGATAAAAATATCATCAACCGCTTTGAGCAGCTGCAGACGATCTTCGGACATCCCTGCTCCCATATCGAAAATAAGATAATCGTATTGCTCGGAAACGAGTTGCAATTGTTCAATAAAATACTCGACTTTTTGTTCGTCCATATGAAAAATTTCTGTGAACCCTGTTCCGCCAGCAATAAACGATAACTGTTCAGGTCCTGTCTTTATAGTATCATGAATGGTAACGTTTGGACGAAAAATATCGATCATTGTATAAGATGACGATTGTCCAAGTAAAATATCGATATTCCCCATACCAATATCCATATCAAACAGCAATACATGTTTTTCGCGTTGGCGTAACGCCAATGAAAAGTTTAACGAAACGTTCGATTTTCCAACTCCGCCTTTGCCGCTTAATACAGCAATCGTTTTCGTTTCTGTTCCGTGCTGCATTTTTTTCACGCGTAAACGTAAGCTTTCCGCTTGATCTCTCATCATCGTAGCTCGACCCCGGTAACCATATTTGCAACAAGCTGTGGAGTGGCTTCAACAATATCATCGGGCACGTTTTGTCCGTGCGTCATGTACGCTGCGCCGATACGGCATTGAATCATCATATTTAACATCGCACCATGTCGGCTTGTTTCATCTACTTTCGTAAAAATAAATTTATGAATCGGAATGAGTGAAAACTGTGTATAAATGTCTTTCATATCTCTCCATTTTGCTGTGAGTGATAACACAAGAAACGTTTCCATTTCCTCATTAAAGTCGATCATTTCTTTTAAATCATTTACATATTGAGCGTTGCGAAAATTTCGTCCTGCCGTATCAATAAATACAATGTCATACGATGCTAGCTTCTCTTTCGCTTTACGAAAATCGTCGAGATTGTAACATACTTCAAGAGGAACGTTTAAAATTTTTGCATATGTTTTCAACTGATCAATGGCGGCAATGCGATACGTATCTGTCGTAATAAATGCAACTTTTTTCCGATGTTTAATGACGCAATCAGCGGCCATTTTCGCAAGCGTCGTCGTTTTGCCAACCCCCGTTGGTCCAACAACGTTAATAAATTTTTTTTGAAACGAAATTCCCCCAAACGAAAGCGAAGATAATGCACGAACGATTTCTTCATGAAGCCATTGCTTCACCTCGTCATATGTGGCATTTTTTTCCGACGTATACCAACGCTGCAACAACGTGGACATAAGCATCGCTCGCACATCGTCGCTTATTTCTTGGTCGATTAAATGCGCATCGATTGCTTTTAATGGAGTAGGATAATGCTCAACTCCTCCTCCTTGCGATAATTGACGAATCGTTGCTTTTAATTCATGGATTTCCTTTAATAACTGTTCATCACGCATCGATTCTGTGCGCTCTTTTCGTTTTTCTTTTATTTTTTGAACGGGCGGAGTGGCTGGTTTTGGATCAACAGCAGCAATCACTTCAATATTTTTTCTGGAAAATAACCCAAGAAAACCTTTTTTTTGCACAACTTTCGAATTTAAAATGACGGCGTCATTGCCAAGTTCCGCTCGAATCATTTTCATCGCTTCTGGCATAGACGAAGCGACAAACTTTTTTACTTTCATTCCACATTCACCACCCCAACACTTTGAACTTCCACATTTGCTTCAAGTTCATTATATGACAATACTGGAACGTGACGGAAATATCGTTCAGTCAATTGTCTCACATACATGCGCACAGCCGGTGAACAAAGTAAAATTGGCGTTTGATCTTGAAACGGAAATTGTTCAATTTGCATCGCAATCGCTTCAACGATCGCTTGCGAGACGACCGGATCAAGCGCTAAATAATTGCCATGTTCCGTTTGTTGCACACCTTCGGCAATCATTTTCTCTACTTTTCCTGATAATGTAATTACCCGTAATGGCTGTCCTTCAACAACGTATTGGCTCGTAATTTGACGGGCGAGCGCTTGACGAACATATTCTGTTAAAAGATCTGGATCTGTCGTCATTCGTCCAAAATCCGCAAGCGTTTCAAAAATAACCGGCAAATTGCGAATCGATACTTTTTCACGTAATAAGTTCGCAAGCACTTTTTGAATATCGCCAACGGATAACGGATTTGGCGTCACTTCTTCCACTAAAATCGGATACGACTCTTTCACATGGTCGATTAACTGTTTCGTTTCTTGACGACCGAGCAATTCATGTGCGTGCGCCTTCAACAGCTCAGTAATATGCGTAGATACGACAGATGGTGGATCAACGACCGTATAGCCAAACATTTCTGCTCGTTCTTTCATTTCTTCAGAAATCCATTTCGCTGGTAATCCGAACGCTGGTTCTACTGTATCAATTCCCTCAATGGCATCGTCATCAATGCCAGGGCTCATCGCTAAATAATGATCAAGTAACAACTCGCCACGCGCCACTTCATTGCCTTTAATTTTTAATCGGTACTCATTTGGCTGCAGCTGAATGTTATCGCGAATGCGGACAACGGGAATAACGATGCCGAGCTCTAAAGCGAGTTGTCGACGAATCATGACGATGCGGTCTAGTAAGTCTCCACCTTGATTCGCATCAGCAAGCGGTATTAATCCGTATCCAAATTCAAACTCAATCGGATCAACGCTAAGCAAACTGACAACACTTTCTGGACTTTTCATTTGATCCATTTCGATTTCTTCTTCAGTCTCTTCTGTTGTTGCTTCAGGCGCATCGGCTTGTTTTGTAAATTGGTATGCCCCCAAAGCGAGCAACGAAGCGATCGGAATTGTTAACAAATCATTAATTGGGGTAAATAGCCCAAGTAAAAAAATCGTCCCTGCTGTCACGTATAACATTTTTGGGTACGCAAACAATTGCCGCATAATATCGGCGCCTAAGTTGTCATCCGAAGCGGCGCGCGTAACGACAATTCCTGTTGCAGTTGAAATTAATAACGCTGGAATTTGGCTAACGATCCCATCCCCTACTGTTAGCAACGTATATCGTCTCGCTGCTTCGCCAATATCCATGCCTTGCTGTACCATGCCAATGACGATACCAAATAACATATTGATTAATACGATGATAATTCCTGCGATGGCATCACCTTTCACGAATTTACTTGCTCCGTCCATTGCACCGTAAAAATCCGCTTCTTGCGCGATTTTTTCACGTCGTTCTCTCGCTTGTTGTTCGGAAATGATGCCAGCATTTAAATCGGCATCGATGCTCATTTGTTTTCCTGGCATCGCATCAAGCGTAAAACGTGCAGCCACCTCTGATACGCGCTCTGCCCCTTTTGTGATAACAACGAATTGGATAATAATTAAAATTAAAAAGACGACGAAACCGACAACAACATTACCACCAATGACAAACGTTCCAAACGTTTCAACAACCCCTCCTGCTTCTCCTTTACTTAAAATCGAGCGAGTCGTTGAAACGTTTAAACCGAGACGGAATAAGGTAAGCAAAAGGAGGAGCGAAGGGAAGATCGAAAATTGGAGCGGTTCGCGCATATTCATCGATGTTAAGAGAACGAGCAACGCAAGAGAAATGTTCATAATAATGAGGACACTAAGCAACCATGATGGTAGAGGAATGATGAGCATCGCTACAATTAATACAACCATAATTAATACAGATAAGTCCCTTGCCAACATAAACGTTCTCTCCTGTTCGCATACATAAAATTAAAGTTTATTTTTCGTTTTGTAAACGTACGCTAAAATTTCTGCTACTGCTTTGAAAAAAGCTTCTGGAATGACCATCCCGACATCTGTTTGATCGTATAACGCACGTGCAAGCGGCCGATTTTCAACGATCATGACGTCATTTTTTTTCGCAATATCTTTTATTTTTTGCGCCATATAATCTGCTCCTTTCGCGACAACGATCGGAGCGTCTGCTTGCTGTTCATCGTACTTTAACGCCACAGCAAAATGCGTCGGGTTTGTAATGACGACATCTGCTTTCGGCACTTCTTGCATCATGCGGCGCATCGCCATTTCTCGTTGCTTTTGCTTAATGCGTGATTTAATTAACGGGTCTCCTTCTGTCTTTTTGTATTCGTCTTTAATATCTTGTTTTGACATACGAATATTTTTTTCAAAATCATACCGTTGATATAAATAATCGAACAGCGAAAGAAATAGTAAAGCGACAGAAGCAACAAGCCCCATTTGAATCGTTAAACGTCCAAGCGTCGCGGCAATTGCCCCAATCGATTTATGCGATAACGATAAAATATCATCGATGTGCATCCATAAAATAGAAAATGTGACAACACCAACAAACAATACTTTTAAAATCGATTTGAGCAATTCTACAAGGGCGCGGAGCGAAAAGATGCGCTTAAACCCTTGAATCGGGTCAAGTTTACTTAACTTCATTTGCAGCGGTTCCGTTGTGAATAAAAAACCGACTTGCACAAAATTAGCAAATAACGCCGCCGCAATTGCCGCTAAAAAAATAGGTCCAACGAGCAATGCAAGTTGCTGTAGGAGATCAACGAAAATGAGCTGTACAGAATCGATCGTCACATCCATGAAAAAATAATGTTGAAACGACTGGCGAAATAGCCGAGTAATTGCATCTCCCCACATACCGGAAGAAAAAGAGAGGACGAGAAAAACGATAAGCATTAAAAAGGCAGCTGTCACATCTGCACTTTTTGCTACTTGTCCCTTTTTACGAACTTCTTGCCGTTTTCTTGGCGTCGCTTTTTCTGTTTTTTCTCCTGCAAAAAACTGCAGATCGACCGACAACCAGCTCACGCTACGCCCCTCCTAACAATTTCATCATGCCGCGCATCGATATAAAAGCGAATTCAAACAATTGCTTTGTGACGGCAAACATACTTGAAAATACGATGACAAACAGCACAAAACTAACGATAATTTTTACGGGAAGACCGATCACAAAAATGTTCATTTGTGGGACAGTTCGCGCGACAATACCAAGTGCTACATCGACTAAAAACAAACATCCAACAATCGGAATAGCCATTTGTAAAGCAATGACGAACATCGCTTGAAATAAACGGACAACTTGTTCTGCGATTTGTTCATTTCCAAACGAAACGAGATGATCGAGCGGAATGAATTGATAGCTATAAAAAATACCGTCTAACAACATATGATGTCCATTGACGGCGAGTAAAAAAAACAAAGCGATCGTGTATAAATATTGTCCCATTAATGGGCTTTGGGCACCTGTTTGCGGATCGATGACGTTTGCAATCGCAAACCCCATTTGAAAATCGATGAATCCGCCCGCAATTTGAATAGCCGACATAATGATAAATGCAACAAGCCCAATCAATAACCCGACAAGCACTTCTTTAATTAACAACATCATATACGTCCCGTCAATATCCAATGGCTTTGGATCAAGCGAAAAAAACATGAGCCAACTAATAAAAAAGGCAAAACCGATTTTATGAACGTTTGGCACGTTTCGATATGAGAAAAGCGGCATCGTCACAAAGAATGAAGCGACGCGCGCAAAAATAAGTAAAAAAGTTGGTACATACGTGTATAGCTCCATACGCTTCATCCTACAAATTTACTTAAGTTGCTAAAAATATTGTATGCATATGACACCATGCGCGAAAGCATCCACGGTCCGAAAAAAACGAGACCGAGTAACACGGCAACAATTTTAGGAACAAACGCTAACGTTTGTTCTTGAATTTGCGTCGTCGCTTGCAAAATGCTAATCAATAGTCCGACCGCAAGCGCAAGCAACATGAGCGGTCCGCATACGACAAGCACCATGTACACACCGCGTTCCGCAACTTGAATGACAAAATCGGGACTCATTTTTCCCACCTACTTTAAAAGCTTTCTAATAATGATTTCACAACTAAATACCAACCATCCACAAGAACAAACAGTAAAATTTTAAACGGTAACGAAATCATGACCGGCGGTAACATCATCATTCCCATCGACATTAATACGCTTGCCACAATCATATCAATGACTAAAAACGGAATGAATAGCATGAAACCGATTTGAAACGCTGTTTTTAATTCGCTAATCGCAAAAGCAGGGACGAGCGCTGACATCGGAATATCTTGTATTGTTTTTGGCTGTTCAGCCCCTGCGTAGCTTAAAAATAAAGCTAAATCTTTTTGTCGCGTATGTTTGCTCATGAACTCTTTTAATGGTGCTTCGGCTCGTTCATATGCTTGCTCTAAATTAATTTTTTCATCAAACAGCGGCTGCAAGGCATCACGATTAATTTGTTGAAATGTCGGTGCCATAATAAAAAATGTTAAAAATAAAGATAGCCCGATAATGACTTGGTTCGGCGGCATTTGTTGCGTGCCGAGCGCTGTTCTGACAAACGATAAGACGATCACGATGCGCGTAAACGACGTCACCATAATTAAAATGCCTGGCGCAATCGATAAGACCGTCAGCAACAATAACAGCTTCACAGATGTCGCTACGTTTTCGGGCGCGCTATTATTAAAAAACTGCATCACTTCATTCATGTGAATCCCTTTCTTTTTCCAGCGCTCTCATCGCTTGTTTTCGCTTCTCAACCAACTGTTGTAACTCTCGATCGAACAATTGGCGAAAACGAGGCTCGTTCGTTTTTTGCTGTAAAAGCGATTGCAATGATTTCCATACGTTTGTATCAAGCAATGAATCGAGGCGCGCTTCATGTTGCTTAAGCAACTCCTCAATTTCTTGCTCATCCGTAATTTCTTTTAATAAGTGAATCGATTCACCTACACCAACAACTAACACACGCCGACCGACTTTCACAATTTGAATCGTTCGGTTTGTACCTAAACTTGTCCCACCTAAATGTTGAATGAGCCCTTTTCGCTCATAAAATCGGTTTTGTTTATTTAACCATTTTAAAAGCGCATATAACAAAAATATAACAAAAGCAGTTGCACCAATCAGTTTAACGAAATCCCAAACGGTAATCGGAGTCGATTCCGAAACTGTTGCCGTTTGAGTTGCCTCATTTGTTTGTTGTTCTTTACACTTTTCTGGATGTTCTACACATTCTTTTACGCTGTTCGCTTGTTCTGCAAAAGCAGGGGAAACTGCTTGCAGAACAACGAACGCGCACAACATGATGATGCGAATATAGCGCAATGAATTCCACCTCTAACCGAGCGTTTTATTAATCGCTTCAATGACGCGATCTGCTTGGAACGGTTTGACAATAAAATCTTTTGCTCCTGCTTGAATCGCATCAATAACCATCGCTTGTTGCCCCATGGCTGAACACATAATGACTTTGGCGTTGCTGTCAATTTTTTTAATTTCTTTCAGCGCCGTAATGCCATCCATCTCTGGCATCGTAATGTCCATTGTGACTAAGTCTGGGCGAAACTCTTTATATTTTTCGACCGCTTGCGCCCCATCAGCTGCTTCCGCGACGACTTCGTGCCCATTTTTCGTTAAAATATCTTTAATCATCATTCTCATAAATGCTGCATCATCAACAATTAAAATTCTCGCCATTCTCCAAAAACCTCCCGAATTATCGTAATTTGTTTAACCGATCGCTCTGGCTAATAATGCTCGTCACACGCACGCCGAAATTTTCATCGATGACGACAACTTCACCTTTCGCGATCAATTTGTTATTGACTAAAATGTCAACCGGTTCACCAGCCAGCTTATCAAGTTCAATGATGGAGCCTGATGATAAACTTAAAATATCTTGCACAGAGCGCTTCGTTCGCCCGAGTTCCACCGTCACTTGCAACGGAATATCAAGCAACATATCAAGATTGCGTGATTCCGCTTCTGGCAATGGCGCTGGTTCAAAACTTGCAAAAGCAACAGGCTGGACGTTGACAGGCTGCTGCACGGCTCCCGTCCCAAAATGTTGAGGAGCTTCTTTTTGCGTTTGTTGAGCCGATGAAGGCGCTGGTTTCGTCTGTGCGGATGGCGCGGTTTGATGTGGCTCGTTCGTATTTATTGTAGCTGATGTTTCGGTCTTTGTACTAGACGGATTTAATAAATTTTCGACTAATTCTTTCGCAAAATGAATTGGCAACAGTTGCATAATATTCGAATCAATTAAATTGCCTACTTTTAAACGGAACGATACTTTAACAAGCACGTCGTCCGGCGGTAAATATTCAAATCCTTCGCCTTCCGATAAATCAAGTAAGTGTAAACTTGGTGGCGAAATATCAACTTTTTTGCTAAAGATCGTCGACATCGACGTCGCAGCCGAACCCATCATTTGGTTCATCGCTTCTTGTACAGCACTCAATTGAATTTCGTCCATAAAATCGGGTGGATTTGTGCCATCTCCCCCCATCATTAAATCTGCGATAATCGCAGCGTCAGATTGTTTAATGACAAGTAAATTTGTTCCTAAAAATCCTTCGGTATAGCTGACCTGAATCGCAACGTACGGATGCGGAAACTCTTCTGCTACGCGCGCACGTTCGATGAGTGAAACGCTCGGCGTTGTAATTTCAACTTTTTGATTTAATAGCATCGATAACGCTGTCGCTGAACTACCAAACGAAATATTTCCAATTTCACCAAGCGCATCTTGCTCGATTGGTGTTAATACTTCATCGATCGACATTGTGCTAGACGGCATCGGGTCTTCGTCAATTCCTCGCAACAACGCATCAATCTCATCTTGAGATAACATATCGTCACTCATCATCGCCGTCTTCCCCCTTTATCACATCTAAAATTTGTATAGCTAATCGTTTATTCATTTTTCCTGGCTGCCCGATAAATTTCGGCACATCTCCTACTTTAATCACGAGTGGATCACGTACCGTTTGATCGAGTTGAATGACATCACCAACAGAGAGTTGCAAAAATTCTTGAATGGAGATCGTCGATGTACCGAGCTCTGCGATCATTGGCACTTTCGTTTGCTTTAATCGCTTTTGCAACGTCGCAACTTCTTCAGGTTCCCGAGCCTTTTTTTGTGTTTGCATCCAATAATGAACAGATAATTTCGGAATGATTGGTTCTAACACAACGTGCGGAATACAAATGTTAATCATTCCGCTCGTATCACCGATTTGTGTATTTAACGAAATAACGACAACCGTTTCATTTGGTGATACCATTTGTAAAAATTGTGGATTGACTTCGAAATCTGTCAGCATCGGGTCGATGTCTGCGACGGACTCCCACGCTTCTCGCAAATTGCTAAACGCTTTTTCAAACAAATTCGACATAATTTTTGTTTCAATTTCGGTTAAATTTTCAATTTTATTTAAGCTGACACCTCTGCCTCCCAATACGCGGTCAAGCATAGCATAGGCGATGTTTGGGTTGACTTCTAACAGGACGCGTCCATCCAAAGGTGGAACTTCAAACACCGTTAAAATCGTCATTTTTGGAATAGAGCGAATAAATTCTTCGTATGGCAACTGATCGGCCGATGCGACAGAAATTTGCACATACGTACGCAGTTGTGCGGAAAAAAACGTCGTCAATAGCCGAGCAAAGTTTTCATGTATGCGTGTTAAACTGCGAATTTGGTCTTTTGAAAACCGCAACGCCCGTTTAAAGTCGTACACTTTCACTTTTTTCTCTGCTTCTTCTTTTTTCAGCTCATCCGCGTCCATCTCTCCAGCAGATAACGCTGCCAGCAAGGCATCAATTTCACTTTGTGATAAAACTTCTCCTGACACTGTTCTCACCTCCTACTCCTATTCATTTTATTTACTGGAGAATAAAGGAGGTTATATAAATTTTCTCAACTTTTCCTTCTTGCATAAGCTCATTGATGCGTTCACGCAATTTTTTCTCTAGGAGCAGTTTTCCTTGTTTTCCTTTAAACTGTTCCGCCGTCATTTCAGATAGTTCTTCAATGATGATATTTTTAATTTGAAAATCACGTTTTTCTGCTTCTTCTTTTGCCTTTTCGCTATCTGTTTGAATTTTAAACGCGATTTTAATAAAGCTTCCATCCATTAGGTTGGTCATGATTTCAGGTACATCAAATGAACTGGCGACGATTTCATCAACCGTCGGTTCTTTTGGCTCATTATTGCCCATAAATTTCATGACAACAACAAGGGCAACGACGCTAACAAGCGTAATCACTCCCATGATAATTAGCATCATTTTTAACATTTTATTGTCTTTCAACGTCGGATCCCTCCGCCTCTCTCCTTAACCCGAGCACAGAAATGTTACGATAAAACGTTTCTACTAATGACATAACATCTTCTACAGACTCCCGCACGACAAACTTTTTGCCATTCGTTAACGTAATGGTCGTGTCTGGAAACGCTTCAACTTGTTCTATGTATATCGCGTTTAGTGTGAATTGTTTTCCATTTAACCGCGTTAATGTAATCATATGTATGCGGGCACTAGACAGAGCCTAGTGCCCTCCCCTCCCTTATTATTTCTTTAAGTTAACTAATTCTTGTAAAATCTCGTCCGATGTTGTAATAATGCGCGTGTTTGCTTGGAATCCGCGTTGCGCAACAATCATTTCGGTAAACTCTTCGGATAAGTCTACGTTCGACATTTCGAGCGCACCAGAAATAATTTCACCGGCACCGTTTAAACCTGGGCGCGACAACTCATTAATCGTCAAGCCGTCTGCATTGCGGTCAAGTTTACCAGAGTTGTTCGTTTCTTTAAACGTATTCCCCCCCATTTTCTCTAAACCTGTTGGGTTTGGAAATTGCGCTAATAAAATTTGACCTGCAATTTTTAATTGTCCATTGCTATCGATGAACGTTACTTTTCCATCCGCTGTAATCCCGAAGCTTTTCGCTGTTTTTGGAATTTGAATGAGACCCGGTTCAAAGCTTGTGACATTTCCGTATTTCGGCTCGCTGTAGTCTTGCAACACTTGTTGAACACTTTCAACAAAACCGCTAATTCCTTCTAAATATGGTCCCATCATTTTTTCTGCTTCTGCTAATGTATCCGGCCAGTCCGCCTCGTTTGCTGGAAGCAGAGGAACAGGGTTAATGCTAGCTTTAGGAGATACACGGTCATTAAAATATGTCCCAGCTGCTGCCAACGTTGTATCGTTCGGATCCGTCTTCCCTGTTATTTTCTCGTTTAAGGTGCTTAATTCATTGTTAAAGTTGTTAATAAAAGTAATAAAATCCGTTTGTGTCGTCGGATTGTTATCAGGATCTTTCGTGAACTCTTCTTTCCATTTTTTTATAAAGTTTACAAGACCGTTTGCACTATTAAGAAATGTTTCTAAATCACGTCTTGCTTGAGCTACATGCGGCGCATTCGTAATGACTGTATCCACATCTTTAATCGCTGCCTCACCAATTAAATATTGTCCGTCTGAGTTTACAATATAGCCGTACTCATCCAAATAAAAGTTCCCTGCACGTGTAAAGCTTAAATTAAAGACGCGGTCAATAGGCACTCCTGTATTCACTCTATTCGTTCCGAGTTTTCCAGCTGGTCCATCCATGCTAATTAATGTGACGTCGTTAATCGAACCAACAACGAAAAAGCCGTCGCCACCGATCGCCAAATCGAGCGGACGTGCCGTCGTTTGCGTCGATCCTTGCGTATGAATCGTTTCGATCGAACCGAGACCGCTTCCCAATCCGATTTGTTTTCCGTTAATTCCCCCGCGCGTTCCTGTCGATGATGTCGCCGCAGAAATTTGTTGCGACACAAGGTCTTTAAACGTCACGCGCGCTTTTTTATAGCCATACGTATTGACGTTAGAAATATTGTTACCAATGACGTCTAATTTATATTGGAAGTTGCGAATACCACCAATGCCAGTAAACATTGAACGTAACATATAATCCTCTCCTTTTTCTTATTTGAGCGGCTTCCGTCATTCCGCACGCTCAAAGGCTTCCTGTAACGGTCCAGCCTTATATAATGATGGCGCCATTAATATTTGTAAATAGTTGCGTTTGTGCTTCTTCGCGATTCATCGCGGTAATGACCGTTTCATTCACAGCGCTCACAATTAATGCAGCTTCATTTGTAATGACGAGTGAATCGCGCACCCCTTTTTGTTTTGCCTCTACAATTTTTTGCCCAATCATCGCCCACTGTTCGTCGTTAATGTGAATATTTCGCTCTTGCAAACGTTGTTGTGCATGTTTGCTTATTTTTAGCCCTTTTCCTGCTTCAATAAGCGCATCGCGAAACGATTGTCGCTCTGACTTTGATGAAGCAGCGACTTGCTTTTTCGGCGGAATGAGCGGGGCATGCGGAAAGAACTGTATTCGATCCATTTCTTCACCTCCTTTATTGCGACACTTTTGTGACGCGAGAGGCTAACACCGTTTCTCCTTGTTCAAGCTCTAACCATATGTCTGTTCCTTTTTGGACGACAGCTCTCACTACACCGCTTTGTTCATCCCATGTTACCGTCTTGCCGATCCATTCACTATATTGAGCAAGCGACGGTGTAGATTGTTGTTGGATAAGCTTTTGCAATGCATCTAATGTGCCTGTAAGTTTTTCCGATGTACCCGTTTGTGTCTCAATAAACTTGCTCATCATATTTGACATATTGACCATTTGCTCAAGTGATGAAAAGTTTGCCATTTGTGAAATAAATTCACGGTCTTCCATCGGATTTAACGGATCTTGATGTTGCAATTGGGCAATTAAAATTTTTAAAAAATCGTCTTTCCCTAACGAGCTTTTCCCTGTTTCACGCTGCGCGACTTGGCGTTGCGATAAAAGCAAACTTGGATCGATCGCAGTCATATGATCACCTCTATTCAAAGTCAAACCACTCTTTTAACCACTCATCAAACGATTGATCACGCTCATTCTTCTCTTCTCTCTGTTGCTCTTGTTGTTGCTGTTGCTGCTTTTGTTGCTGGAATGAATGATCGCGAAATTTCGCTTCATTAAATACATCAAATTGCTCGACCGTAACCCGATCCGCAATGTGCGAAAGCTGATGAATGTGCTGTTCCACTAACTGTTTTGCCGCTTCCGTAGACGTAATCATTTTTGCCGTTAGCTTCCCTTTTTGCTGAATGAGTTTAATCGTGACATACCCTAAATGCTCAGGATGCAACCGAATAAGTAATTGTGCATTTCCGTTTCTCCATTGTGTAAATTGACTCGCGCGAACGATTCGCTCCATTTGCGACGCAAGCGGAGTTTCGCTTGTCGTATCGACCGTTTGCACATCTATCAGTACATTTTTTTCAGCCGACTGCTGTACTGCATGTAGCACGCTTGGCATCCGAACGATTCGCTCCATTTGCGATGCAAGCGGAGTTTCGCTTGTCGTATCGACCATTTGCACATCTATCGGCACATTTTTTTCAGCCGACTGCTGTACTGCATGTAGCACGCTTGGCATCCGAACGA
>NZ_MQAD01000023.1:0-1500 GCF_001996285.1 Anoxybacillus kestanbolensis | reverse complement strand
AAAAAAATGTCCATACAGAAGACAGGAAGGAGCCGATGAACATGTCGAAAAAACAAAGAACTTATAAAAGCTATTCTTCAGAATTGAAGCTGGAAGCCGTTCAAAGAGCCTTGGCGGGGGAGAGTGTAAAAGTCATTGCACATCATCTTGAGATTACAGATCCTGACTATATTTATAAATGGATAGATCAGTATGAAATGTATGGGGAAGTAGGACTAAAACGAAAAGTTAGAAATCATCCTGAAATGGACAAGGATTTCATCATACAAGAACTAGAGATGGAGAATGAAATTTTAAAAAAGTATCTGCAAATTCTGGAAAGGGAGGGAAGACAGCGAAGTTCAAAGTAGTAGACGAGCTCAAAACAAAATATCCAGTTGTTAAAATATGTGAAAAACTACAGATTTCAAAATCTGGTTACTATAAATACTTGAAAACAAAGGGGAAGAAAAAAAGAAAAGAGTCTAAGAAAAACCAACAATTAAAAGAATATATCTCTTTGATTTTCCATGAACACAAAGGGAGATATGGATATCGAAAAATTCACGCAGTATTAAACAATCAATATCAACTACCTGTAAGTGAAAAAGTGGTACGTCGACTAATGAGAGAATTAGGATTAAAATGTCAATCTCGCATGAAACGAAAACAACCCGCCAAAGTGAAAAAAGCAACTTCCGCTGGATATATTTATGAAAATCTATTAAAAAGAAACTTTTCCACGACACGTTTGAATGAAAAATGGGTCACAGATGTCACGGAAATTGCCGTGGAAGATAAAAAGCTATTTGTTTCTGCCGTTATGGATTTACACAACAATGAAATTATCGGGCATCAGATTTCATCAACACACGATGTTCAACTTGTGGAAGATTCCCTATTGTATGCATTAGAAATCAGACACATCAAGGATTCTTTAATTCTTCATTCCGATCAAGGAATGCCATATCGATCAACAAGATGGAAAACGCTGATGGATACATTTTCAATCACACCAAGTATGTCGAGAAAAGCGAATGCGCTTGATAACGCATGCATAGAAAGCTTTTTCTCCTACCTTAAAACAGAGATGGAACAGGACTTGCGACGTACGAAAAGTGTGGAAGAGGCAACACAGCTTATCCATGATTACATTCGCTATTACAACCACCAACGGATACAAGGTGTTCTTCGTTATCAGACACCGACTCAATATGCAAAGGCTAGTTAACAACGAGCACCAGTGGGCTATATTTCCTCCTTCTCGTCTTACCAACCTCTCCTCAGAACTCCGTGGGGCTGTCAAGTGCTCTCCTTGACAGTTTCACGGGGTTCTGAGACACTAGGAAAAAGACGAGAAAAGGAAAGGAACCAGAGTTTTATCACTCTGATTCCTTCACGTTAACTGAATTTATACTGTCTACTTTTCGGATCGCAGTGCACAGGCACGCATCCCATATTACTTAGCAACAGTAATTACTGTACCTTTTGTTAGAGGGTTACCGTTAACATCTGCTACAT
>NZ_MQAD01000022.1:0-20539 GCF_001996285.1 Anoxybacillus kestanbolensis | reverse complement strand
TCGTTATTTTCGTCGGTTCATCAAGGAAAACAAATATCAAAATGGAACAAAATGGTTGTAAAACAACTGTCTTACAACCATTTTGTCAACAGTCTGAAAGGATGTCCATGGCGGACATCCTTTTATTCATGTAACAATCGAAGCATTTTATATAACATTTTCGCTGCTTCTGCACGTGTCGCTTTATCTTTTGGTTCGAAAACTCTCTGACCTTTTTGTATTTTCCCATCAATGATTTGTAGTTGAGCAGCCAATTGCACATCTTCACGAGCATAAGATGCAATCGCCGAAGCATCAGCAAATGATACATTACTTTCTTTTACTTTTTCTAAAACTTGCTCGTTTTTATATTGAATCGCACGGACGATCATCGTTGCCATTTGTTCACGTGTAATCGGAGCATACGGGTCAAATCTTCCCTCACTTCCCCGAACAATTCCAGCCGCGCTGGCTGCTTCAATTTCAGCAACTGCCCAATTTAATTTTTCATTCACGTCCGTAAACGTCCCTTTATACGTAGTCTTCGGTAAATGCAATACTCTTGCTAACAATACAGCAAACTCTGCACGTGTCACCTTTCCGTTTGGCACGAATTCATTTTCTTTCATTCCTTTAACAATCATCCGTGATGCTAATGATTCCACATACGTTTTCGCCCAATGCTTGTTCACATCAGCAAACGTTTTAAATTGCTCGATGACCGCATATGTGGAAAAATGAGATACAGATACAACCCATTCTTCCCCTTTTAATGCCCCACCAACATACTCCCATTGCTTCATATTTTCATTCCAATAATATGCTGCTGTATAATCAGCATGTTTGATTTGTTTACCTACATTCATACGAATGTCAATTGGTTTCTCAAATGAACGATCATATTTTTTTCCATCTACTTGGATAGAAAAATCATATGCACGATATGCTTCACTTTTTTGCACAGGTGTGGCTGTAACCGTCACATTTGCACGCACATCGAACGACTGTAAAGCAGCTGGCGAAAGGGCTACCGTAGCACCATTTACTTGGATAGCTAACGGCTTATTCGCTTTCACGAGTTCACTAACTGTTGCCGCAGAAATTGTTGCTTGTTTTTCCACTTGAACCGTCACAGTTGACACCGACGATTGTAGTTGCTGACGTACCGCCTCGTCTACTTCCTCTCCTTTTGACGGAGTAGGTTGTGGGGTTGGTTTAGGCGCTGGAGTTGGACTTGGACTTGGTGATGGCGTCGGACCCGGTGTTGGTGCCGCTGAAACAGAAAAACTTTTTTCTACTACTTTCCCTAACGCCTCGACTTTTACCGTATAGGAGCCTGTTTCAATGACCCGAAATGTATTTGTATATTGACCATTACTATTTGAAAAAACATTTTCTTGCTTTAATGTTGTGCCGCTTTTCGTCCATGTCACTTGTACATTCGTACTTAGTGCTTTCCCATCCTCTTTTACTAATCCTAAAACAGTGACTGTATCGCCCTCTACATAAGAAGAAGCGTCTAATTGTGCAGTCAATTCAATGACTTTTTCTTTTTTCGGTTCTTCGACGACAAATGTTGTTGTTGCTTCTCCGCTACTTGCTTTTAAAGTGACGGTATATGTACCATATGACGCATGATCTCCTAATGTAAAAAATGTCTGTACAGCACCGTTTGTGCTAATTTCACTATCGTTCCACTGGTATGTGTACTCAATCGATTGATTAGGACCCCGCACAGTTAACGTTGGCTTCGTTCCTTTTCCTTGTACGTTCCCAACAATATTTACTTTCTCTCCACGTACATAAGCCGATTTATCTGTCGATACAGTAACCCCTGCCGCCCATGCAGGAAAAGAAGAGAAGATAAGCAGTAGACTTAATAGTGTTGCAATGACTTTTTTCATCCGACATCCTCCCTCAAAATAACATAGAAGAATGGCTTTCTGTCTTATTCGACAGAAGCCATTCCCCACTCATTAAAACTCTCCTGTTTGTTGAAGTAAGCGATACAACATAACAGCTGATTCTGCGCGCGTTGCATTCGCTTTCGGTTTAAATACAAGTTTGCCGTTAACAACCGTACCGCGAATTAATTGTAAAGATGCGGCCAATTGGACATGTTCACGCGCATACGGTGCAATTGCTGACTCATCAGCAAACGTGAGCGGCTCATTACCTTTTGTATGTTGATTTTTGTACGCAAGCGCACGAACAAGCATCGTTGCCATTTGTTCCCGCGTAATGACATCATTCGGTTTAAAGAGCCCTTTATCTCCTTGCACAATGCCTGCACGATATGCAGCCTCAATATGTGGTGCAGCCCATACCATCTGTGACGAAACATCGGTAAATACACCTTTGTATACGTCCGTCGGCAACTGCAATGCGCGTGCGAGCAATACCGCAAATTGAGCGCGTGTAATCGGTTTATTCGGCTCAAAGTGATCTTTTGTTACGCCTTGAATAATTGAGCGAGAAGCAAGCACTTCAATTTCGTCTTTCGCCCAAGCCAAGCGACTTGTCACATCATTAAACGTTTTATTTTGTTCTAACAAAGCAAACGTGCCAAACGTGCGGAGTGAAACGGCCATTTGTTTTTTCGATTTGTCGTACACACCCCCAACATATTCATACGACTGACCGTTGAGGCGATATACAGCCGCTTTCCGAGCATCAACAGGCGTCGATGTGACGTTAAATGCGACTTTAATAGGCTCTTCACCTAGTATATGTTGGCCATCTAATGTTTTAGCTGACAGTTCATATACAGGTGCAATGACTTTGCCCTCAGTCTCCTGCTTCACATCTTTGACACTTACGGATAGTTTTACATCCGCTTTCGTAAATGATTTCAATACATCTTTAGCTAAAACGATAGTAGCTCCATTCATCTCGATCGACATAGATTTCCCGCTTGCCACCAACGCTTCAGCCAACTGTTTTGCCACTTGTACGCTAAGTGTATGAATACCTTGCTCTCCTTGTTTATGCTCCACAGCAATGTTTACTGTGTCGACATTTTTCGCCATTTCTAACACACGCTCTGTAAATAGTTCGACCGTCTTCTCGCCATTTTGGATCACTTCTTTCCCAACATCGGTCGATGGAGCAGGTGTTGGCGTTGGACTTGGCGCCCCTCCTAAGCCTCCTCCTGGAGTTGGTGTCGGGTTCGCTGGCTGTTGCTTTGTCGTAAAGGTGTACGTGTAATCCGTCATCAACTTGCCAGCATAATCTTTTACTTGTGAGTCGATTACTACTTCATATGTCGTATTATGTTTGAGTGGTGCATTTGGTTTGAAAGTAAATGATTGAACGAGTTTTTTCGTTCCATCTTCAATAAACCAACCGCTTTCACCCTTGCCATCTAGTAAACTATCATCCTTTTTACTTTCATCCGATTTATAACCGTTAAAGATGCGATCATATGTGAACGTACCGGATACTTTTGTTTTTTGTCCATTTTTTACTTCATATACGCTTACATATTGTTCAATAGACGCTTTGTCCATGAGACGATCGAATGTAACTTGTATGCTTGTATTCGTATCTACGTTTTCCGCATTTGTTGCAGGCGTTGCTGTCTCTACGCGCGGATTACTTTGACGAACAAGTGGTACGTTCAATTGTGTTTCCGCTGGCGGAACGTCTACAATACGTGATATATACGTCTCATATCCTTCTTTTGAGAAGACAACACGCCACTTGCCACTAATAACGTCCCAACCGTATCGTCCATTTTCATCTGTCACTTGCGGGTTCACTTGACCGTAAAATTCGGCATTCCATTTCACCCACTCATCCCCTTGAAGCTGTTGAACTTCCGCTGTTACACCTTCTAACCGATTGTCCATGCTACCTTCGAATACGTAACCTGATGGGTCAATCAACACAATAATTTGCATGAGTGGCAGGTGAATTTCTTGCCCTTTCACTTTGAAAATGAGCTGTAACATTTGTTCACCGTACGAGCTCCAAGCACCGAGCTTTGAACCATCAAACGTGAATGTTTTTCCATCACTTTCTTTTTCCATTTTGTACTGCTCACCTAAAAACTCAATCCACGCCTCATCGACTTCGTCACTAAACACAATTTTCGTGTCGAGTGGTGTTTTCTCAACAACGGCAAATGAAGCGACACCGGTATAAGGATTGAGCGATACAGTTCCGTTCCATCCCGCAAATACTTCGGCCTTTTCCACTTTTGGAACAGATGCATCGTATTCAACAGTTGAAACATCAGACATGTGCTGCTGTCCGTTCTCTTTTACAACAGCGTACAGCTGGAAGGACTCTTTTTCTTTTGTTACAGGTAACGTTACTGTCGCAAACCACCAACGACCTTCTACTTTCGTTTCTGTTAACTTTTTCCCATCTGCATATACTTCAACAACAGCATTCGGTTTTGCTTTTCCATATACTTTTATTTGCTTCTCAGATGTTTGTGCTGGTGCTTGCATAGTGACGAACAATACGTTTGTCGTTGCTGATAATTCGTCTCCATTTCCAACCTTCGCAACAACACGTACAAAATCATCCGCACTATCTTTCACTTTTACTTGGAAAGTAATAGATCCTGATTCACCAGCTTTTACTTTAGGAATGGTCACTTTACCGTCTGTTAACGTCGCTTGCTGTCCGTTTACAACGAGTGAGTTGCTGACAAGCTCCACATGATTTGGCAAAGTAAATGTGACAGGAACGTTCTCTTCATCTGCAGTACCGTTATTTCGATACGTTAACTTATAGTCAATTGTTTTTCCTGGTACGACCGTGTCAAAAGACGCAACGAAGCGGTTTCCTTCACCTACAAAACTTCCTGTTCCTTTCGTAAATGTAAGCGTGACCGTTTGTGATTCGCTTTGAATATTAACTTCTTGTTCAAGTGTCTTTCCGTTGTACCATGCTTCAAGTTTGTACATACCTGGTTGTAAGCCGCGAACTTTGAAATAGCCATCTTTATCGGTACGCGCCCAACCTGCATATTGTCCATCTTTATCGTATACATGTACGGACACATGTTTGAGTGGCGTACTTCCTTCGTACACACGTCCATCAATGTACTTTGCTTTCTCTAACGTAATTGTACCAAGATCAAGCGTGTCACCTTCACTTGCCCCAGCAACAGTCTCTCTCTTTTCGACATAATCAGTTGCTGAGACGACATATGTGATTTCTTCGTTTGCGCTGAGTCCTTTAATTGTAAATGTACCATCCTCCACAAACGATACGTAACCATAGCTGCTGTCGGTATATGCATACATCCACACATTTGTCATTTTGTCGTAATCTGCAATCTTTCCTGTCACTGTCAATCCTTTATCGAGTGTGATCACTACATCATGCTGATCTTTTGTAATGTCTACTTTTTGTTCTTTCGTGATATATCCAGGTACACTTGTATATAACGAATAACCATCTGCAACAACGACATTCGGAATCGTTACACTACCATCTTCGTTATATTCAACCGGGTATGTTGAATGGTAAAAACCGAGATCGTAATTCGATGTGCGATATACGTCATATTGGTATAAATAAAAATATGCATCCGGTTCTGTAATGACATTTCCATCTTTATCTTTAAACGTCAGCTTGACATCAACAACTTCGATGTCTTTTTTGTTTAATGTGAACTCAATTGGCTCTTTTACATAATTGTGCGCTGGATTAATCGTGACCTTTGTTTCCAACGTTTCATATAAACCGTTTCCGTACACAATTAACTGATACTCTCCAGCTGGTACACGTTTTAATGCACGACCATCCCAAGAAACGAGCTGCCCTTTTTGATTAATGTATCCACTAAACCATGCACGATCGTTGTACATTTCTACGTATAAACGGTCAGTTACTGCCTGTCCATGTTGATCAACAAAATGAATGCGCACTTCTTGTGGTAAATGAACGGTTATTTGCTCTTTTTGTCCGTACTGCAATTGGATCGTCGAAACAGCGTAATTCCATTCTTTTCCGTCGTAAATATCGATACTGTAAAACCCTTCTGGCAATCCTTCGAGCGTAAACGTACCGTCGGATTGAATAGCCGCTGTGTATGCACCAATTTGCACTTTTCCTTTTGTTAATGGCTCACCGTTTGTACGTACGTTCCCTTCAACAGTTGCCCCAACGTACTTTCCAATGTACTCTGTTAATTCGTTTGTCTTTTGTCCTTTTTCGTCTGTAATAAATGCAACGACTTTATCAACGAAGTGCATGCCTTGCTCAACGAGGAACGATCCAACGTATGCTTTACGCTCCATATCGTACGTTAAATCAATTTCTTTCTGTTCCCCGTCATAATATATAACCGCTGTTGCTTTGTAACCTTCTTTGTATGAACCGTATAACTCAATATTCATGTTCCTGCCAATTTTTAAATAGCCTTGATCTGTTTGAACTTGCAATGTCGTCGCAATAAATTCTTCCGTTTTCCATTCAGCAATCTTATCACTACTATTTCCGATTTGATCGACCGCAACGACTTTAAAACGATATGTCGTATTTGGCAACAGAGGTGAATAACGATACTCTTGACGATTCAAGCCTGACTCGAGTTGTTGCCACTCTCCACCGTTTATTTGAAGCAAGACATTATAATAAGCGACGTCTTTATCTTCATTCCAACTTACAACGAGTTCGTTATTTTCTTCTTTGATCGTCACTTCAGGCTTTGCTGGCGGTGTCGTATCGACTGTAATCGTTACAGGTTTAGATGATTGTTCACCATCTGACACAACTAATGAATATGTGCCATCTGCTAGTTCCAACTCAGCTGAGAAACGTCCTGTGGCATCTGATTTTGTTTTTACAGATGTAATTACTTCTTCTCCTTGTTTTGCTTGTACCGTTAAATCGATATTCGCCTTGGCATATCCATGAATGTAAATTTTATTATCGTCCCCACGAACAAACGAGCCATCTTGTGGCGAAACAATGATTGGTGCTGCATTTTCAGAAACAGTAAACGACGTATATGCTCTTTCACCTGTTCCTGTCACTAAATCAACTTGATATACACCGGTAACTGCTTGATTTAGTGTAAACGACGTAGCGATCGAACCATCCGTTTGAATATCTGCATCGTTCCATTGATACGTATATACAACGTCATTTGTTGGAGATGTGATTTTTAACGTCGGTTTCATCCCGTAACCAGCTTGACCTTTTTTACGTACGTAACCGTTCAACTTCACTTCACTATTTGGCGAGTAAATAGCTTGGTCTGTTTCAATATGAACTTCTTTTTCCGGAACAGGTTGTGTCGTTCCATCTGATACCGTAAACTGCTTTTTCCAATACACATGATTTCCGTCTGGAAGAGTTAAATCATAGTATACGATATATGTGCCGTTTGGTAAGTTGTCAGTTTGTAGTCTAGCAAAAGATAACGACATATACCCTACTTCATAAGCAATGTCCTTCCCTTGTTCATTGACAATACGAATAGAAGGTTTAATACTCTCACCATATTGTCCATTAATCAGCTTATTAACCCAATCTAATCTAAAGTCCCCTTGATGAAAAGCAGTATTTATATAAATATCATATCCTTTAAAGTTTTTGTTGTAATAAACATCTGATCTCTCGATAACTACATTTTCACTTAAAGATAACATTTGGGATGTTGTAAAATCTTGTTGAACAGCGGTCATACTATATACAAAACCCTGCTCATCAACAAAATCAAATCCCAATTCATAAATTCCTGGTGTCACACGCAAATTAGAAACATGATCGTTCCACAATCCAATAGAAGAAGCGTTACGTTGATTTTCTTTCCAAATAGTAAAAGATCGTATTTTTTTATTCCCTTTTACTTGAATTGTTGATAAATTATCAAAGGCATTTTCAAACGATAATATATGATTTTCCTTGTTGATGTTAAATTGTTTGTAAACTACATAACCGTTGTTCTCGTCATCAAATCCCCGATAACTCACAGTCATCTTTTGCGGGCGAACGAATACTTTCTCTTCGATATTATATACACGAGTTGTAAAATCACCATGCTTCATCGATAAGTAATACTCAGCCGAAGCTTCTTTAGTAACCGGAGTACCTTCTCCTGTCACTTGAACGGGTACAAGATCCGTTGGCAAAGATAATTTTTCTCCTTCAAGTAATGCTTCAAGTTGTTCGTATGTCAGTTTTCTTGTATCCGCATATACGGCATATTCATTTTGTTCATTTTTCATATCGATAGAGAAGCTTAGTTCATACGTTAGATCTGGTTTTAGTTTGTCAACAGGAATAACTAAATTCGCTTGGTCACGCTCACCATCTAGCCATTCCCAAAAAGAATAAGTATCTCCCTCTTTATAACCGACTAACCAACCATCTGCTTCCCCTACTGCTTTATATCCTTCAGGCAGTTCAATTTGAATCGTTTTCTTCCCCTCCTGTGCATATACCGCAATAGAAGGAGCTAAAGATGAGAAAATAAGTAAGATTGCTAATAGCGTATATAACGCTTTCCTCACTGCGACATTCCTCCTTACTTTAATGAGGAGGGGAGAGACCCCTCCTTTATTCTACTTGGAATTGAACTTTGTCTTTATTTGCTTCAGCCATTGCTTTTTGATCCCATCCTGACCAAACGAATGCTTCTACTGCATACGTTCCTTTTGCAAGGGATGAAAGTGGCAATTGCATACCAAGACCGTTTGTTCGCTGTGGATCAAGTTGATCGATCGTTAGGAAAGCCCGTCCAACGACGCGGCGATTTGCATCAAGCACTTGTAAAATAACAAGCGGTTTGACTGGCGCGTATTCTAAGTTTTGAACACGTGCCATCACGTAAGCAGAACCCGTTTGATTGAACGATGTTTGCTCCTCACCGTTTTCATTTAATACTTTTACCGCTTCAATTAGCGTTTCATAGTTGTATACAACGAATGTATTGACTTTCGAATCAACGAGCTTCCCTTCTGCATCGTATGCCTCAAACGTCACAGTATATGTGCCGTTCATCGCATCTTGTCCCACTTGATAAGCGTAAGAGTACTCCTGTCCTATTTGTTCTGGAAGTTGTTGCTCCTCACCGATTGGATTTTTCACTTTTACTTTCCACGTCACTTCTTCGTTTGCGTATGCACTGAACCATGCTGGACGGTTTGTGCTAACAAATTGGTTTGGTTGTACGTATGTGTCTGTAATCTCTATTTTTGGTGGCTGTTCTCCTTCTGCTAGACGATAAATCGATACAACTTTTTGTGTCACATGGCCACCAAGATCTTTTAATGTAAGCACAAATGTGTTGAGCCCTTCCTCTAGCTGCAACTCTTGCGTATACGTATGTTCATAATCTTTCATAACAAACGGGCTTTCAAAATCTACCCCATAAGCAAAATCGTCGTCGACATAAAATTGCATATGGCGGTAATTATCTTTTAATTTCACTTGCAAGTTAAACTTGTCCACATCATGTGTGACATACTTCGGCACACGTTCTACAAATTCGATTTCCCCTGGCGTTGAGTCAACAAACACCGTACGGTTAATCGTAATCGATTGACCTTTTTCATCGGTTGCTGTTACTTGGATGTCTTTCACACCGTCACTTTCAAATGACACAACCGTAGAGAAATATTTGCCGATCATTTGGTCATTAATTACCGTCACTTTCTTTCCATTCACAGTCACTTCAACATTTGACACATCACTAATTGCACCAAAAACATGTACATCTCTTGAACCATACGCGCTAAGTGGTTCCGGCGAGAATAGTGAAATGATTGGCGCTTCTTCATCCGCTACGACCGTTGAAGCAAAATTGACGTTTCCAGCATAGTCAATCGCAGCTACCGTTACTTCCGCGTTTGTGTAAACTTGTGGAAGTTCTACACTCGTTTCCTCTTTTGATAACAATGTTTCGCCTGTAATCGATTCTCCGTTTACGAATACATCGTAACCAGCAATACCAGCACCATTTTCAATAGCTTCCCATGAAACCGTATTTGTTTCTTCATCATAGTTAACTGATAAAGTCGGTGCTACCGTATCAACGAGAACTGGAATTTTCTTCGACTGCCAACGTGCATTCGGATAGTCGATGACTGCTTTTAGTTCATACGCATATTCTCCATCCGGAACAACTTGGAATTTTGCTGTTCCATCCCATAGACGACCGTCCATGTAAGAGAATGGCGGCTCACTTCCGGCATCAAAGAAATTTTTCCGTACGTTGTTTTCAGATTTAATACGGCGAAGTTGTTTCTCATCTTTTAAAATGTTGTATTGCACTTCTTTTGCATTGCGTAAAAATGTTGGCAGTGGCTGAATTTGATCCATAAAGCCGTCGCCATTTGGAGAAAATGCATACTTTCCTTCCTCATTCGGCATTAAAAACGATGTCGTTTCATCCATCATCGTTGACCAGCCGTAAAACGATGCTTCTCCAAGATCGGCAATGCCATCAAAAATATTCGGTTCATCCCAATGGCCGTAAAAACCAACATATGGGATCGTTAAATCTGGTTTTGTTTCATTTTTCAATTGCACAAATCCTTCAACAAAAATATTTTCATGAAGTTCTTTCGCCCCAGCAGTTGTTGGGATTTTCGCGTTTGATAAATCGATTTTTATAGAAAACTGTTTTTTCCCATTCGCTGGAACTACAATTTGGTCAGATTCTGTCGAAATGACTGCACCCTCTATATGACGTGCCGCTAAAGCGTTATAATCTCCATCTACAAGATCGGTTAACGCATTCGCTTTCACGTCATATGTGACATCTTCGTTTGACATGTTATATGCTGTAAATGTCATTTTAATTGACTTCTCTGTAAAATCACCAAGTTCGACTTTCGCCTCACCAGTCGTTGTATTGACGACGTATACTGGCGTTGTAACCGCTGCATACGTTTGCATCATTCCAGCACCTTGGCGACGTGGCGAGAATGGATAACCTTCTTGATCCGTAATTACATTCGCTGTATTCATTAGTAAAATTTTTGCTAATTTTGCGCGCTCTTTCGTTCCCATATTCGGGAATTGTTCTTTTAAATGTTGCATAACAAGCGCTGCACCGCCTGCTACATGTGGCGCTGCCATCGATGTTCCGCTCATATATCCATATTTATTGTCTTGCAATGTCGAATAAATATTTCCACCTGGAGCAGAAATTTCTGGCTTCAACTGTAAACTTGGTGTCGTTCCCCATGACGTAAAGTCTGTCATTCGTCCCATTTCTGGATCTTCGGTTTGATCTTTGACTGCAAAGTTGACTTGAAGCGAACCACCAGCCTTAGCAATCAGCTCCTCTAATGCTTGTCCATCTTCTGTTTGGATTTTCATAAATGGAATGAGATCCCATCCACCTTGATCTTTGTAAAAGTTCGGGTTTCCGTTATTGTAAACAATAATACCAATCGCTCCGGCTTCTTTAGCATTCATTGTTTTTTCATAAAATGAAATCTGTCCACGTTGAACAAGAACAACTTTTCCCTTTACGTCTATGCCATCATAATCTTCAACAAAGCCATACGCACCACCAAGGGAAACTAACTCAACTGGATCATCGCCAAACGCTTTCACCCAATTATCTGCCCCATAACCTACAAATTGATAGTCACCCACATTGACAAATGTTTCATATAAATATCTTTCATTCCCTGTTGCTGCAACTTGAAGGGCATTTGCTGCTAGACCTGGGGCTCCAACAGTCCCGATATCAGGATTCTCAGCGAGTGGGTTACCAAATCCGTAAGCGAAATGACCTGAGTTTCCTGCTGAGACGGATACGACGATTCCATTTTCTGTTGCGCGCGCAATCGCTTCACTCGCCATATCTTGTTCATTATAAAATGCAGCTGCACTTCCTAAACTCATGTTAATCACGTCTGCACCGAGTTTAATCGCATCGTCAATAGCCGCTACATACACATCGTCATATGTATATGCATACATCGGATCATTACTAAATACTTTCATGGCTAACACTTGTGCTTCTGGTGCAACACCAGAAATTTGACCGTTTGCCGCAGCTGTGCCAGCTACGTGCATGCCATGCATAGAAGCTGCTGGACCAAGATCACGAATTTCGTCTGTTTTATCGAAGTAGTTATATCCGTACGGCACTTTTTCTGTGAAGTATTTTCCTGGGAGGTGATGTTCACTAACAATTTGTTCCACTTCATCTTTTGTTAATGCTTCTTCCGTTGTTTCACTTAATTTCATATCTTGATGCGATGGATCAACGCCTGTATCAATAATCGCAATGACAGTACCTTCACCACGCAACTGTGCGTCTGCCCATGTTGCTTGCGACTGAATAAATTGATGGCTTGTTTTCATATTTGGCATCGGTTGTGGACGTTCATAGGCGTTGACAAGATGAACAGCTTTAACCGATGGCAAACTTTGAATTTTTTCAATATCGCCATATTGCACTTCTGTACTGAACCCGTTTACGACCGTTGTAAACGATTGTTCAACGTCTACATCAACACCCGATTGTTGAATTTGTTGCAATGCTTCTTTTTGTTTTTGTTCCGCTTGTTTTTCAAGCTGCTCTCGCGTTTGTTCTGATAAATCCTTATACAGCTTGCCTTGCTCTGTGGCGTATTGAAGCGGTGTTTTTCCTTCCACTTCAACGACAACACGTACGTTGTCTGTTTCTTTCCACTCTACTTTTTGTGGAAGTTTTTTTAGTTGCTTCTCTAGCTTTTTTTGCACAAGCTCTCTTTGCAACTTACTAGAATATGAGACAACAGACGTCGCACGGCTTGAAGAATCATTTGCCCATGCACTTCCGGCAAACATACTCGCCATTAACACCGTTGTCGTCATGACACTAAAAGGTTTTTTCCACTTCACTTTTTCCTCTCCCTTCTATAATGGAAAAATAAAGTTATGAAACTATAAAATACATAAAATATTATAATATTCTTATTTTTCTATTTCCTTATGTAATTTTCGACATTTTCCGACATTAAGAAAGACCTCCATATCGGAGGCCTCCCTTTCGTTACATCAATTTTACTTTTCCTAAAAACTCCGCCAATACTTTCGCCATTTCGGCGCGCGTCATATGGCCCGTAGGATCAAAACTTCCATTATCCCTTCCTTGCATAATTCCTGCTTGGTATACTGCTTCAATCGCCTGTTTTGCCCATGTTGGCAATTGTTTTGCATCGCGGAAATCTGTTACCTTTTTCGTTTTGTCGTTTGTTGCCTCATCATAGCCAACAAACGAAAGTTTCAATGCTCGCCCGATCATAACAGCTGCTTGCGCGCGAGTGATTGGCTCATTTGGCGCAAACGTATTGGCTGTTTTTCCTTGAATGATACCTAGTTTGACTGCAGCCGCTAATTCACCGTTTTTGTTAAACCATTCTGTGCCTTTTACATCAGCAAATCGACCGTCATATGTTTCATGTGGCAATGCTAATGCACGTACAAGCAACACAGCAAACTGGGCACGTGTCATCTGCTCATTTGGTCGGTATGCTGTTTCCGTCATACCTTTCACAAGCTGTTTAGCTGCCAATGTTTCGATATATCCTTTCGCCCAATGTTGCTCGATGTCGCTAAATGTATGTGTTCCTTCAACGACGACGTATGTCGAGTTCGTCAATGACTTGATGACCGCTTTGTTGCCAACAAATGTGGTCGGTACAGGTGTAATGGAACCGTCATCGTTTACGCGCACCACAATAGAACGACTTGCATTCACCGCCTGCTTCAATACGATTTCACGTTCAACATATTGAGTAAAACGATCAATCACTTGTTCTTTTCCGTTTGCCTTCGCCACAACATGAAACTCTACTGCATCAGATAATGCTTTCGCACGTAGTTGTGGAGCATCTTTTACTTTCATTTCGATCGAGATGTTTACTTGTTCGACTGTTGCACCGAGTGTTTTTGCAATCGCTGCCAGAGACGCTTGTACTTCTTTTGCTGGCAATTTGTATGTCGCCTGCTCAGTTGCACTCACAATCGTTGCTTCTCCTTGCTTATTTGCCGCCTGTGTAAACAATGTAGCTGGTACATCTACTTTTGTAGTCACACCTTTTGCAAGCGAACCAAGAGAGATGACAACTTGTTTATTTTCATTTGAAAGTGCGCTAACAATAGAAGCCACTTCATTTGACGAAACGGTCGCAATTTTTTCTACGACTTTTCCATCTTTTTCTTTCGTCTCTACTTGTGGTTGTAAAACAACTGCACCGTTTTCGACTTTCCCTGGTGTTGTGTCGCTACCTGGTGTTGTGCCACCGCCTGGTGTTGTGTCGCTACCCGTATCTTCTTGTAATACCCCCTCACGCAATTGTTTTGTGTCGAGGTTTAATACGTAATCTTTCGTATTTTTCGCAATCGCACCACCGTCATTTTTGAAAATGTCGGATTTGCTTCTTTCAGACGGTTCAATGTGAATCGCTATTTCTTTTTGGTTTGCTGCTGGTGTGAACGTGTACGTAAATGACATGTCGTCTTGAATTGTTACACGCTCTTTATTAATTGTTAATACACCATCTTTAATCGCATTTCCTTTAATCGTCACACGATCACCGTCTTTGATGACATCTTCAACAACGACAGGCATGTCAATCCAACGTAAAATATAGTCTTGGATGACCATTTTATTATTACCTTGATTGTGCACAGTCACTTTTAACTCTGTGCCAATCGCACCGTAACCGTAGTAGCTGTCGTCATCATCTGTTTGATCGTCACGCGTATGATCAGCTAGCCCTTCTTGATCCCATGAACCACCCTTTACATACTTATAAGTAATTGTTTCGCCTTCTTGAAGCTCCGTTGTAAATTCCCAATCAGGTGTGACCGCTCCACCGCGCGTCATTTCCCATGCACCTGTATTCCAACCGTTGATACTATTTGGAATCGTAATGCGCGTATCTAACGGTGTATAGCTTGGTGCTTTCACTTTAAACGTCACTTGAACCATCACGATGTCTGGCGTAATTTGCACGTCATTTGATGCGACAACGTTCCCAGCACGGTCATACAACTTTACGACATACGTATATGTTTTTCCGTTTTCAACATCGTAATCAGTAAATGATGTACCGATATTCGTTGTTGTATAAATGATTTGACGATCGCGCTCAATGACAAGCATATAGGCGTCATTGTCATCTCGATCTACGAACGACCACGTTAAATTCACTTGACCGGATTCAACGTCTGGTTGAACAAGTTGAATCCCTTTGGCAGGTGCTTGCACATCCTCTGTATTTGCGGTGAGCGTAAATGTTTTTTCGCTTGTGTACACCCAATCATCGCCAAGATTTGTCGTAAATCCATAACGATACGTGTACGTTCCTGCTTGTAGCGGAGTGAACGATGCACGGAATACATTCGCATCGCCATCTTGTCGGTCGTACGTTGCTTGTATGTCTTCCCATTTGTCGCTATTCGGTTTTTTCACTTGCAACACCGCTTGTAAACCGTCAGCTAACCCATGTTTCGTTACATTATCGATTTGCACTTTCGCTTCAACCGTAATTAAAGCAGCTAAATCGAGCACTCCACCGTTCACTTCAGAAAGTAAAGCAACGTGCTCTTCTGCTAATGGATAATGTGGGACAAGGCGGCTTGTTTCTACTTTCATGGACTCATTTCCGTTTTCATCAACAGCTGTAATCGCAAAGTAATATGCGGTACCGTTTTTCAAATTGTCTATCACAGCTGTCTTTTCATTCGTTTCTTTCACAAGCTCATAACCTGCACCTTTTAATGTAGATTGATAAATACGGTACGTTGGTGCATCGCCTCCCCACGTTAACGTCACTTGACCAACGCCTGCTGTCGCTTGAACATTTGTTACTTCATTCGGAAGAGCGACAGTTACTTTTCCAAATAACATTCGACCGTCCATTGCTGGAACACGTAATGTGACTTTTCCATTTGTTACGGTTACATCATATGAATCATGTAGTTCATCTACTAATTTGATGCCATTTGGAATAAGTGAAGCGACATCCAACTCAACCGTTTGTTCACTATTGCCGCGGTTTACCGCAATAAGCGCGACGTCTTTTTCATATTGACGAGCGAAAACGTATACGTCTCCTTTCGCATACACCGTCTCAATTGTACCTTTTGCTAATACGTTTTGATGCGCGGTACGAATAGCACCTACTTTTTGATAGTGTGCAATGAGTTGCTCGTCCTCACTTCCCCACGGATACGTACGACGATCGTCCGGATCCTTCGAACCTGTCACTCCTGCTTCATCACCATAGTAGATTGTCGGCGCACCTGGATAACCCATTTGTAAAATAGCAGCGAGTTTTAACCGCTTTTTACCGAGTTCTTCATTATAATTCGGATCAAGTTCGGCACGTTCGTATGAATCCGTTCCGTTTCCAAGTAAGAAAACAGCGCGTGCCGTATCGTGTGAACCAATTAAGTTCATGAGCGCATAAAACGCTTCCTCCGGATAATCTTCACGAATCGCTGTTAGTCGGGCATCAATATCTTCCGCTTTCCCATTTCGTAAAAAGTCTAACACAGCGCCACGGAAACGATAGTTCATCACTGAATCGTATTGATCGCCTAGGAAGTATTTTGACGCATCATCCCAAATTTCACCGAGAATTAACGGTTGCTCCCCGTTTTTCAACGTTGGGCCACGGTCGTAGTCACCTTGCAACAACTCTTTACGAAATTCGCGCCAAAACTGTGTATCGACTTCATTAGCAACGTCTAAGCGCCAGCCCGAAGCTCCGCGCGCGATCCAGCTTTTAGCAACAGAATCGTCTTCGTAAAAAATGTAATTTGCAAGCTGTTCGTTATTTAACTCGCTCGCATATTTTACTTTATTGCCAAGAATTGATTTGAATTCTGGTAAACTATCAAATCCCCACCACGATTGATATTTGTACACACCGTTTACTTTTTCGTTTTCGATGTTGAACCATAAGTGAAAACCATATGGGCTAAACTCTTGCCCTTCATCTTTAAACTTTTGTTCAACTTGAGCACGAGCTTGTTCTTCTGATAATCCTTTTTCATTCATCAAATCATACACAGCCGACCAATATTCGTATGCTCCAACGGTTGGATATTTTCCATAGCGGTCAAAATAAATGGAATCGTCTGATACGTGATTAAATACACCGTCTAAAATTAAGTGCATACCACGAGATGCAACCGCTTGCACAAATGATTGAAATTCTTCAGGCGTTCCAAACATTGGATCAAGCTCTTTGTAGTCATTCGCATCATATTTATGGTTTGACGGCGCTTTAGCAATCGGGTTTAAATATATCGTATTAACCCCAAGAGATTGTAAATAATCTAGCTTTTGTTCAATTCCTGCAATATCTCCACCGAAAAAGTCGTTCGACCAAATGCCATCGCCATCATATCCAGCTGTCCCTTTCATGCGTGGATTATCTGGAAGTTGCGACCATTCGCGATGTTCAATTGGTTCATTTCCTCGTGCATTCGATTTAGCATCGTCATTGTCTGGATTGCCGTTAAAGAAACGATCAGGGAAAATTTGATAAACAACCGCCTGTTTCATCCAATCTGGCGTTTTATAGTTTGGATCATATACCGTCAACTGGAACAATTCTGCATTTTTATCGACTGCTCGTCCCCATTGACCTTCTTGTGTATCTTCACCATATTCCGCTTTGGCAGAGCCGTCCATCGCGATAAATTTATAGCCATATAACCCTTTGTCATCTGGTTTAAACGTCGCTTCCCAATATTCATCGTCACCGATGACACCGACTTTGTTCATGGAATATAACTTCGCTGTTCCAGTTGTTGTATTTTTTACATATAAGCTCGCTTTTGTTACATCTCCTTCTTTCGCAGCTAATCGAAGCGTAACTTGTTCTCCCACTTTCACCGCACCAAACGGTTGGCGATATAAAGAGTCCCACGTATTATGCTTTAAACGATCTTTGTCAACGTTGCCATCCGAACCTGTTGGACTGTAGTCTGTATATAACTCCTTTGTTTTTGCGTTAAAGAAGAACGTAATTGTCGTTTCTTCTAACACGTTTAATTTAGCATTATCTTGTGGGTAACTCTCACTCCAATTATTCCCTAACACTACTTTATATTCATATGTTCCTTTTGGCACACGTGCGCTAAATGTATAAACGGAGTCAAAGTCATCGTCTGTAAAAAATGCGGTTGACGTCTCTGGCGTCCAACCATCGTTTTCTTCTTCATAGCCGATCGCAGGCAAAATCGTTCCGACTAATCGTGGCTGTTTTTCTTTTGGAATCGGCGTATACCACGTTGAATCAGCGATCGCATGAGTACTATCGTGGTAATAAAACGTTACTTCCGTTTCTTGTTGTAACGTAAGTGAAATGTTGTTACCACCACGTCCCCCAGCGCCGTAGTTTTCATCCCAACTACCGTTTATGGCAATTTTGTATTCATACGTTCCTGCTGGAAGCGTTCCTGTGAATGTGTACAATCCATTGCCTTCATGCGTCATGATCGTAGCAGTCGCTTTCGGATCCCATTCACTTGTATGTCCAAATTCATCTTGTAAGTTCCCAACAAGCGTGACGGTTCGTTGTTGTTCGACAGGTTGACCGACAACGACGACGCTATTTTTTCCGCCATATCCATCATCTGCTTTGTTGTTATTTAATGGATCTGTCATCCAATTTTCGTCTACAACAAATTTGTACATGTACGTTCCATCTGGAAGCGTTTTTGTTACTGACCAAATATGATCGCTTTCTTTCGTCAATTCAATCTTTTTCTCACCATCTGTTTGCCAGTCATTAAACGATCCGACCAGCAAAACAGACTGCTCTTCTCCCGTTCCAACGTAGCGAAACGTCACATCGTTTCCGTTGACAACAGGGCTTTGCACTGGTTCATTTGCGCGAACGATTGCGCTAAATGAAAACAACTGTGCAAAAAGCAAAAAGATTGAGAAATAAGCGACATACTTTCTCCATCTTCCCTTCACCATTTGCTCCTCCTTTATTTAAATTTTCTTTCGAGTGAAACCGTTTGCACAAAGGGGTATAGTAAAGGGGTAACAAACGGCCCCACTTACTAAGTATCGTACATAAAAAAAGAAGAAATTTCAATAAAAATTTTTGAATTTTTTGTGTATTTATAATACTCTCATTCGCCATGATCGTAAACCTGCTTCACATTCCACTACTCCATATCAACATCCCATTTGGACGTGATATACCCTACATCATATTCTTTTGTTTTTCTAATACGATATCAATTAAATCATCCATTTCTTCCTTCTTCTCTGCTCGATATAAATCGTCTAGCAAATGATGCAACAAATACAAATCCGTAATACGATCTACTTTATTTTGCATCGGTTTACTTTCCAATCCTAATCTTGCGCTTAAATATTTTTTTTATTGCCTGCTGGCTTTCATTGATTCTCGCTCTTTCTTCCGCCATTCGAATCACTCGCACCATACTTAACACCGTTACAGAAAACTTACAAGACTGTTTCCTTCCTTGTTCATCGCGCCCGATTTCGCGAAAAGCTACTCTCGTTACGCGCCTCGACAGGGTCGAGATGAATATAGCGACTGACTTCTAACATCCCTACGTCATCGTCAATGAGTTTACTGAAGTAACGCTTTTCAAACACATGACCGGTTAATCCGTAACGTGTATTGTAATAATTGGCGTATCGTTTGTTAATCAGTGCCATGACTTTGGAAATGGATTGTTGTGGTGAGCGAAGTTGAAGATGAAAATGATTCGTCATGAGGCAATACGAAGCGAGTTCAAACGGAATGTTTTCATGAAGCTGCTCGAGGATATACAAAAACGCGCGAAAATCATTTGCTTCTTTAAACAACGGATCACGCCGATTTCCACGGCACACAATATGATAAAACAAATGCGGCACCCATATCCGCCTTGCCCGACCCACACTTTTCACCTCACATGAATTTTCTTGCATATCCCTTCGACAAAAACAGCGAAAATCCTGCATCAAAAGAAAAATTTCTCTCGACAGGTGACTGGCACGCTGCCCCATCTCACTTGTCAAACTAGCTATATCATTTGTATAATATAAGCAGATACTTCATAAAATAAAAAAGCTGAGTGCGGTGAACACTCAGCAGGCAACTACATGCCGCAAGAAGAGCGGCTGACCTTTAGATGTGTAACAGATAAAAAAGAAATAACCGTTTCACACCTTTGGTCGAGGGGGGACGGTTATTTCTTTTTGTTTATATAGACGACGATGGTAACAGTCAATGTTAGCATTCCGATGAACACTAAGCTGAATTGCGCAATAAGACTCAATGCTTCATACGTCGTCATATTCCCACCTCCCTTCATCGGGGAAGTGGTCAACCGCCCACCCTGCTTATGTAGTTGCTATGGAGATTGTAACATTTCTCTATCCCTCTCGCAATTTCAACGACAGTTGCAACAAAAAACAGAGGATCATCCAATGACCCTCTGTCTCTATCAATCTTCGACAATCTTCGGGGCGTGACAGTGGAGTGAGCCTTTAAAAGTAGACATGTATAAATCGGGAAAAAGATGTCCATACAGAAGACAGGAAGGAGCCGATGAACATGTCGAAAAAACAAAGAACTTATAAAAGCTAGTCTTC
>NZ_MQAD01000021.1:0-13427 GCF_001996285.1 Anoxybacillus kestanbolensis | reverse complement strand
TTAGCGTCTCCTTTGACGAGCTTATACGTCGGGCGTGTCCATGACAAACGCAAACGATGCAACAACTTGCGAATCCCTTCCCGTGACATGGAAACACCATAGGTTTGTTGAATGTAAGATTGTAAAATGCGCGTGTTCCATGACGAAGCGATGCCCCAGCCAGCATCCACAGGTGTAGTAGTTAACACGAGTTGTCTAATTTCTTGTTGTTGTTCTTCCGTAAGAAACAGCACACGACCAGGCGGCAACCGACGATCGAGTAGATGATCGAGCCCACCTTGATTAAACCGTGCAACGTAGATGGCAACGGATTGACGGCACAGATTGACCATTTTGGCCACATCTTTACCGAGATGACCTTCCATGACGAGACGAACAGCGGTCACCCGAACGCGAAGGGAAGCATCTTTGATTTTCCGTTCTTGTTTCCGAAGGGTTCGAGGCGTCCAGCCGTGGTCATTTGTAATTTTAAGACGTTTCATGTCCTTTCCGCTCCTTTTACACATGAGTATTTAGGAGCAGTATAGCCATGAAAAAATGTGTTCATACAGAAGTCATCGTTTTAAAGTGCATGTATATAAATATAGGTATTTTATACGGGAATAAGGCTCTGACTCATAAGGGTCTAACTCCCTCGAACGAACAAAAAATATAATATTAAGACATTTCACTTAGTTACGTATATATTTTATTATGAAGGGGGACTGACCTTTGTTTTGGGTCAGTCCCTTTTTTTATCTTACATAGACGGAGTGCCGAATAAACCGCAAGAGCAACAACCTATACGCATAACCCTTGAAACTCCTGTATGATAATTCTTAGCGAACAGTGCCAGGCACTGTTCGCTAGCTTTGCTTTTTTTATTGTCGACGGGGGAATGGTGACATCGATTCCCTGCTTGCCTACCCTCGCCCTGACCATCGACGTCGTGGTAGTGACGAGTCCGAACACCATCCATTACGAGTACGCAAGGAAGGAGATCCTAGTGAGCAAACACATCATGGGGGAGAAGTCGTTTACGGTGACCGAGGCGGAAGCGAAGCGAACGAACTGATTGACCTAGTGAATAAAAAAGAGGAACTTCTCGCCGTCTACCACAACCGCAAGTGAGGCGATGATTCGCTAGTTTGCGTTATATCTCAATTTAACGAAGATTTATAGTCAGAAAGATTCATTTGGTATAATTTAGTTGTAATTCCATTAAGTAAATGGTCTTGATTCAAGTACTAAAAGCACAAAGGAGGTATTTTAAATATGAGGTTTGTAGTATTCATCTCTCTTACTTTTATAAACGTTAATAAATAATTATTATAGTAAACTATTCTAAATTGCTTTATGAAAACATTGTATATAATTGGAGTGATAATATGGATAAACATGTGTTAAATAAGTATGAGTTAGCTCAGTATAACCACTCAAATATACAAGAATTAATTCGTTTTATAGATCAAAAAGCCGGAGCAATCCTTGTAATCCATGGCTTTATTTTAACTGCATTCATCGAATTTGCAAAAAAACTTGAATTTGTTAACCCATTTGAAGAAAAAAATATCTTACTATCACTAGCAACATTTGTTTGTGGTGTTTTAACTCTATCACTTCTTATTTATCAAATTTACGTAATTTTATTCGAGATTATTAAGCCAAAGAAAGCTAAACATTACACTCAGGAAGAATCTTCAGTATTATATTTTGAACATATTTCAAAATTAAGTAAAAGTGATTTTATTACGCTCTATCATTCCTTACCGGATGACAGAGTGCATGAGGAATTACTTGCTCAGGTTTACGAATGTTCTTGTATCATGAGTAGTAAGTCTGAAAAATTAAACCATGTTATTAAGTATTTATTTGTGACATTGATGTTTTTATTAGTTTTTATCTTTTTAACAAAACTTATTTAAGGGGATATGTTTATGGGAATGAAAGATGATATCACTAAGAAGGTAAAAGAAATAATTAATTCGAATTTTGATGTTGAAGAAGTTACATATGTTCCTGATATAGAAGACGCCAAGTTAACTTTCGGAAATAAAGGTTTGAAATTTAAAACTACGGTTCTTCATATTGATATGCGCGGCTCCACTCAAATCTTAAATGCTCATAACAAAACTACTGTTGCAAAAATACATATGTCTTATTTCCACACCATTGTAAAAATCGCTAATAAATTAGGTGGAGAAGTAAGAAGTTTTAATGGTGACAGTATGCTTGTATTCTTTCCAGGAAGTACAAAATCAACTCTTACAAATGCCGTAAAAGCAGCTATGCAAATGAAGTACATGATAAGCGATCCTAATAGTGGTATAAACGAAATTTTGGCAAAATACTCTGCTATTGATTTTGGAATTGGTATAGATTATGGGGAAGTTTTATGCACTAAAATTGGAGTTGCTGGAAATCCTAATAATAAAGGGTTATTCTGGGCTGGAAATGCAGTTAACAAATCAGTAAGATTAAGTGACCTATCCTCTAACCCTAATCATATTCATATATCAAAGTTAGTATATGATAATCTTTTAGATGAGTTGAAATATATCGAAAAAGAGATATTCCCTGGATATGTACAAAAGACTGATATTTGGACTTCCAAAATATTTACTTATAATAACGAATACCAATCATGTTATTACACTACTTATCAATATACTGTGGATTAATACTTTCGTTATAATTGTATTATATGAAAATTTATGATAACGTCCGTAAGCTATACGTAGCGACGCCAGGAAGCAGCTCAGCGCATCGCTGCGGGAAGAAAAATGTCAAAATCGCTTTAAACGCGAAAAAACGGCCCGTACAGGCGTTTTTCTTTTTTGAATAGAAAACCATTACCTTATCGATTAAAACGCGTTACAGGCGAATTTGAGCGGCCGCTTTTTAGCGAAGTGCCTATTTTTTATTTTTACCGATCCATATATGAGAAATATTAGAATATTTATTATCTGACAAAAATATAAAATGCATATTTCGACAAATCATGACAAAAACAGAGATCGATGGAACCAAGTCCGCGTTCGCCGGCGCTTCCGTTTCCTTTTGGTCCGGGTCCCCGGGGCGATGTGATGGTCGGCTGGCAGCCGGAAACGCTTTGCTGACTGATGGCCATCCCGCCGGAGCACGCGCCTTTCCGGCCCGTTCCAGCCTATCACATCGCCCTTCCCGACCCAAAAGACTACGGGTCGCCGGCGGATCATAATTCCAATGCTTCATCATCACTTGTAACTAGATATAATAGACATTTTGTTGCATTAGATGCAGAGATGGTTGCGTAAATTATGCTTTTCACATAATCATCCTTACTTTATTCATTTTCGATGGTGTATATTTTGTAATTAGTTCCAATAATGCTTTTTATGTCATCTGTTATATTATGGACTAAACCAATTTCTTTTGCTTGTTCAGGTTTAAGGATGGTTCCAGTATAATAAAGTTTTTTTGCATCCTCATAAATCAAATTAGAATTATCCACTATTATATTGATTGATGTGTGATTTGAAGATTTTAATTTATTTAATTCCTCCTCAAGTTGCATCTCTGAAAATGATTTTTTTTCATAATTGACTATTGATTGATGAAAAAGAAACCGTGAATTGGGAATTGCGAAACGGTGTTCTCCCGCACAGTATAAATTCATTGCAGCTGATTCAACAAATCCTAGATTATATGTTGTCAATTTAACTTTTTTAGAAAGTAATTTTAACTGGTTATAAGACCTTAATCCCACATATGTGTCTCCACCATGGGAAGAAATAAAAAGAATAAAATCATTGATCCCTTTATCAATTTCTCTTTCAATCAGACTAAATAATTTGCTTATATTTTTATATGAAACATCTGCAATAAATTCAATCGCAACCTTTTGATTCAATCACAACCACCATCTTTCTTTTTAAGATGGTACAAGATATTCCGGAAAATAAAGTTTATGACAAAAGCAACCTGTTAATTTCCACTACTACGATTTTTCCTCTTTTAAAAAAGATTCATCAAACGTATATTTGTCCTCCATTTACGAATTCAAAATCATTTTTACAATTTCTAAAGCATTTCTCGCCTCAGAATCGCTCATTTTATCATCTATTTGATTTAAAAAAAACCTTAATTGCTTTAACTTATTTAATGCATTACGCTCTTTTTTTATTGGATTAGATTTTGCAAATTCCCCTGCTTGATTTATATAATTTGCAATCCATTTTTCTAATTCAATTTTTGAAACTTGCTTTCTTCGTTTTCCAAGCTTTTCATTTGGAACTTCTTCCATAATCTTTTTATATAAGGTTTTATGTGGTTCAATCCCGGCTTCAATAATTTTCTCCTTTGCATATTGCTCCGCTTCAGGAATTGTAAAAAATCCATGTTTTGGTTTAATCATTTTCATACTCCTTCACTTATATTTCTTACCATATATATATTTTTTAGAAAAACTTTCAGAACTCTTTCAAAAAATTCCGAAACATTATTCATAAAAAAGTATTAGATTAATAAGATATATACCAAGGAGGTAAAATAAATTGAAAGAACAACACGATATTCAAAAAATTATCAAAATAATTGTGGGAGCATTAAGTGAATATTATCAAAAAGGAGCAGCTGAAGATGCTAAAAAATCTTCACCTCCCATTAAATGTAGAAAAAAGTATGGTGTCTATGCAATCCTTTGCAAAGGAAGCAACCGTATCTATATTGGAAAAGGTAATTTATACAATCGGTATAGTAATCACTGGAGCAATGCCAAAACACAAAAGCACATTTGCAAAGAACTTCAAAATGATTGGAATAAGTATGGGCAAGAATCATTTGAATTTATTCCTATCTTCCAAACAGATAATCCAAATGATGAAGAAATTAATCATCTTGAAAGCCAATTAATTGATCTTACACATGCCACAGACCCAAGATTTGGTTATAACAAAAACAAAGGTCCAGAAAAATTCACCTTTCCCAATCTTGTATTAACGTTTAAACCCATTGACTAAAAACAAACTGAATCCGGACATGACTAACTTCACGCATCAGCTGTGCAGCTCCTTTCTCACAATGAACTGTACTTTTCAATTTACGATTTTAAACGATTAGTACTTGTAAGGCTGGTTATCACTATGGTCAAATTCCATAATTGTTGCACTAATAAAACCCCTTGGATGTTTCAAGGGGTTTTGATATGTAACAAAGCAGCTATTATGTCACATTAGATCAATTTAACTAGACGTATAATATACATTATATGTCTAACAATCTCGTCTTTTTTATGATATACTCGTCATATAATGTTATTTTTTAAATCGATTATTTGCTCTTTGAATCTATTTAAACTCGTCGTATAAGTGAAAGGATGAAAAAGATGCTGCGCGAATATGAAACATATTTGCAAGAGAAGGGATTTTCTCCTAACACCGTGATCTCCTATCTCAATGACGTGAATCAGTTTTTGAAAGACTTGCATCTTCGTCCAGGCGATTACGTCACGTCGGCCGACATTCGCAAATGGATTCAGCAAATGTTGAATCCGGCCGAAGGGAAACCGTTGGCCATCTCCACCATCAATCGCCGGCTCAATTCGCTGCGAAGCTTTTATTCGTGGGCGGTCGAACATCATAAGCTCGAACAGAACCCAATGAAAGACATCCAGGATTTAAAATCAGCCGATGAAGATAACGAAAAAATCATGTGGCTCACAGAAGAAGAATTCGAGGACTTATTGCATCGGATGCGGAAAAAACCGGTGCAAAGCCGGGGAGTCGATCCTGAAGAGAAATATCGCCGGGACCGTGCAGTGGTGTACCTGCTTACCTATGCAGGATTGCGAGTAGAGGAGTTATCCAATTTAAAATTAACGGACTTAGATTTAGAGATGAAGCGAATTCGGATCGTGGGAAAGGGGATGAAGGTTCGGACGGTACCGATCTCGAATATCTTGCTGGCAGAACTCGAGGATTGGCTTAAGTTTCGCGCGGAAATGGCGAAAAAGAAACCGCATGTGGCCGAATCGCCATACGTCTTTTACAGCCAACGTTCTCCGAAGTTTTCGGTAAGGGGCATCCAGCGAATGATCGAAAGCTACAGCTTGCCAAATAAAAAACTGACGCCCCATATGTTTCGGCATACGTTTTGTAAGTGGATGTTAAAGGCGACAAACAACGATATAGAGAAAGTTCGACGCCTCGCCGGCCATAGCAATATTGCCACTACGTCTCGATACTTAAAAGACAGCTATAGTGATTTGGCGGAGGCTGTGGAGGCGTTGCTAAAATTTTGAGAGTTACGAGAAAATCTTAAACACAACTAAAGAGAGTTAGAACATAAAGAGAAAGCAAGATGTCTCTAATGGCTAACTATAACCGCAGAGAGTATTTGAAAACCATTCACTTCTCCAAAAAGTCTCAAACTTATCAAAAGATCGATGTAGCCATATTAAAAGGAGTCTGATACGATACGAGCTTGAGAGCATTAATTTTAATAGAGTAGCAAATGAGTCTCAAAAGCAATATAACCAGACGAAAGGCTCTTTCCGATTGGATAGAGCCTTCTTTTTCTACTTTTCAATCAGTCCATTTGTGCTTCAGATCTTAAGAGTTCCGCTTTATTTGTTTTTTTATTTGAGCTTGTGAATCGTTCCGTTTTTTTAGACATCAACTGATCCAACAACATACAAATTAATACTCCGACAATTAAACCGTTATTGACAATCGAGGCGATGACTGGAGGAAAAGTTGCGACTACCTCGGTCGGGATAAACATAGTTCCTATTCCGATCATTAATGAAATGCCGATAATAAATAAATTTCTTTCATTGAGATCGGTCTGTGAATATTCACGAATGCCGATTCCTATCATATTCGAAAATGCTAAAAGCATGCTTGCATATGCAACAGGAGTCGGAATCGAAGCAAAAAATACTGTAACAAAAGGGAAAAAGCTGATTAATAATATGAGAAAGCTTCCGATAATGAAGGGCAGTCGTTCCTTCATTTTCGTTGTCATAATAAAGCCGGCGGTATAAGAAAGAGGAACAAAGCCAATGGTTGAAAAAAATCCGGAAAGAATTTGGCTTATCCCCATGATGATTCCCGATGGATTATAGACAGGTTTCGATAATGGTCTTGTTACTTTTTCGACTACATCAATGCTTGAAATAATATTGACTAATAATAATAAAGTAACAAATATCGAAGTCGCAATAACCCCCGCATCTGCTTTCGGCATTCCCCATGCAAGCACTTCTGGGATTTTAATCCATTTATCCAGTTCAAATTCATGCGGTTCCGTCAGCTTGAATAAGGAAAACAGCCCCCATCCAATGAACATCCCAAATAATACAGAATAGCTGCTGACCCATTTTAAGCGGCTTTTAGAAAAAAGAATGGTGATGACCGCCGTAAATATGGCGGTAACAGATACTCTCCAATCTATTCCAGGCCCCTTGTAGTCAACCCCTAATATCCCTTTGACAAATGGACCGCTGATTTGGGCGACTAATAAAATAAAATAAGTGCCAGTAACGATAGGAGTAAAAAGCTTTTTAACATGTTGAATGACGTTGAAAGCACTTAACAAAATGAACAAGAGACCGCTGATCATAAGACCAAGCTCAATGCTTTGTAGAACATCATCCGTTCCATCATTTGTTCCATTTAAACCTAAAAAAACGAAGAAAACTCCCCACCATAAAACAGCAGGACCTTCTGCAATAGGCATTCGGTGGCCAAAAATATTTTGAATGATCGAAACGAGACCGATGACGAAAAAAGTTCTTTGCACAAAACCCGCTATTTCCCTTAGAGAAAGCCCGAAAGCCTCACCGATGGCTAACGGGGCGACCACACTCCCTGCTAAAATGAAAATGAACCATTGAATTGACGAAAATGTCAATTTCATGTTATAAAACCCCAAACTGTTCATCACGTAAATCGGTAATAAACATATGTCCTGGGGCATGGGTAATCATAATCTCCGGCTTCACTAGCATCGCGACCGCTTGAGGAGTAACTCCGCAAGCCCAAAACACAGGAATTTCTCCTTCCCGTATCGTCACAGGATCACCGAAATCAGGCTTATGAATATCCTTGATTCCAATACGATCCGGATTGCCTATGTGAAAAGGAGCTCCGTGAACAGAAGGAAAACGGCTTGTCACTTGAACTGCCCTTACGACATCTTTCTCTGGAATAGGGCGCATACTGACAACCATCGGTCCTTCAAACCGTCCTGCTTTTACACATGGAATATTAGTTTTATACATCGGAACATTGCGATTTTCTTCAATATGGCGGACGGGAATGCCGTTATTGATCAAAGCATACTCAAACGTAAAACTGCATCCTAATAAAAAACCGACCATTCTTTCATTCCAAAGATCGAGAATATCTGTTCTTTCTTCTGTTAATTCACCATTTCGGTAAATTCGGTACTTTGGAAGATCCACGCGCAAATCAGCTTCCGGTGCCACTAAAGTAGGCACCCATGATCCAGGTTCAGTCACATCTAATACAGGACACGGTTTAGGATTGCGTTGGCAAAATAAAAGAAATTCAAACGCCAATTCTTTTGGCAAAACTACTAAATTAGCTTGAGTGTAGCCATTGGCTACACCCGCTGTTGGTTTCATCCACTCATTATTTCGTATCATTTCCCGAGCCTCCGCAGGACTCATTGTCGAAACAGAAGGCATCATGATCCCCCTCGATTCTTATTCAAATAGTTTTGGTATACCATCAATTAAAGAGTAAACACCCATATAAGCCATAGAGATCACAATAATAACACCAAAAATGGTCATCCATAATGGATGTTTGTAATCTCCGACAATTTTTGTTCTGTATGCCGCCACTAACATCACGCCTAAAGAAATTGGCAAGATCAGGCCGTTTAATGAACCTACTAAAATTAAGATTTTCACTGGTCTTCCGACTAAAACGAAAACTAACGTTGAAATGGCAATGAATCCGATAATAATCCACCTATGATACTTTTCTAAAATTGGATGAAATGTACGAATAAATGAAACCGATGTATACGCGGCACCTACAACGGAAGTAATGGATGCTGCCCACATAACTACTCCGAATATTTTGTAACCAATATTGCCTGCAGCTAATTGAAATACGGATGCCGGAGGGTTAGAAGGATCAAGGGTTAACCCTTGCGCGACAATACCTAAAGCTGCTAAAAATAAGAAAATTCGCATAATAGATGCAATACCGATTCCTGAAATCGAACCACGAGTTACCTCAGGAAGCGCTTCCTTTCCTTTTATTCCAGCATCTAATAAGCGATGTCCGCCCGCAAATGTAATATATCCTCCAACCGTTCCGCCAACAAGTGTAACAATAGCAAGAACATCGATCGTATCTGGAACAAAGGTTTTTACCACTGCTTCTCCGACAGGAGGCTTAGCTGTAAACATCACATATAACGTTAGAGCAATCATGACAAAACCCATCAATTGAGCGAAGCGGTCCATAATTTTTCCAGCTTCCCGCACGACAAAAATAGCGATCGCGACGATTCCACTTAATAATGCCCCCATTTCTGGAGAAATCCCGAATAATACGTTGATTCCTAATCCAGCACCAGCAATGTTTCCAATGTTAAATGCAAGTCCCCCGGCTACAATAAGCGCTGCAAGAAAATATCCCAATCCCGGCAATACTTCATTAGCAATATCTTGAGCTCTTTTTTCTGCAACCGCTATAATGCGCCAAATGTTCATTTGCGCTCCAATATCAATAATTATGGACATTAAAATAACAAATCCGAAGCTTGCTGCAAGCGTTTGTGTGAAGTGTGTCGTTTGTGTCAAAAATCCTGGACCGATGGCCGAAGTAGCCATCAAAAACGCCGCACCTAAAAGTACACTTATATTCTTTTTTTGCTGCATTTTCTATCCCCCTAAGAACCTATGAATCTTTATTTTAGAAAATCACTAAGTTTTGTAACTGTAATATTGGCTTCCTTCAACGCTTTACGTATGTATTTTGCAAAGTCTAGTGCATGTTCCCCATCTCCGTGTATGCAGATCGTATCAGCTTGAATCGATACATCTTTCCCTTGAAGAGATGTAACTTTCCCTTCTTTTACCATACGAATAACTTGCCGGCAAGCTACGTCATGGTCTTTGATGAGAGCATTCGCTTCCCGTCTTGATGTTAAGGACCCATCCTCTTGGTAAGTGCGGTCAGAGAACACTTCACTAGCGGTTTTAAGGCCGATTTTTTTTCCCGCTTTGACAAGCTCTCCACCCGCTAGTCCTAACAGGATTAATTCCGGATCTACTTTATAAACCGCTTCTGCAATGGCTTGAGCAATCGCAGCGTTTTTAGCGGCAATATTATATAATGCTCCATGCGGCTTTACATGCTGAAGCTTTCCACCTTCAGATTTTACAAATGCATATAAGGCGCCAATTTGATACACAACAATGTCGTAAGCTTCCTGAGGAGTAATATCGATGTTTCTTCTACCAAATCCCAATAAATCTTGAAATCCGGGATGAGCGCCAATTCCGACGTTTTTTTCAAGGGCTAAACGGACTGTTTTCCTCATCGTTGACGGATCGCCCGCATGGAAACCACAAGCGATATTGGCTGATGTAACATAATCTAAAATTTCTTCGTCTCTCCCCATTTTATAAGCGCCAAAGCTCTCTCCCATATCACAGTTCAAATCGACAATATGCATGTTACATTTCTCCTTTCCATTTTATTGATAATGCTTGTTTCAGTTGTTGGATCTCTCTTTCTCTTTCTAAATAAAGTCTTTGTGCTTCTTCATGAGAAACTTCAACAAACTTTATTTTGTCACCTGGTTTTAACTGGGCGATGTATGGTAAATCCACGCTGGCAACTTGTCCGATTTTCGGATAACCGCCTGTCGTTTGACGGTCAGCTAAAAGTACAATCGGATTTCCATCAGGCGGAACTTGAATGGTACCAAAATTCACAGCTTCCGAAATCATTTCCTCCGCAGATGTTAAAGACAAAATAGGGCCTTTCAAACGATATCCCATCCGGTCGGATTGGGTTGTAATTTCAAATGGTTCACGAAAAAAACTTTTCTGACTTTCTTTTGAAAATAATTGGTATTGTCTCCCTTTTATTACCCGAATAGAGGGGATCTCATTAGAAATTGGAATAAATTCAGCAGATACCGACCATTTCGTCCCTACAAACTTTCGATCTCCTAGTTTTGAAGAAAAATCATGGATCATTTGGATGGATCGATTATTAAGGAGGGATAATTTTAACTCGTCACCAGCCTTTAATGGACGTCCTTTAAATCCACCGATACCTGCTCTAAGGTAGGTGGATGCACTTCCCATCACACGTGGAACATCGAATCCACCCGCAACAGCTAGATAGCTTCGACAGCCTGCTTTACATTGGCCAAAACGAAGCTGACTACCTTTCCTTACAAAAACCGGTCGCCATAATGGAACAAATTTTCCATCAATAGAAGGTGATAAATCTCCTCCGCAAATGGATATTAGTGTATCCCTTTCAAATTCAATAACAGGACCCACCATCGTTATTTCTAAAGTAGGGGCATTTTCTTCGTTACCCACTAATAGATTTGCAATTCTGTGTGAAAGTGAGTCCATTACCCCGCTTACAATCACTCCAAATTTTTGAAAACCGTATCTTCCTAAATCCTGAATGGTCGTAAGGAGGCCCGGCTTAATGATTTTTATCACTGTCGTCCTCCTTCCATTGTTCGTATTCTTCTATAGTGATGGGTATAAATCGGATTTTATCCCCCGCCTTTAATAAGCTAGGGGATTCGTCATCAGGACGAAACAGCTTTAACGGTGTTCGGCCAATAAGCTGCCATCCCCCTGGCGTTTCGATCGGATAAATACCGGTCTGTTTACCAGCAATGCCAACAGAACCCGCAGGAATTTTTAATCGCGGAGATTCTCTTCGCGGTGTGGCAATTTTCTCCGACATGCCTCCTATGTATGGAAATCCAGGGGCAAATCCGATCATATACACTAAATAATCACCGCTGGAATGGATATGAATGACTTCTTCAGGCGTGAGGCCATTATATTCCGCAACATATTCCAAATCAGGACCTAGCTCTCCTCCGTAACAAACCGGAATCTCCACAATCCTTTCAGATGAAAATTCACCGATCTTAAGCGATTCCAATAAGGGTTTTAATTGCCCGCAAACGTAATCATACGGGAGTGTATAAGAGCTAAAATCCGAAATCTTTAACGGATCATAAAACACAGTTACTGTTGTAAGTGCAGGAACATATTCGATCATCCACTCGAATGGCTGTTCATCAAACAAGGTTGTAACCATGTTTACCTTTTGATGAGTCTCTAAATTAATATCTTCGCCCAGTTCAATTATTACTGCGTTATCACCCAATGGATGAAAACGATAGTCCATTTTTACAACTCCTAACTATTTTCAAAAATAAGCGAAATTTACCTTAAATATAAATTTACTAAATATTTATTATATATTTTATATTCTAATATTACTTTGTTTTATTTTATCTAGCAATATAGAAAATTGGGTACCGTCAAGAATTTTGTGTAATGTAAGATAGATAGGGCATCTCTGAAATGGATTTAGAATAGAGAGGGGGCTGTTTCTTCCACACAGGAGACTGAATATTCAGTCTCCTGTGTGGAAAGGGAGAATCCTCTTATCTCATTTATTTACATTATTTGGTTAATTGTAACGTTCTTCAAACATTCGTTGAAGGGCTTCATGAGCTTCGGAAAATCCTCGTAACTTTCGTCCTGCCCATTTCTCATTAAAGTCTTGGATCGTCAAATACACGACTTTTTCCGCGGCTTCTAAACTGCTCAAACTGTTCATCGGTTTTAGACGTTTCCGAATCTCCTTGATCGTTCGTTCGATGGCATTCGTCGTGTAAATTACACTTCGAATACTGTTTGGATAATTCATAAAGGTGAGGAGGACATCCAACTCATTGGCCCAAGATTGCACTTCTCTTGGGTACTTGCTCGACCATTTCGATTCAAACTGTCGAAACATCTGTAACGCCATCTCCTTATTCGGTGCACGATAAATCAGTTTGAGATCCTCTGCCACTTCCAATTGATCTTTTTTCCGAACACGATTTAAGGTATTACGTACTTTGTGAACGACACAACGCTGTACATCGGCTTTCGGATAAACCGCCCGAAAGGCTTCCTCCAGCCCCGGAAGACCATCAAATACGCCTAAAAGCACTTCCTTGACTCCTCTTTTGTAGAGCTGTTGGAGAATCTCCCGCCATCCATAGGCGCTTTCTTGTCCTCCCACGAAGAAATCCAGAATTTCTCGATACCCTTCTTCATTCACTCCTATGATGTTAGTCTAGATTATAGACACAACGAATAGAGAAATGTACAGTAAATCTATCAATGATGAGGAGTGTCTATAATGACAAGACGTTTTGATAAA
>NZ_MQAD01000020.1:623-90536 GCF_001996285.1 Anoxybacillus kestanbolensis | reverse complement strand
TTCGATTCGTCCGCTCGACTTGCATGTATTAGGCACGCCGCCAGCGTTCGTCCTGAGCCAGGATCAAACTCTCCATAGAAAGTTCATATCTCTAGCTTCTTTACGCTTTTCGCTTCGTTCAGTTTTCAAGGAACATCTCTTTGTCGCTGTTTAAGCGACTTTCTTAATTTAACATATCATTCTTTTTGTGTCAATAACATTTTTTATATTTTTTGTTATCTCATCATAACAGCGACGCTTTATACTATAGCACGTTCTTTTTTTAAACGCAACTATTTTTTTTAATTCTTTTTACATGCTTCCCGAACATATACGCTCCTATTCCGACAATAATAAAAAAAGAGCCGATTGCTTGTGACAAATAAACTTTCTCATCTAACCATATATAAGCCAATATGATCGCTCCAATTGGCTCAAGTAAAATAGCCATCGACACCATTGCTGCATTTACCCATTTCATCGCCCAATTAAAAAGAGAATGACCAAACAACGTTGGAATGACAGCTAACAAAATAAAATACAACCAATCGTCTCTATCATACGAAAAAAATGAATAACGAAATAACGCCACATATCCACCTAACACGATCGAAGCAATTCCGTAGACAATGTACGTATACGCAATTAGAGAAAATTGCTTTCGTAAATGTTGACCAACTAGCCAATAACCTGTTACCATAGCACATGCAATTAATGCAAGCATATCACCATAAAGCGCTTCGCCACTTACCCGAAAATCACCCCAACTAATAACGACACTACCTAAAATCGCAAGTAGCGCACTAACCCATTCACTCATTGTAATCTTTTCTTTAAAAAAGAAAAAACCACCCACAAAAGCAAATATCGGTTGTAGCGTAACTAAAACAACAGAGCTTGCAACAGATGTGTAACGAAGCGATTCAAACCAAAGAATAAAATGGAAGGCAAGTAACGCACCAGACAACACCGCGAAAGCCCAGTCCTTTTTATTCATTAACTTCGTTTCCTTTACATGTCTTACAGCAAACAACGGGGTCATGAAAACAACTGCAAAAAAGAGACGATAAAATGCAATGACAGACGACGGGGCATCTGTAAATTTAACAAAAATAGCTGATGTAGAAATAGAAAGCGCCCCAATAATTAGTGCGATATACGCCTTCATGTTCATCATCCTTTCGAATATACTTATGAAGAAAAGGGGGAATGTCTTATGGACGCTCATGTGCTTATGAAACTCGGAATTTCCGCTGTCCTCGGACTTATTATTGGTTTAGAACGAGAACTAAAAAGAAAACCCGTTGGCCTTAAAACATGTCTTGTCATTTCGATTGTAAGTTGTTTACTAACTATCGTTTCGATTGAATCGGCATACACGTTTCCAAAAAGCGATCATATAAATATGGATCCGCTTCGCCTCGCTGCCCAAATTGTATCTGGCATCGGTTTTCTTGGTGCAGGTGTTATCCTCCGACGCGGAAACGACAGCATTTCAGGTTTAACAACTGCCGCGCTTATTTGGGGAGCAGCTGGCGTTGGAATTGCTGTTGGAGCAAATTTTTATATTGAAGCCATTTTGTGCGTAGCTTTTCTGATCGCCAGCGTTGAACTCATTCCGCTTATTACAACTGTTTTTGGTCCAAAACAACTAAGGGAGAAGGAACTGTCCGTTAAACTTACTGTATTAGACGCAACAAAAATTTCAGAAGTAATCGAAAGCATCAGACAAAAAAACATTCGCATTAAAACCGTGCGCATTAAAGATTTGGATAACGGGAACCACTTTGTTGAATTAAAAGTATCTGTCGATCAAAAACGGGCAACAACAGACGTATACGAGTTTATTCATCAAATCCCTTCAATTCGCGGTGTCGATATTGAAAATATTTAACTCGAAAATTATTCTCATTTAGATTAGCATATATAGATGAAGATTGCTTTCAACAACAAAAAGGTGGCAAACGATATGTCTTCGACTGTAAAAAACATGGAACTTTGTTTTTTAATGCACCAACTTTCAGAAAAGGACGAGCTTACTTTCCTTCATTCATATCGCGTTACAAAAATTGCTTTATCTTTCGCGTCATTTTTAAAGTTGACAGATCAACAAAAACGTGAAATTCAATTCGGATCACTTATTCACGATATCGGCAAATTATATGTTCCTGCTCACATTTTAACGAAAAAGGGAAACTATCGAAAGTAGAATTTGATGAAATGAAAAAACATCCTTTGTTCGGCATACGGGTACTACAAGATTACCATGTTTCAACTGAAATTTCTCACATCGTCTTATATCACCACGAACGCTGGGATGGGGTATCCAAACAAACAAAGCGGAGAAAATATTCCCTTTCTCGCTCGGCTCGTGTCTTTAGCCGATTCACTCGAAGCGATGACCGGCATTCGCCCGTATCACACATCACTCACATGGGAAGAAGCTTATGGAGAGATAAAAAAAGGGGCAGGCACACAATTCGACCCACGATTAACCACTTCTTTTTTGTTATGGATGGAAAATCACGTGATTCCTATTGAACGAAATACAGAAACAGTCATGCAAACGATCACCTCTTTGTTACTCACATGAGATTTTTGTTCCTTTTTCTTCAAGCGCTTTTAATTTTTCTTTCTGATCTGGAATGCGAGCTAAAATATCTTTGATTAACGAATACATTTCATGTTCTTTGTTCATGGAACAAAAGATCCATTGGGCTTTTCTCGTTTCTTTCACTAAACCTGTATCTTTTAACTTCCGAAGATGCTGGCTTATGGCAGGCTGACTCATCTGAAAAATTTCAACCAATTCACACACGCAACAATCTTGATTATTTAATAGTCCCATGATTGTTAGTCTTGTTTTGTCTCCCAATAGTTTTAAAAATCGAAACGGTGTTATAAAATAATGACTTGTCTTTTTAGAAAAACGAAGGGGCTGCCCAAAAAACCACAGGGTCAGACCCCGCAACACAATATATAGGACATCACATTGGATAAATGAACGATATATTGTGAAGCTCGCGTGAGGTCAGACCCTTATGAGACAGCCTCTCTTTAATATTAACTGTTATTTTGTTTCCGCTTCTTCTTGTACGGCTTCTTGTACGGTAAGTAAAGGAGTTTTTACACGCTTCGTGATTTCAACCAATTGGACATGGTGACCTTCCATTTTTAATACCTTAAATTCATAATCACCGTAGGTGAGAATCTCACCTTGTTGAATATCAAATTTCTCCGTTAAAATCCAACCGCCAATCGTATCGACATCGGTATCATCGATATTTGTGCCAAGTAAGTCGTTTACCTCTTCGAGCAATACTTTTCCATCAACAATGGTGGTATGTTCGTTTACTTTGCGAATCATCGGAACTTCATCAATATCAAATTCATCTTGAATCTCACCGACGATTTCTTCCAATATATCTTCAACCGTCACAAGTCCAGCTGTTCCGCCATATTCGTCAACTAAAATCGCCATATGGACTCGTTCACGCTGCATTTTTACGAACAAGTCATGAATAGGGATCGATTCAATTACTTGTATGATTGGACGAATATAATCATCTAACTTCTTTTCAATCGCTTGTGGATTTCGAACACAATCCGTTAATATTTCCTTTATGTTCACCATCCCAACGATATGGTCTTTATCGCCGTCTATAACAGGATAGCGTGTATATTTTTCTTTCTTCATAATTTCCAAAATGTCCGCGATTGAATCGTTTTTATCTAATGCGACAATTTCTGTGCGCGGCACCATAATTTCTTTGGCAATCCGATTGTCAAACTCAAAAATATTGTTTACGTATTTATACTCCGACGGATTAATTTCTCCGCTCTTATAACTTTCAGATAAAATAATCCGCAACTCTTCCTCAGAATGGGCGACTTCGTGTTCGGATGCCGGTCTTAGTCCAAATAATCCGATGATGACACGTGCTGATCCGTTCAATACCCAAATAAACGGATACATGATTTTGTAGAAAAAGATTAAAGGCCTTGAACATAACAACGTAATGGTTTCCGCTTTTTGAATCGCCAATGTTTTAGGCGCTAATTCACCGACAACTACGTGCAAATAGGTAATCGCCACAAACGCAATCGCAAAAGAAAGGAGAGATGCTACAGACTCATTCAAATTCATTTGCTCAAATACAGGACGAAGCAAATGTTCCACCGTTGGTTCCCCAAGCCAACCAAGCCCTAGTGCGGTGATGGTGATACCAAGCTGGCAAGCTGATAAATATTCATCTAAATTGCTGGTGACTCTTTTTGCAGCCATGGCACTTCGATTTCCTTCGGCCACGAGCTGATCAATCCGTGTACTGCGCACTTTGACAATGGCAAATTCTGATGCAACAAAAAACGCCGTCAAGGCAATTAAAATGCCAACCATCAGTAAATTAAATATCTCCAATTAAGCTCTCTAACTGCATGCAAACAGCTAGAGAATCCACCTCCTGTTAATTGTATAATATGTTTTTCTTATTCTTCTTCACTATTTCCTCGAAAGAAAATCATAATAAACTTGATTAACTCCAGCGCAAAGATTAATGCCGCAGCTACGTATGTTAATGCCGCTGCATTTAAGACTTTATTCACTCCACGTACTTCATACGGATAAGTCCTTCAGCTACAAGAAGCTTTTTCGCTCAAGAGCTTGCATTAAATTCTACCGGCAGCGTCACTAATTGAAACGCCACGGCTGCTGAGAAGAGAATAATGCCAAGCCCAATGAGTGAAGCTCGATGCAACAAAAACCCGCCTAACAATAGAAATGGAGCAATTCCAGAAGAGAAATTCACTACTGGAAACATACGATACCGCAAAATTAGAATTCTTCATCTTCCCCACCGAAGAAATCGTCAAAAAATCCTGCTCCCTCTTCTTCTATTTCCTCCTCGAAACCAAGAGCTTCCTCCACTACATCATCTACAAGTTCTTCCACTAACATTCCCGCAAATAATCCCGCGGCAAAACCGCCAATCGCCCCCATCATACTGTGTCCTCGTCCATGTGAGTGAGGAATATGAGAATGGTGAGCCATATAGGATGAAGCTGTATACTGATATGGTTGCTCGATCATTTCTTGAATCATCGCGCGAAGACTGTCAGCCAGTGTGCTTACATCGTTTAATTCTGTATATAGGAAAAAGAATTCACGTTTTAATTCTTTTTCTTGTAAGCCAAAAGCTCCTGCATATACATCTACTTCAAGAAGCAGACGAACCCCCTCTTCTTCAAGAGAGGCGAAAAATTCGATTTCTTGAACAATGTTTTTAAATTGTTCTGTCGGGAACCATTCAAATTCTTGGCCATACGGTTTTAATTTTCTTGAAGTCGCCTTTTCCCGGAAGCCTAACTTTTCAAAAGCAACGAAGATTTTCTCTAATGGTAATGGCGGAAGAATTCGCACCGCATCTTCATCTAAATGGTCGACTCCACCTGCGATATCAAGACGGGTAACAAACGTATAATGAACGCTGTGTCCGGAAACCGGAAGACTTTTTGGTAATTCATATGTAAAAGGCAGCACCTTTTTCTCGCCAGCCTGAATAACAAGGGCAGAAGCAACCGGAATTGTTGCTACTGTTTTTGTCTGTACTTGACCGTTATGGTTTAATGTTAAACGAAGTTCTACATCAATTTTGTTGATATGCTGTTCTACTGTCCCTCCCTCAATGAAAAATTCACCGCTAATGGTCTCTCCCAAACGAACTTGGGAATGATGCAGCATCAGATTAATATTGGCAGAGCCAATCCCAAGTTTCGATAAAAGTTTTTTAAACATCCCTTTCATCTCTCACCCCTTATTCATTAATATCCATTGTTAAATAAAAGGATTTCCTCCAAGCAATATCCCTAATGAATGTAGCAATGCGTAACCTTGCTGGGTCAATGGTTTTGTCATCATCTTGATCTGTTGTTCATTTAATTGTTTGAGCAACGGCTTTAATTCCAGCACTTCTTCTTGAATATGCTGCATTTGTTCTTGAAGATGCTCAATTTTATCGATAATTTCATTCATCGGAGCAGGCTGTTTTTTCATAAGCTGCAGGCGCTCTCTTATTTCCTCGAGAGTTAAATGCTGTTTCTTTAATGCATGGATTAACTGTAAATGCTCGATACTCTCTTCAGGATAATAGCGATAATTGGTCTCAGAACGAACGGGCTCAAGCAACCCTAACTGCGTATAATAATCAATGGTTCGTTTGGAAACACCAGCTAATTCTGCAAGTTCACCAATTTTAAGCAACTTCCCAATGAACTCACTCCCCATCTATTATTCGGTATGTTTAATGAAATTATATAGCAAAAAAAATATACAGTCAAACGTTATAGTGTTAATTTTTTATTGCAAATCTGTTTCTATAACTATTTACGAATACATCGTCAATCAGGACTCATTTAACATAAATAAAAAAACTAAAAGTTTAGACAATAAAACTCCGTCATTGTATATGAGCAAGCTCTATTCACTAAAAATAGAAAAGAGTATTTTTATGCCGTATTGAACAATTTAATGACTCTCCCTTAACTCCGTGTTTTTTCCGACCATAATAGTTATAGATCATAATAGTTATAGTTGGCGAAAAACGTACAGCAGATATTAAGAATAAAACTCTGGTTATAGAGATAAATACTAGGTATTTCTTCCTTTTTTCAAAACTAAATAAAAATGAAAAAGTCCTTGTAATTGATAAATTCTGTAAAAAATTTAATAAGGTTCATCACCAAATTTTGTGATTTGGTGATGAAAAAGAGAAAGCACTGACGAGATCCTAGCAATAATGTTAGCGGTGAAATCAACATTAAGGAGGTCTCATAAGTGCTTTCGATACCACTAGGATTGCCAAAATTTAAAGTGATTAAACAAGAACTTCATTCCTATGGTTATGCGATTCATGTAGAGAAAACAGAGACACAGGAACGCTGCCCTCATTGTGGGTTTGCCACTTCCGCTGTCCACGACAGACGGACAAGAAAAGTACGGGATTTGGCGATTTTTCATCAATCGGTGTACTTGTTCGTAAAGGTAAAGCGTATCGGTTCGAATCCGATATGCTCCATAAGAGAAAACCCTTGCATCGCAGGGGTTTTTCGTTTTACTCCTCTGTCAGTTCTTCTACCGGAACGATGTGTCGTTCATGGTCTCGCCCACGCATATGTACGGTCGCTGTTCGGCTTGCTTCATCATACCCATCAATCCAAACAGATTGTCCATGGTAACAAACGCGAATATCATCTGGGGAAGAAACAATTTGTTTTACACGATTCATATCCATCAGCATCCCTCCTTTCGTTCATATTATCTTCTTTTGAAGAGAAAATATGTAAGAAATCGCTTCATCTCGTCTACAATGATAAAAACAGGAGGGAAGATAAATGAGATGGCATGAATTTCTCGCTTCATATTGGCGACTTTCTCCACTTGTACGCATCATATTTACAATCACAACAATCATTTGTTTATTCGGTATTGTCATTCATATCGTTGAACCAAGAACATTTTTAACTGTTTTTGACGGCATATGGTGGGCATTAATTACAACGACAACGATCGGCTACGGTGATCTCGTGCCAAAAACAATGAGCGGCAAACTCGTCGCGATCACTCTCATCTTGCTTGGTACGGCCTTTGTCTCAGCCTACTTTGTGACACTATCCACAAAAGCAATCTCAAAAGAAAACGCCTTATCTACTGGAGAACTACCGTATACAAAAGGTGGACACATCATTTTAGTCGGCTGGAATGAGCGCATTCGTCAGCTACTTGCTTTCATCCCTCCTAACATGCCGTGCCTCGTGATCGATGAGACACTAAAACGTTTGGACGTGCCAACACACGTTCATTTTATTAAAGGAAATCCGACGCACGACGATGTATGGGAGAAAGCAAACGTATTTAAAGCTCATACCGTTATTATTACTGCTAATCAACATAAAAATGAAGTCGAAGCTGACCTGGCGTCTATCGTCACCCTTTTGACAGTCAAAGCGCTCCATCCATCCGTATATGCTGTTGTAGAAATATTGACGACACCACAAGTTGATAACGCCAAACGTGCTGGGGCAAATGAAATTGTTGAAACAAATAAATGGATTAGCTTTTTGATGGCGAATTGCCTTTCATCTCCGAATGTTTTGCATGACATCGAACAATTTAAACAACATCCGATAAAACGTTTAACTGTGCGCGATGAATGGATCGGTATGTCTTTTGCAACGATGCTTAACGAATTAAAAAAAGAAAATGTATTACTTGTCGGTATTGCAAACAATCAACACGTCTCAATTAATCCACCATCGCATACGATCATTCAATCGACAGATGAGCTTATCGTACTAGAGTAGTAACCGCTCTTCTAAATCTTTCACGAGCGTTTTTGCCGTGGCTACATATCGATCAGGAACAGCCGCATCCGGATCTTCCGGTTCAGAGAACTGATTGAATGAGGCACTCATATTTCCAACGTGCACATTGTCATCTAATCCACGTTGATATTTATGACATAAGACGTATGGTCGCCTCAATTCAACCGTCGCCCCATACGAATCAAGTTGTCCGTCTATCGCAACAAATGGAATTCGTAAAAATTGGTACCCAGCATCATCCGCCATCTTGTAATCAAACGAACCGTGGTCATAATCCCAATTACCGCCAATTACATAACCGAGCGGTTTTAACTGCTGCTCTAATACACTTAACAAAAATGTTTTTCCTTCTAGTCTAGATGGAATTTCAATCATATTGATCACGCCTCCTCTGTTCATTATTATGTCCAAAAAAAGAGCTTTCCCTGCGCTCAGGAAAAGCTCTTTTTTTCATTATTTCAATCGTTTTTCAAGTTCTGCCTTTTTCTCTTCGTATCCCGGTTTACCGAGGAGGGCAAACATATTTACTTTGTACGCCTCTACACCTGGTTGATCAAACGGATTGACGCCAAGTAAATATCCGCTCATCGCACACGCTTTTTCAAAGAAGTAAACGAGATAACCGAATGTATATTCATCTAATCGCGGCAATGTGACAACTAAGTTCGGTACGCCCCCGTCTGTATGTGCCAACAATGTCCCTTCGAACGCCTTTGTATTAACGAAATCAACTGTTTTTCCCGCTAAATAATTTAAGCCATCTAAGTCATTATCTTCCGCTTCAATTGTCAATTCATGACGAGGGGTTTCAACTTTTAACACCGTTTCAAACAAATCGCGACGTCCTTCTTGCACATATTGTCCTAACGAATGAAGGTCTGTTGAAAAGTTTGCTGAAGCTGGGAAAATCCCTTTCTGATCTTTTCCTTCACTTTCGCCAAATAATTGTTTCCACCATTCTGCAAAATATTGCAATGCCGGTTCATAGTTAATGAGCATTTCAATTGTTTTCCCTTTATTGTAAAGCACATTTCGCACCGCAGCGTATTGGTAGGCAATGTTCTCTTCTAACTCTGATTTACTAAAATCTTCACGCGCTTGTGCAGCGCCTTTCATCATCGCTTCAATGTCCGCACCGCTGACGGCAATCGGCAACAAACCAACCGCTGTTAAAACAGAGTAACGGCCACCGACATCATCTGGAATAACAAATGTTTCGTATCCTTCTTCTGTCGCTAATGTTTTTAACGCTCCACGCGCGCGGTCTGTTGTTGCATAAATGCGTTTGCGCGCCTCCTCTTTTCCGTATTTTTCTTCAAGAAGCTTACGGAAAATACGGAAGGCAATGGCGGGTTCTGTCGTCGTTCCAGATTTTGAAATGACGTTGATCGAAAAATCTTTTCCTTCGAGTAAATCCATCACATCACGCATGTATGTAGAACTAATGTTGTTACCGACGAAAATAATTTGTGGTGTCTTCCGCTTTTCTGTCGGAAGCACATTGTAAAACGAGTGTTGCAACATTTCAATCGCTGCACGAGCCCCGAGATAAGAACCACCAATACCGATCACTAATAACACATCAGAGTCTTGTTGAATTTTTTTCGCTGCTTGTTGAATGCGAGCAAACTCTTCTTTGTCATATGCGACAGGAAGATCAATCCATCCTAAAAAGTCGTTTCCTTGCCCTGTTTTTTCATGAAGTGCATGATGTGCTACTTTTACAGCATCACGCAAATACGTTAGTTCATGTTCACCAAAAAACGACAACGCTTTTGAGTAGTCAAACTGAATATGCGTCATGTACGTTTCCTCCTCAATGATTGTATCCTCTTTCACTTTAGCGAAATAAACATCGAGAATCAAGTTCATGAAAACAATGTAAACGGATTCATTATGACATTTTTCGCACTTTATAACGAAGCTTTTAAAATCGCCATAACATCATCGTGTTGTAGCTTTTTAAAATTACCAAACGGGCCGAACGCCATCGCTTTTTCCACTATTATTGGCAATGATTCTTTACCAATATGATAATCTGCTAATCGATTTGGAGCACCTAAGCTATTCCAAAATGCCCGAAGTTTTTCGATTCCTTCTAGCGCAATTTCCCGATCCCCTTTTCCTTCTGGATAAACATGAAACACACGAACAGCTAATTGCTTAAACCGCTCAACATGTTCATCGAGTACATGTTTCATCCAATTAGGGAATAAAATAGCTAACCCCCCTGCGTGCGGAATATCATGCACCGCTGATACAGCATGCTCAATATTATGTGTTGCCCAATCGCCACGTAGTCCCATGCGTAAAATTCCGTTTAAAGCCATCGTTCCACAATATAAAATCGTTTCACGATAGTCGATATTTTGCAGGTCGTCTACAAGTTTTGGCGCCGTTTCGATCACCGTTTTCAAAATCGACTCACACATCCGATCTTGCAGTGGCGTATTTGGGGCATGATGAAAATATTGTTCTAACACGTGCGACATGATGTCAACAATACCATACACTGTATGATCTTTCGGAACAGTTGTTGTATAAACAGGATCCAAAATCGAAAATTTAGGAAAAACAACCGGGCTACTCCAACCGTATTTTTCCTTCGTTTCCCAATTTGTAATAACAGAATTTGCATTCATTTCTGATCCTGTGGCTGCTAGTGTTAATACAGTTCCAAGTGGAAGCGCCCGCTGAACGGTTGTTTTTCGTGAAATGAAATCCCATGCATCTCCATCGTATAGAACGCCTGCAGCAATTGCCTTTGCACAATCAATAACACTTCCGCCACCAACAGCTAAAATAAAATCAACTTTTTCTGCACGACATATGTCAATCCCTTTTTGCACAGTAGATAAACGAGGGTTTGGTTCAACACCCGCTAACTCCGTCCACCATTTATTCAATGAGCGAAAAACAGAAACGACATCATCATACACACCGTTTTTCTTAATGCTGCCCCCACCATACACCATTAAAATACGTTCATACGGAGCAAGCTCTTTCTTTAGTTGTTCAATTTGTCCTCTTCCAAAAATTAATTTTGTTGGGTTGTGAAAAATAAACTGTTCCATTAAATTTCCTCCTTTTTCTCCATTATTTCTAAAATAAACAAATAAGTAAAGAAACTTGCATTTTTTTCTTTTTCGTTGTGCATATTTCAAAAATAATTATCCATTCTATAAATGAATACACTACTTTACCAAGGAGGATGAACATGAGTACGTTACAACGAATCGCACTATTGCTTACTGTTATTGGAGCACTTAACTGGGGGCTCATTGGCTTTTTCCGTTTTGATCTCGTCGCAGCCATTTTTGGTGGGCAAGCATCAGCCTTTGCCCGCATTGTTTATGCTCTCGTTGGAATTGCGGGTCTCATTAACCTCGTCTTGCTATTTAAACCAACGGAAGAGCTTGAGCGCACAGAGCCAAAAATGTCAAGAACATAAACGAGCAACTCACCGATCATTCGGTGAGTTGTATTTTTTTTTCGCTTCCGTAATCCATTTTTCAAGTTGAGTTTTTAGCGGTTGAAATCCTGAAGGGGTTTCAATATTTGTTGCGTCATGATCCACATCGCGCAGCGATAAACTAATTCGTTTCGTTTTTTCATCGACAGCGATAATTTTTACTCGGACAGACTCTCCCACATCTACATAATCATAAATGTTTTTCACATATCCATCTGTAATTTCTGAAATATGAATAAGACCTTGTGTTTGTTCATCAAGTGATACAAATACACCGTATGGCTGTATTCCAGTTACAACACCCGTAACGATCGCACCTTCCTTCCAATCCAAATGAAACACTCCTCGTTTTTTGAAAAATTGTAACATAATTCGCTTAAAAAGTGTTAATTTTGTGCACGAGTATAAATGAGAACATGGTATGATAAAGTTGTAAACGAATTTTGGAGAGGTGGGAGAATAAATGAGCACAATTGGTGAAAATATTCGCATGTACCGGGAGCAGCGAAATATGTCACAACAAGAATTGGCGATGAAAGTTCGTGTAGGGGTAGCAACGATCCAAAAATACGAATCAGGTGAACAAGTGCCTGATACACCAACAATTTTAAAACTTTGTACCGCTCTTGATGTTCCAGCATCAGAATTGTTAGAACGAGCAGATGTATCCAATTCATCCAGCCTCGATCCAGAAATCGAATACTTAATTAAAGAAATTGGACTTAAACGGGCAAAACTTATTTTACGAAAAGCAAAAGAATTTAGCGAAGAAGATTTTCTACGCGTCATGCAAATGTTATATGAACTCAAATACAACAAAGAAAGCTGACGGCCGTCAGCTTTTTTTATAGTCGTTCAAGAAACCGCTTCATGCGTCGAATCGCCTCTTGTAATTGTTCAAGCGATGAAGCATACGAACAACGAATATATCCTTCTCCACTTGCTCCAAACACATGCCCAGGAACAACAGCAACTTTTTCTTCTAACAATAGACGTTCCGCAAACTGCTCTGAAGTCATGCCTGTTGATTGAATGGAAGGGAATGCATAAAATGCTCCTCCTGGCATATGGCAAGTAAGACCGATTTCATTTAATGATTGCACAAAAAAGTTGCGCCGTTGCCGATAACTTTTTCTCATTTGTTCGACGTCATCCGCTCCGTTTTGCAATGCTTCAATAGCTGCATATTGTGCCATCGTTGGTGCACACATCATCGTATATTGATGAATTTTTAACATCGCCGCCGCCAAATCTTTCGGTGCCGCAATAAAACCTAATCGCCATCCTGTCATCGCAAATCCTTTTGAAAATCCGTTAATTAAAACCGTTCGCTCTCGCATATGGGCAATGGCAGGAAAACTTGTATATTGTTCCTCATAACATAATTCCGCATAAATTTCATCTGAGATAACAAGCAAATCACGCTTTGCTACGATGCGTGCGATTTGTTCCAGTTCTCCTCTATTCAATACCGTTCCTGTCGGGTTGTTCGGCGAACAAATAATTAATGCTTTCGTTTTCGGGGTCACAACTTGTTCAATTTGTTCAGGCTGTAACTTAAACTGCTGTTTTCCGCTCGTTTGAATCGGAATCGGCACGCCGCCAGCTAGCGAAACGAGCGGTGCATATGAGACGAAACTTGGTTCTACAACAATGACTTCATCACCCGGATTCAAAATCGCTCTAAGAGAAACATCAAGCGCTTGACTTGCCCCGACCGTCACAATAATTTCATTTGTCGGATCGTATAGCACTTCGAAACGACGCGCTAAATAATCGCTAATTGCTTTTCGTAACTCCCACAAACCAGCATTTGCTGTATATGACGTATATCCTTGTTCTAACGATAGAATGCAAGCTTCACGCACACTCCAAGGGGTAATAAAATCCGGCTCACCAACCCCTAATGAAATGACCCCTTCCATACTTGCTGCTAAATCAAAAAATCTTCGAATACCAGATGGTTGTAAACGCGATACAGTATCAGATACGTACGTTTTCGTCTTTTGCATCACGGTGCCACCACGATTCTTCGATCTTGATCACCTTGTTCAAATACAGTGCCGTCATGTTTATATTTCTTCAAAATAAAGTGAGTTGTCGTTGAAATAACAGAGTCAAGCGTTGACAATTTTTCAGAAACAAAATGAGCAATCTCAGACATGGAACGTCCTTCAATAACAACAGATAAATCATATGCTCCCGACATTAAATAAACAGATTTGACCTCCGGGAAGCGATAAATACGTTCCGCTACCTCGTCGAATCCAACGCCTCGCTTTGGTGTCACTTTTACATCAATCATCGCTGTTACACCTTCATGCCCATCAACTTTCCGCCAGTCCACAATGGTTGCATATTGTACAATGACTTTTGCTTCCTCTAACTTTTTTATCATATGCTCCACTTCCGAAACAGGAAGAGAAAGCATTTTCGCCATTGTCTCAATCGGCAATCGCGCGTTTTTTTCTAACAGTTCAACGATTTCGATTTCTTTTTCAGTTAACTTCATCATGAATCCCCCCTGTTATAAATTTTCACATAATTTAGAAAAAAATGCACGTGTTTTTTCAAAAAAAGAAGCAAGACGACATCGCTTGCTGTTACCGCTTTTTTATGACACCACATGCGATTCGCTTGCCTGCATTTCCCGCTGGCTGAGACATGCCATCATCTTTTCCTTCATGGATTACAATCGCCGTTCCGTTTTTTGTAAATAAACCGTTTTTCTCTTCTGATAAATTGACATTCGGAGCCATCAATTGTACTTTAACTGTTCCATCTTCTTTCACGATTAAATTCGGTAAATCGCCTGCATGCGCCCCCTCCGGATGAAGAAGCCCGTGCTCCTTTCCTTCTGGATTAAAATGTTCCCCTGCTGATTTAAATTCAGGCGGTTCGCATGTTCCTTTGTCGTGAATATGCATCGCATGCTCCCCTGGTGGCAGCCCTTTGAGATTAATGTCCAGTTTTACTCCTTTAGGTTGTTGAGACATTTTAATCGTTCCAAGCGAGTCTCCATCTTCATTAATTACATTGACATCGACGCTTTTCACTTTCTCTTCCACGCATCCGCTTACAAGCAATAGAAAAAAACATACAATCACTCGATGCACAACAAGCCCTCCAACTACATATTTACGGCTTATTATGCCCTATTTTCATTTATTTAATCTTTCGCTTGTTGTTTTTTCAGCTGCTCTTCAAATTGCTTTGCTTTTTCTTCTTGACGCTTTGAAATTTTTATAATCAACCGCATCGTCAACACCGCAGCGATAAAAAAAGCGGTAAATGAAATCGCAGCAGGGATGTATTCTGTTTTATCTTCTGGAAAGTATAGAAACAGTCCAAATATGATATTAGCCATACGATCAACCTTTCCATATTTCATCTTTCTCATTATATCATAAAGACAATTGTAGCACTTCGTAAAAAAGAATATAATTGGATTCGTAAACAAAAGAGGGAGGCGTATTCGTTTGAAAAACGTCATAATCCACAAAGTCATTACGTTTGTATTTACGGAAGCGCAATTGAGGGGGTATTGGAACGAACAAAAACAAAAAATTCCATTTGAATCGTTAACAAATGAGCAGTTGATGGCATTAGCCGAAGATATGCTAGAAAATTCTTCTCATAGCCAGCTCGAACAACATATTTTAGATCATGGCTGGCGTGTAAAAGAAGAAACAGAGGGAGAAGTGCTCGCAGAAGATGATTCACGTGAACATGTGCATGTGGAAGTGATCGATACGACGAAACAAGGGTCGCCATCAACAAAACTGTTTATCGATCGGTTATCACAAATCGAATGTTCACAATGCGCATTTTCTTTTTATGTGCGCAATGTAAACGCTGACACAACAACTTTGAAATGTCCAAGTTGCCTCCAGCCACTAAAAAATTAGGAAAGAGAGGAATGACAAATCGTGCATGAGGCTATCACTCATGAAGTAAACAACTTTCAATATTATGCGGCCATTGCAATCTTTTTGATTACATACGCCATCATTATCTCAGAAAAAGTAAACCGAGCTGTAATCGCTCTATTAGGTGCCACGTTCATGATCATCTTTGGCATCGTTGATTTACATCAAGCGTACACGCATCATATCGAATGGGGAACGATTACGCTTCTAATCGGAATGATGATTCTCGTTAGCATTACGAGTAAATCGGGATTTTTCCAGTATGTTGCAGTTAAAGCTGCAAAAACGGCAAAAGGAAGTCCAATTAACATTTTAGTCATTTTATCATCGCTAACCGCTGTTCTTTCTGCCTTTCTTGACAATGTCACAACTGTTTTATTAATCGTTCCAGTTACATTCTCTATTACACGTATGTTAGAGGTAGATCCTGTTCCATTTTTAATTTCTGAAGTACTATTTTCTAACATTGGCGGAACAGCGACGTTAATCGGAGATCCACCGAACATTATGATTGGCTCTGCCAATAAACATTTAACGTTTAACGACTTTTTATTTAATTTAGGCCCTGTCGTTTTAATTATTATGCTCGTCATTATCGCTATTTTGTACGTCTTTTATCGCAAACGTCTTCAAGCGAACGCTGCGCTCATCGAACGGCTTATGAAAGTCGATGAAAAACAATACATTAAAGATGCGGTACTATTGAAAAAGTCTGTTTCTGTTCTTGCATTAACGATTTTAGGATTTACGTTGCATTCTGTCATTCACGTCGATGCGGCGGTCATCGCGATGACAGGCGCAGTTATTTTAATGTTAATCGGTGTAAAAGAGCACGATTTGGAAGAAGTATTTGCTTCTGTCGAATGGACAACCATTTTCTTTTTCGCCGGATTATTTACGCTCGTCGGCGGTCTCGTTGATATCGGACTAATCAAAAGTTTGGCAGAAAAAGCTTTGGAAGTCACAGGCGGCGATATTCACTTCGCATCTTACTTAATCCTTTGGGTATCTGGAATCGCCTCGGCAACGATCGACAACATTCCGTTCGTTGCAACGATGATCCCACTCATTCAAGATATGGCTGTTGGAATGGGACTATCTCCTGATTCAGCACAAATTGATGTATTATGGTGGTCATTATCCCTTGGCGCTTGCTTAGGTGGAAACGGAACGTTAATCGGAGCATCAGCAAACGTGATCGTGGCAGGAATTGCCTCACGTGAAGGACACGGGTTTAGCTACTTTGATTTTCTGAAAATTGGAGCGCCACTTACGCTTATTTCCTTACTTATTTCACACGCATATATTTTCATTCGTTACTTATAAAAACGCTCAAAGGCGAACTTTGAGCGTTTTTTTCTTTCCATCATATACTGCTTGCAAGGAGGGAGAACGATGTATCCAAACGTCGATATTACACAATTTACACAATCGGCAAAAGCGATCCAAAAACTTTTTAAAGACGCAACAGCTATTTCCTCAAAAATTGCGAACGATCCTGTTTTTGCGAAACAATTGATGGAGAAAGCTCAACAATCGAAACAAGAAGAAGTACAAAAACAACTCCAATCGATTGGTATTGAGTCTGAAATAAACATTTCTTTTAATCCAAATACGATTCATATAACGCTTTCTCCAAAAAAAGGCGAGTCGCCTTGTTGCCAACTCACCTTTCTTCTTTACTGGCGATAATTCGGTGCCGCCATTTGTTTCTCACCAATATGGGCTGCGTCGCGCAAATCATATCCATCATCTGTTTCACTTACATGAATGATATCTTCTTTTGCTCCCAACCGATTTGCGCGAAGCAATTGTTCTTCTTCTCTCATTATGATCCCCTCCGTATTGTTATGTTGTGCAAACGACTATCACTTATGTGTTGACATTTTTTGTTTTATCATATACCATTTCGTTAACGAATAAAAAAAGGAGGTTAACAAATGCGTGCGAAAGACTTAACATTTATCGCTATGTTTGCAGCATTAATGGCGATCGGTGCAAACATTACATCATGGGCCCCGTTTCTCGTCATTGGTGGCGTTCCGATTACGTTGCAAACATTTTTTTGTGTACTAGCTGGTGCCATTCTTGGCGCAAAGCGTGGCGCAATGGCCATGACGGTTTACATGTTGATCGGGCTATTCGGTGCGCCTGTTTTTGCACGTTTTAGCGGAGGATTTTCAACTGTTATTGCCCCGACATTTGGATTTATTCTTTCTTTTATTCTTGCGGCATACGTAACTGGACTACTGATTGAAAAAAGTACAAATCGTTCGATCGCACGTTTTATTATTGCCACAATCATCGGTATGGTCATTAACTATGTTGTCGGTACAAATTGGATGTATGCGGCATTTAAATTATGGGCTGAAGCACCAGAAGGTTTCTCGTACGCGATGGCATGGAGCTGGATGCTCGTTCCACTTCCAAAAGACATCATTTTATCCATCGTCGCTGGTATCATCGCACCGCGCATTTATAAAGCATTAAACCAACATCAATCATATAACAAATACGTTGCATAACGAAGAAAAAGGAAGTTCGGTTATAGCCCGACTTCCTTTTTCTTTATATATTGTTGTCGAAACACTTGCATCGATTCGTTTTCGTTCAGTGCTATCATCTCTTGCTCCGATAATGTCCCATCTCCGCGTTTGACGACATATACATTCACTTTTTTCTTCCCCCAATGTTTATACACATCATCTACTGTTTCGTAATACAAATCAATTTTATGACCTTTAATCGCTGACCCTGTATCCGCAACAACACCATATCCATATCCTGGGATAAATAAAATCGTCCCGATTGGAAAAATTTTCAAATCAGCTGCGATTGTTGAATACAAATCACGTTTTACACGTACACCCGAATATGTAATGCCATAACTCGGGTGATCGGGCGTTTTTCCTGTTGACTCCACTCCCGCTGTATATCCTGTCGCTACAACTGTGACAGAAGGATATCGTGACCAGTCAAACGCTTCTTCTAGCGTCAACGATTCGTTTGTCGTCTGCTGTGACGAGAGTTGAGTCACTTGTTTTTCGTGTTTACGAAAACGATCAGCCACGTACTCATACGTATCTGATGAAAATAATGATTTAAACGAGAAAAAAGAAAAACGTGAAGGTGAAAACCAATCAGATAACATTTTCGCTTCAACGCCCGATATCGATTGAAATGTCGTCATGAACGCGCACAAAAACAATACAACCATGGTCGACCGTCTTAACCATTTTATACCCATTTATTCACTCCTCCCACGGTTGTATTTCTTTCCAACATTCAAAAAAAATATACATTAGCTACAAAAAAAAACCTCCACGATTGTGAAGGTTTAAAACATCCGATATCCTTTTTTCCGGAGCGTCTGGATAACGACACCTGAGACAATAGCACCAACAATACCGCTACTTAAAATAATTAAATCGGCACTAGCTAATGATTCGATTCGCTCTTTCACATGGGCGAGCGAAGCGGATGGACTTGTCACGTAGTCCATTACAGAAATTTGATCAATCCACAATAATAAAACAAATGGACTTAATATCGCCATCGTCCACGTCGTCCGCAAAATCATATTTAATAAAAAACCAATACCGAAAAATAAAACAAAAAACAATAAAACAGAAATGAATAAAACCGGAATGCTCATCTCCATACGTTTCACCTCCAATACACCATTTTAAGTGTACTGAAAGCGAAAACATGAGTCAATTATTGCTTCATGACTACCTCATCTTTCGCTACACCTGTTCCCTCACAATAATGGCATGTTTCAGACCCACCGACCGCAACATGAACATAACCGTTTCCTGCACAATATTGACACGTTGTCTTATTCATAATCCCTCTCCTTTTTCTTAATTTTCTGATAATTATATATAAAAATCAATGATTTGTAAAGGAAAAACGAGCGAAAAATTTCTTCGCTCGTTTTTATAGTAATTTAAATTTTCCTTTTTTCGCAACGAGTGTTGGGCCACCGATTAAGTAAAGCGCACGGTTGTCAATCACTTTTTTCATCACACTTGCCTTTGCGCCCCAAATTTTCTTACCGAACACAACCCCGATGGCATCATCGTGACCGAGCGAACATACCGTTCCTTTTAAGTCTGGTTTAAACGGCTGTAGTTCACCCTGTCCACGAATTAATACAGCTAAGTTTTTCGCACACACTTCCCCTTGTTGCATCGCAATTTGTGCAGTTGGCGGGTATGGACGGTTCGTTTCTTCGTTAATGATTAACGCACAGTCCCCGACAACAAATACATCTTCATGTCCTGGGGCACGCAAGAAAGGATCGACTTTGACACGGCCTCGCATCGCTTCAAAGCCCGATTCGTCAATGACGCGACTTCCACGTACTCCAGCCGCCCATACAACTGTTCCTGCTTTAATTTCTTCAACTTGGTCATCTTTGCTAACAATAATACCTTCTGGCGTACATTCTTTAATCGCTGTCCCAATTTTAAATTCGACACCTTTTTTCTCAAGCACATTTACCGCATATTCAACAAGTTCTGGATCAAAGCCAGGAAGAACTGTAGGTGCTGCCTCCACGCAGATGATGCGCACTTTATTTGGATCAACATCATACTCACGGCAAAGTTCTGGCACGCGGTTTACGAGTTCCCCTAAAAATTCGATACCTGTAAACCCTGCACCACCAACTACAATCGTCAAACGCTCATCACGTTTTTCTTCTTCCGTGCTATATGTCGCAAACTGATACTCAATATGTTCGCGAATTTGGCGAGCCGCGTTAACGTTGGCAATCGAAAAAGCATACTCTTTTAGTCCTTTAATGCCAAACGTTTCAGATTCAAATCCAAGCGCAACAACTAAATAATCATATGTTAATGGCTCATGATTTTGAAGCAACACTTCCTTTTGCTCAAGGTTGATTTTTTCAACCGTATCTTGAATGAATTTCACTTTGCTTTGGTCGATGACGTCAGCAATCGCATAGCGAACGCGCTCATGATGTAACGTTCCTGCTGCCGCCTCATGCAACCAAGTTGACTCGTAATGATAATCATGTTTGTTGACAAGCGTAATGCTTGCTTCGTTGACGCCAATCATTTTTTGTAAACGCGTCACTGTCATCAATCCACCATAACCTGCACCTAATACAACAACATTTGGCTTCTTCAAGCGAATCACTTCCACCTTTTCTTATTTTTTTTAGCTTGCGCTTTTTGAACGATTTTTATCGTTTAGAAAGTTTGTGAATTTATTCACGAAATAGACCAAAAAAATACAACGTTTTGTAACAAAGTTGTCATTTCTACGTTAACATCTTATTCTTTTTTTCTCTCTTTTTCAAGAGTTATTTGTTCAATTTTTAGTCATAATTTTTGTCGAGTTCATGTCGAAATTTTCAAAACAACAAAAGCGTTTACCCATTTTTTATGGTATGATAATACATGAAAATTTGCGTTTTAGGAGGAATGAACGTGAAAGAAGATCAAAAATTATACGATATTACCATTATCGGCGGTGGACCTGTCGGCTTATTTACAGCGTTTTACGGCGGCATGCGTCAAGCGAGCGTCAAAATTATCGAAAGTCTTCCGCAACTCGGTGGACAACTTTCTGCGCTTTACCCTGAAAAATACATATATGACGTAGCGGGCTTCCCGAAAATTCGCGCCCAACAACTCATTGACAACTTGAAAGAACAAATGAGCAAATTTAATCCAACCGTTTGCTTAGAACAGTCTGTCGAGAAGTTAGAAAAATTGGAAGATGGGACATTTAAACTAACGACAAATAAAGAAATTCATTATTCAAAAGCGGTCATCATTACTGCTGGAAACGGTGCATTTCAGCCTCGGCGGTTAGAGCTCGAAAGCGCGACACAATACGAAGGTAAAAACTTACATTACTTCGTTGACGATTTGAATAAATTTGCTGGTCAAAATGTGCTCGTATGCGGTGGTGGTGACTCTGCAGTTGACTGGGCGCTTATGCTTGAGCCAATCGCTAAAAAAGTAACGATTGTGCATCGTCGCGATAAATTCCGTGCCCATGAACATAGCGTCGAAAATTTAATGAACTCATCTGTTGATGTAAAAACACCGTTCGTTCCTGTCGAATTGATCGGGGATGAAAACGGTATCAAACAGGTTGTTCTAGAAGAAGTCAAAACAAAAACGCGCGAAACGATTGATGTTGACGCAGTCATTGTTAACTATGGCTTCATTTCTTCCCTTGGCCCAATTAAAGAGTGGGGGTTAGAAATTGAGAAAAACTGCATTAAAGTAAACTCTAAAATGGAAACAAACATTCCAGGTGTGTATGCAGCAGGCGATATTTGCACATACGAAGGAAAAGTGAAATTAATTGCTTGCGGATTTGGTGAAGCACCAACAGCAGTCAACAATGCGAAATCATACATCGATCCAAACGCAAAAGTACAACCACTTCATTCCACATCGATGTTTGAATAATTCGAAGCCCCTCTCTTAAGAGAGGGGCTTCGAATGATCATTTTCATTCACCACATTTTCAATCGTGGTAGCTACTTCCTCCTTCGGTAGAGAGGCTCGCAACTGCTCCATTTCTTTTTCTAACTTTTTTGTATAATTTCGCATCTTTACAAACTTCCATCCACCAACAAGAAAAACGATGAGAGCCCCCAGTGTAACAGAGCCTAATATGACAATCACTAATGGTGTCTCAAAATAGCCGACGATATAATTCACTTCTACATTTTGAATATTTGCGATAGAAAATAGCGCCACTAGCAATGCAAATATAAGCCCTAAAATAATATTTCTTTGTCCTTTCGCATTCATCCCTCCCTAACATTCCTCTGGCGTACCAGCATGAGTCGCTGTACGGAACGATGAACCGCAACCACATGAAGCAATAGCGTTCGGATTATGAATCGTAAATCCGCCCCCCATGGCTCCTTGTTCATAATCAATCGTCGTCCCTTTTAGTACAAGCGCGCTCTCTTTATCGACTAATATACGCAAACCGTCTTTCTCAAACTCATGATCATCTTCACGTTTGTTGTGATCAAATCCCATCGCATAAGATAATCCACTACATCCCCCACCATACACACCGACACGAAAATAAGCGTTTTCTTCTCCGCTTTCTTTCATCATCTGTTTCACTTGCTTCACTGCTTTTTCGGTTAACAAAACGATTTGTTCCATTCGATATCACTCCTTTTTAATAGTAGTATACACCTGTACAAATAGTTTCAGCTGCCCCTCGCATCAACACATCACCATTTTCTTTCCACGTAATGTACAAATCTCCACCAGCTAAATGGACAACAATTTCTTCGTTTCGCTTCGTTTTTCCGTTTAATACGGATGCCACAACCGCTGCACAAGCCCCTGTTCCGCACGCTTGCGTCACACCGGAACCTCTCTCCCACACACGAAAATGAAGTTCGCGGTCGTTCACCACTTCTACAAACTCTACATTAATTCCTTCTGGAAAACGCTCATCTTTTTCAACAATCGGTCCAAGAGAAGTGACGGGAGCATCTTCGATTTGATCCACGTAAAACACAGCATGAGGATTCCCCATCGATACACCTGTCATATAATACGTATGCCCTTCAAATTCGATCGGTTCACTAACGACAATATCATCCTCTTTTCCTATCATCGGTATTTCAACACGAGATAAACGAGGTTTTCCCATATTTACTTCTACACTATTGACCTTCCCATCTTCAACAAACACACGAGCTTCTACAAGACCTGATAACGTTTCAATGAGAAACTGTTCCTCCTGAACAATTCCGTGTTCATATGCATATTTCGCTACACACCTCAACCCGTTGCCACAGTTTTTTCCTTCCGATCCATCGCTATTAAAAATACGCATTTTCACTGGAGCTACATCGGACGGACAAATTAAAATAAGCCCGTCTGAACCAATTCCCGTATGCACATTTGACACACGTTTTGCAATATGTGATAGCTCCTCCTCTGCTAAATGCTCTGTAAACATATTGACATAAATATAGCTATTCCCTAAGCCGTGCATTTTCGCAAATGAAAAATGTCTCATATTGTCCCTCCGCGTATCCGTTTAATAAAACTATACATCGTCATCATAACCGTGACAACTTTTTTACAAATACATAAAAAGTCACAGGCAACACGAACAGCGTATAGTATAATATGACTATCAACTATACGAGGTAGGGAACATAATGGATGTCTTATACGATCGTACCGTTACATGTCTTGTTTGCAAACAAACATATACAACGAAAAAAGTTCGTTCACGTTTCATTCACCCAATCCAACACGACACTGACTTTTGTTCATATTATGCTAGCGAAGAAGCGAATCCGCTCTTATATTACGTCCATGTTTGTCCACACTGTGGATTTGCGGCAACAGAGGAATTTTCAACATATTTCCCACCACAAACATTGGAAACAATCCAACAAAATATTTGCGCCAATTGGCGTGGGAAAAACTACGGTGGGGCGCGAACATTTGCTGAGGCGATTGATACATATAAACTCGGCATTTATTCTGCCACATTGAAAAAAGAAAAACATATTGCACTTGCTGGACTTTATATGCGTCTCGCATGGTTGTATCGTTCAAAACAACAACATGAAGAAGAACAGCGGTTCATGCGCCTAGCACTTGAACAGTATATCGCTTCTTATGAAACAGATGATTTTATTCATACACATATGTCGGAAGTCCGTTTATTGTATTTAATCGGCGAATTGTACCGCAGGCTAGGAAAAGAAAAACAAGCGATTATTTACTTTTCACGTGTGATTGCACGAAAAAAAGAAACAATTGAAAAAGGAATCGTCAACATGGCTTACGACCGTTGGCAAGAAATTCGTGAAGAAAAAAAGGGGGCACAATAGCCCCCTAAAACATTGGATTTTCCTCAATATATGCATAAACTCGTTCGACAAGTTGATCCGCATTCTCTGCTGTGACAATATCCCCATTTACCATCGCAAACAACGTATTGGCACATTTCCCACAATACCCTAAACAACCATATTCAATAATATCTAAGTTAGGATCTTTCTCTAATTGCTCTAGGGCACGTTGGGAACCATTTGCTAAATTGCTTATACAAAATTCAACGATCGGTCTTAACACTATATTCACCTCAATCTCATTATTATAACACTTTCACAAAAAATGATGTAATATTAACATCAAAAAAACATCTTAATTATTCATGCTTCACGAAAAAATGTTGTTATTTTGTCACAATTTCGCTATACTTTTAGTGGTCGAATTTTATCAAAAGGGGAAAGCTTCCATGAGAAACCTCGTGCTACTTGGCGGCGGATACGGAAATATGCGCATTTTACTCCGCATCCTTCCAAATTTACCAGAACACATTCATATTACATTAATTGATCGCATTCCATACCATTGCTTAAAAACCGAATATTACGCTTTGGCTGCTGGGACGATTAGCGACCAACATATTCGCGTCCCGTTCCCAGAACATCCTCGCCTCTCTTATGTGTTCGGTGAGGTCCAAAAAATTGATCTTCATCACGAAGTCGTTCACCTTCAAGATGGGACGTGTATTCCGTACGATGACTTAGTCATCGGATTAGGTTGTGAAGACAAATATCACGGTGTCCCCGGTGCAGACATTTTTACTTATAGCATTCAAACTATCGACAAAGCAAGAGAAACGTACCAAAAGCTAAGCAATCTCCCACCGCATAGCATTGTCGGCGTCGTTGGAGCTGGATTAAGCGGTGTGGAGTTGGCAAGCGAGCTAGTAGAGAGTCGTCCAGATTTACACGTGAAACTGTTTGATCGCGGCACACGTATTTTGTCTATGTTCCCTGAACGGCTAAGTCATTATGTAGAACAATGGTTTCATTCACATGGTGTTGAGCTTATTCGCCAATCCAATATTACAAAAGTCGAAGAACATACGTTGTATAACCACGATGAAGCTATCCACTGTGATGCGATTGTGTGGACTGCCGGCATTCAACCGAATCGCGTCGTTCGCGAACTGAATGTTGAAAAAGACAATCAAGGACGTGTTGTGTTAACACCTAGACATCACATACCGAATATAGAAAATGTATACGTCGTTGGGGACTGTGCAAGCTTACCGCATGCTCCGAGCGCTCAACTTGCTGAAGGTCAGGCAGAACAAATCGCCCAAGTGTTGCAAAAGCGGTGGAAAGGTGAAGAACCACCAAGCGAATTTCCACCAATTAAATTAAAAGGCGTTTTAGGATCATTAGGCAAAAAGCATGGATTTGGTCTCGTTGCTGATCGTCCACTAACCGGTCGCGTCCCACGCCTTCTAAAATCAGGTGTTTTATGGATGTACAAATACCATAATGGATATTAATTTCCTACATTTTTCGTATAAATTCAGAAAAGACAAGAGCGTATGTTAGATATGCTTTCCAAACGTTCCATTGAACATGAAGCACAAATTACTGATTTGTGTTTTGTAAAATGAATGAGGGCGAGTTACTTCGCCCTTTTTTCAATCGCTTCATAAATGTTTTTTAATTTCGGATTTCCTTCGTCAACAATCTCACCATTAATGACAACGACAGGATAAAATAAATCTTCATCGATGATCTTTTGCGCAAACTGACGCTTTTCATCATCTTCTGGTGGTGAAAAAATATCAACATACACAAACTGAAATGAATGGTTCGGATATTTTCGCGAAACAGCAGCTTGAAGCCATTCATACGTATCTTTTGATGACGGAGCACCGACACAAGAAGCACAAATCATATCCGCTCCATACACACATATTTCGATCATCATTCATCCTCTCCCCTGGAAAAAAGTTAAGTAACGTGAATAGATTTTTTTCATCATGATGATTATAATAAAATTAGTGAAAGGAGTCGATGGAAATGGCAGATCAAGATATTAAACAACAAGTGCAAGAAGTATTAGATAAACTTCGCCCATTTTTACTTCGCGACGGCGGAGATTGCGAGTTAGTTGATGTGGAGGATGGAGTTGTTAAACTTCGCCTTCTCGGCGCATGCGGTAGCTGCCCAAGCTCAACGATTACGTTAAAAGCCGGAATCGAGCGCGCATTGCTTGAAGAAGTTCCTGGCGTTGTTGAAGTTGAACAAGTGTTCTAACAGCAAAAAGGGTGTCCAAAAAATGATTGGGCACCCTTTTCATTTCTCTAACGCCATTTTATATACACAGCTACCTGTCTCCTCTACTGACAACATCCGAACATCGCTATACGGAAACGCCACTTTCAACGCATGATATACTTTCTCTCCTTGCCCTCGTTCCGCAAAACATAGCACCGTCGGACCAGCACCGCTTAATGCAACACCAAAGGCACCATTTCGTTTCGCCACCGTACGAACATGTTGCAATTCAGGCACGAGACTTTCCCGATATGGTTGATGAAATACATCGGCATCCATCATTTCACCAACAAGCGACCAGTTGTGTGTAAGCAATGCAGCTACAAGAACATTACTAATTGCGCTTGCTTCTACCGCCTGCGCACGCGTAAATGCGCTCGGAAGAACGGTACGAGATTTTTTCGTTTCCAGTTCATATGTTGGAATGACAGCTATTAAATCAATCGGTATATGTGGGATGTTCACAACATGTGTGCGTTCATTTAAATGACTACCGATCACTAGCCCCCCATACAAAGAGGCGCCAACATTATCAGGATGCCCTTCGTATACGCTCGCTGCCCGCATTTTCTCTTCTTGCGACAAACAAAGACATCCTAACTCATTCGCCAACTCAATAGCAGCCACAATGGCTGCAGCACTGCTACCAAGCCCACGAGTAAACGGAATATTGCTTGAGACAAATACGTGACAAGGCGGCAACGTTACACCATACTCGCTTGCTAATTTACTTGCTACTTGATAAATTAAATTACTTTCATCGGTTGGAATGCTTTTTACTTCATCTGTTTTTGGGATAAATTCCCACGATTCTGCACGCACGACTTCCAATGTTAAATGTAACGATACCGCTAATCCGATCGAGTCAAAGCCAGGACCGAGGTTGGCTGTGCTTCCTGGAACGACAATTTTTAACATCTCCCCATCATTCATTGAAGAACAGCTCCTTGAATATGCGCAAACACCGCTTCCTCATCATTCGGCAAGACGATCGGTTGAACTTTCATCGCTTCCATCGCTACATTCGGATCTTTCAACCCATTTCCTGTAAGAACGGCAACAACACAGCTTCCTTTTGCAATTTCCCCACTTTCTACTTGCTTCATTACACCTGCAATGGATGCGCACGAAGCAGGTTCTGCAAATATTCCTTCTTCGCGTGCAAGTAGACGATACGCATTTAAAATTTGTTCGTCTGTTACTTCATCAATTTTTCCACCTGATTCATTCGCAGCTTGAACAGCATATTCCCAACTCGCTGGGTTACCAATTCGAATTGCTGTTGCAATCGTTTCAGGATTTTCGATCACTTTATTACGTACAATCGCTGCCGCCCCTTCCGCTTCAAATCCGCGCATTTCCGGTAATTTTGTGCCATGCTTCTCATGAAATTCCTTAAACCCTTTCCAATACGCTGTAATATTTCCTGCATTTCCAACTGGTATGGCAAGAATATCTGGCGCCTGCCCGAGTTGTTCGCAAATTTCAAACGCTGCGGTTTTTTGCCCTTCGATGCGATACGGATTGACCGAATTAACAAGCGTGACCGGAGCCAGCTCGCTCAAACGGCGCACCATTTTTAGCGCATGATCGAAATTCCCTTGAATCGCAACAATTTCCGCTCCATACATAACCGCTTGTGCCAACTTCCCAAGCGCAATTTTTCCATCAGGAATGACGATGATGCAACGCATATTCGCCCTCGCAGCATACGCCGCAGCCGCAGCGGACGTGTTACCTGTCGAAGCACAAATGATCGTATCGCTTCCTTCTTCCTTTGCCTTAGCGACAGCCATCACCATTCCGCGATCTTTAAATGATCCTGTTGGGTTTGCCCCCTCTGTTTTAACATATAACTCGATGCCGAGTTTTTCAGACAAATGAATAAGCGGAATGAGTGGCGTATTTCCTTCATTTAACGATAACAGCGGCGTTTGATCGTTCACTGGCAAATAGTCACGATAATGATGTAACAACCCTTTCCACATTACAATGCACCTTCCCCTTCTACGCGATACGAGCTTTTCATTTCTTCGACAACTTCTAAATCACGCAATTGCTGCAATACATCACGATAATCTTTTAAGGACGCTTGATGTGTAACGAGTACAATTTCAGCTAAATCTTTTTGTTTTAAAGGAAGTTGTAAAATTTTCTCGAAACTTACTCCACGTTCTGAAAAGAGCGATGTAATTTTCGCAAACGCTCCCACTTGATCTTTCACATGAATGCGTAAAAAATATTTCGAGTATATTTCGCTATCGTCTTTTAACTGCTTATCGTATTGCGGAGTAACTGCACTTCTTCCATTCACCCCAAGACGCATATTTTTCATGACGGCAACTAAATCGGACACAACAGACGTTGCTGTCGGCAAACTTCCTGCCCCCGGACCGTAAAACATCGTCTCTCCGACCGCTTCTCCATAAACGTAAACTGCATTATATTCATCGTTTACAGACGCAAGTGGATGCGTTTCCGGTAGCAACGTTGGTTGTACACTCACTTCAACTTTCTCTCCATCTCGATGGGCAATACCGATTAATTTCATCGTGTAACCGAGCCGTTTGCTATAGTTTAAATCTTCTTCCGTAATCCCAGTAATCCCTTTTACGTATACATCTTGTAAATCAATATTCATCGAAAAGCCAAGTCGAGCTAAAATTGCCATTTTCCGTGCTGCATCTAATCCTTCCACATCTGACGTCGGATCAGCTTCCGCATAACCAAGCGCTTGCGCCTCCGCTAATACTTCTTCATACGGCCGATTAAATTTGCTCATTTTTGTTAAAATGTAATTTGTCGTTCCGTTGACAATCCCCATCATTTTCGTAATGCGGTCAGAAGCTAATCCGTCCACAAGGCTGCGTAAAATTGGAATGCCTCCTGCTACACTTGCTTCATAAAATAAGTCACAACCGTACTCAGACGCAACGGAGAGCAACTCTGTACCGTATAATGCCATTAAATCTTTATTCGCTGTAACGACATGCTTTCCATTTTTTAATGCTTGTAATATATATTGGCGCGTTTCTTCAATGCCTCCCATGACTTCAATGACAACATCAATGTCCGGGTCGTTAATCACTTCTTCTACATGTGTTGTTAATACTGCCTCTGACAAAACGACATCTCTTTTTTTATCGCGATCACGCACCGCAACTTTTTTTATTTCAACAGGGCAACCAATTTGGTGCATCAATTTATCTTGATGATTTTTAATAATTTTAACTACCCCACTACCAACCGTTCCTAATCCTAACAATCCAACTGATACGCTTTTTACCATCTTCCCCACCTCTTGTTTTTCTGTAATGAACATTTGTTTTTATATAGTAGACATTATAGAGGATCTCTATTTCTTTTACAATCCTTATTTTCATTATCGTACCATATGAAAACGCTTTATGTTTAAAAATTTTCTAAAAAATAAAAAAAGAGCCCTTTGGCTCTACACAGGAGTATAAGGTTCTCTCCCTTCTAAGACAGCTATCACATTGCGACAACATAGTTGCATCATTGCATATCTCGTCTCCTTCGTTGCACTTCCGATATGTGGTAGTGCAACAACGTTAGGCAATTGTAAAAGTGGGTGATCCGACTGAATCGGTTCTTCTACAAATACATCTAATCCTGCACCAGCAATTTGTCCGTCAATTAATGCATCATACAGCGCTTTTTCATCAACAACCGCTCCACGACCTGCGTTAATAAAAATGGCCGACCGCTTCATTTTCATAAATGCTTCACGATTAAACAATTGATACGTTTCGTTCGTTAAAGGAGTTAAACAGACAACAAAATCCGCTTGCTCAAGCAACTCGTCAAACGAACAATACGTTGCACCAAGCGTTTGTTCCGCTTCAATATTTCGTGAACGATTATAGTATAACACGCGCATATGAAACCCTTTCGCTCGATGCGCAACAGCTTGCCCGATTTTCCCCATACCGACAATTCCAATCGTTTTATGGTGAACATCTGTCCCGGCAAGTAACAGCGGGCTCCAACTTTTCCATTCTCCTCTTTTTATAAACTCTGTTGCTTCAACTAACCTCCTTGCTGTTGCTAACAACAAAGCGAATGTTAAATCCGACGTCGTTTCTGTCAACACATCGGGCGTGTTACAAACAATAATCCCGCGTTTTGTCGCTGCTTTTACATCAATATTGTCGTAACCGACTGCTACGTTCGCAACAACGCGTAGATTAGGGCTGTTTTTTAATAGCTCCTCATCAATGCGATCAGATAGCATCGTAATCAGCGCTTCCGACCGATTTGCTTCTTGAAGCAATATGTCGCGCGGAACAACAAGATGCTCGTGTGGCCACATGTTTACATCATATTTGTCGTATAACGGAGCAACAATATCGTCCGGTAATTTTCTTGTAATAAACACATACGGTCTTCCCATCTTTTTAACCCCTTTCGCACATTGTCCTCCGTTTTATTGTAGCACATTTATAACCAGTCAAGACGAGGAATGGAAACAGTAGTCATATCATGAAAATGGCGAAGTTTTTGTTCATACATATCACTCTCTTCAAACACTTGTCTCAATTGTTGTTCATAGCCTTGTCTTATGTCTCCTTCTGCTCCGTAATAGTTTTCAATTGCTTGAAAATAATGAAGCGGGAATAGTAAGCGGGCATAAATCATCCGCCAAGCAAAACGACTAAGTGTTTGCACCCGTTCATACGTCCGTAAAAAATGCGTAATCGTTTCATCTACTTGTTTGATAAGCCATTGCGTTCGTATCCATTCTGCTATATCGCGACCTGCATGATCACACACCCAATCCGTCGGTATTTTCCCCATCTCCCATGCTTCAGGCGCAAATTGTTCATGACAAATGGTTCGCATATCGCTACGCATTGGAACTTCGTCTAATTGCGTATCTACGACATACTGAATCGCATTTTCGGCTAAACCTAAGTAATACGGAAATGTCTCAATAAACAATTCGTCCATTTCACTTTTTTCAGACGATCTCACTTGCAATTGCCAAAACTGTTCTAATTGATCAATACGTTGTCCCCACAGCTCGCCCCATTGCCCGAATCGGTTTCTTGTGGAAACATCATACGGATATGTGCGCCCGCGCTGATGAAATAATGCAAGCTGTTGTGCTAAATCGTCTGTTTCATTTCTCTTTTCCATTTTCCACACACTGACTTGCATCCCTTGTAACTTTCCAACAAATCGACCTGTCTTCGTCGGAAGCAACGTCGCAATCGTTTCGTCACCTTGCGTTCGCATATACATCCCCATGTAGTATAACTGCTGTATGTCGCTTTCTCTCTCATCCGTCGGTATCGCAACATATATGTCATTTCCACTTCGAACAAGAAAACGATCATTTTTTGTTTCCATATGATCGACACGAAAATAATAATCCATGCACATCCCTCCCTCTTTCATGTATATGTTTAAAAAATACGTATAAACTTCATATGAGAGAGGAAATAAACGCACGTTTCATAAAAAAGCACATACATTGTAAAAAATAAAAAATGAAATAGGTGAAGTTGGATGGAGGAAAAGAAAATAGGAAAAATGGAGCAAATCGCACGACAATGGCTCGCAGATCGCGGAGTAACAATTGAACATATTGCGGAACTCGTTTATTATTTACAATCTAAATATCATCCTGACTTACAAATGGACGAATGTATTCATAACGTCAATCGAGTCATTGCAAAACGCGAAGTGCAAAATGCGCTATTTACCGGCATTCAGCTCGATATTTTAGCGGAAAAAGGATTGTTGGAAGAGCCTCTTCAATCGTTTATCGAAAAAGACGAAGGACTGTATGGAGTCGATGAAATTTTAGCTTTATCCATCGTTAACGTATATGGTTCCATTGGTTTTACAAATTACGGTTACATCGATAAACAAAAGCCAGGTATTTTACAACAATTGAATGATAAATCGTCTGGCAAATGTCATACGTTTTTAGATGATATTGTCGGAGCAATTGCCGCTGCCGCTTCGAGTCGCTTAGCGCATCGCGCGGCCCATATTGAATAAATGATTGTTTCCCCTTCACCGCTAATCGATATAAAGCTGCATATTTTATAACAAAAAAACAAGGCTAACCCCGAGACGCATTTGCGTTCTAGGGTTAGCCTTTTCTATATACGTTCCATCCATTCTTGTAGCGAATCGATGACATACGTCGGTTGTCGGTCATACGTTTGTAACATTTCTTTCGTCGTCACGCCTGTATGAACGAGAAGTGTATCTATTCCGGCATTCATTCCCGCCATAATATCTGTATCGTAGTTATCCCCGATCATTAACGTTTCTTCTTTCGGCACACCGAGCACTTCAAGCGCTTGTTCCATAATAATTTTTTCTGGCTTACCAATAAAAATGGGTTTCGTCTGTGTAGATACAGCGACAACAGATGTAAGTGAACCGTTTCCTGGTAACAGTCCACGCTCTGTCGGAATCGCGATGTCTCCATTTGTCGAAATAAACATCGCTCCGTTGCGAACAGCTAAGCAAGCGATCGCTAATTTTTCATAATTAATGCTGCGATCAATGCCCATTACAACAACTTCTGCATCTTCATTCGCAAATGTAAACCCTTTTTCTTCAAGCGCTCGACGAATGCCATCTTCTCCAATCACATACACAGAAGCATTCGGCTTCTTTTCATAAATGTAATTGGCCGTTGCTTGACTTGTTGTAAATACTTGCTCTTTCGTTGCAGGGATGCCAAAATTCCGTAGCTTTTCAGCTACTTGTTCTGGCGTGCGTGAAGAATTATTCGTGACAAACAAATACGGAATACCCTTTTCATGAAGACGATGCACAAACGCACACGCCTCTTCAATTCGTTCGGTCCCACGATACATCGTACCATCTAAATCAATTAAATATCCTTTATACGTTTTCACTTTTGCCACTCCTTTTGACAACTTGCACGTTCAAACTTTAACGCAAAACAACTATTTTTGTCAAAAAGAGAGCAGCAACTGTCAACGATTGTTCATTTTTTTCGCTTAATATGGTAACGACACGCATCATCCCCATCAGCTAAACATGTTTTTGGCACAATGTCCGCCTCGTGAATAAGCGTCTCAAACAACTTTCGTTCGCACTCACAAGCAATCGGATACGCTTGGGCAACCTCTGCAATCGGACAGTTATGTTCCACTAACTCGAATGAACCGTCATCGTACTGTAACAACTCTGACATATATCCGTGCTCATTTTGTACCGCCACAAGTTCTTTTATTTTTTCATCAAACGATTTATCACCAAATTGTTGTTCGTATAGTCTTCTCATTCGCTCTTGTCGATTTTGAAACAAATCTGCTACAATTTGTTTCCCGCCCATCTGTTCTAAATCAGCTAAAAAATCAAGCATCGTTTGTTGATAATGACGCGGGAACCGCTGATGTCCTTTTGCGCTCAACTGATATACGTTCGTCGGCCTTCCCATCGGCTGACGAACAAGCGTCGATTCAATCAATTCTTCACGCTCTAATGCACTTAAATGACGGCGGACAGCCATTTCTGTAATTTGCAATTGTTCCGCCATTTCACCGACAGTCAACCGTTTCTGCACTTTTAACATTTTTAAAATTTGCTCTTTTGTAGAAGAGGTTTTTTTTCGCATCAATTTTCACCCTCTTCCATTTTATACGATTTTCCCTATACACACAATTTTTAAACATTTTCGTTTAAAAAGGCAGACACTGGACCTAGTTCATTATGTAAGTATGTGCGAATAGCATGCGGAAAAGAATGAAGAACATGCTTATGACGTTGCAACACTTCCAACAATTCGTCATGCGGCACAGCGATGTATTGTTGAACAAGCTTTTTACGGAAATGAATGATTTGTTTTAGCGCTTCTCCATCTTCAGCTGAAAGGACACGTTCATCGACTAAAATATCAATAATGTCCTCATAACTCCCTGGATCACGCATAATAAAACCATCAATCATTGCGTTTCCTACATCAATAATAGATTCAATAATGACATGTGCAATGCGCTCAAGCGCGAGTTTCTCGATCGGTGTATGAAACGGTTGTTCCACATAATGAACGATTTGCTCCATATATTGCAATGTTTTTTCGATTTTTTGACGATCAACAAAATACATCATCCATCTTCCCCTCAGTGTTTTATTTTATTGTATCATAGCGCTTTCTTTTACACATCTATCAGAAATTTGTTAAGATGAAGAAGCAAACAAAAACATACGGAGGTTTGAATATGGAGCGTTTCTTTTTATATGATGACACAGTCGATACGAAAACACGTTTTGTTAGCTTCGTTGGAAAAAATGAACGGTTTGATTTAGCGATCGTCCAAACAGACCGTTTTTATGGGAAAGTGCTTGTCCTTGATTTACAAAGTAACCGGTTTGCCATTATCGGTTCAGACGACTTACAAGAACCAGGATATATTGAACATGCATACAATATCAATGAAGAGGAAGCAAACGAATTACGGAACTTTTTACATGAAATCGTCGGTTAAAGGATACGCTATGTAAAAAACGAAAGGAAGCGTTCATATGACCGATGAAACATATCATGATTTTTCAACGGTAGAAGCAAGAAAAAATTTTCTCGTTCCAGAGACGTTGCCTGAAGGTCCATATGGTGCGCCGCGTGGTGAACATGAGCCGGTACAAAATAAAAGTACCCCGTGGCAAGAAGGACAGCGACATTATAGTGCTTTTAATTATGAGTACAAATCGCTCCATCAAAATATTCCACGCCAAGATCCAGGGGCACATCCCGTTCATGACGATCCAGACGAGAACGGACAACAACCATATTCATAAAAAATAGGTCAGGTGTTCTGACCTATTTTTTCACTTTCCGCAACACAAAATATGCACATCCAAAATTACAATATTCAAACAAATATTCCGATAACGTACTTATTTTCGTATCATATGTCGCCTTCTGATTATGGTCATCAAAAAAGCCTCGCAAACGAAGTTGGTTATATCCCCAATCACCGACAATGTAGTCATATTTATTTAAAATGTCTGTGTAGCGAGCACGAAACGCTTCTTCATTGAACCCGTTACGCACATTTTCCACGAGTTCGTAACACGTATTATGAACGCAAATCATAGTTCTCACCTCTTCTTCCCATTTCTATCATAAAACATGTCTTTCTCCCAGGCAATCACCATTATGATCCTTTCCATAAAACGAATAATAAAAAAGAAGGGGGGAGTTACTTTGCGTAATACATGGTTATGGACAGGGATTAGCACTATCGTTTTATTATCTGGCTGTGCTCAAATGAATGAATCCACATCTTTGTATGAAAAAAGCGGAACCACCATTAACGTCCGTTCACGAAACGATTTATATAACGAACATGGCGTAAAAAATGGGATGGATTCACGGTTAACTAATTTCGGTTACGTCCGTCATCAAAAAAGTCCTATTCCAGGGGACACGACACAATATGCGACCATTCCAGTATTAAACCGTGAAAACGTTGCGGACTTAATTAGCAAATTATGTACACAGCTTCCGAACGTTTATGACGTTGGAACGCTCGTCACAGACGATACAGTGTTCGTCGTTTACAAAACAGACAGTACAAACCGATTCGAAACGGCCGATCAAGTGAAAAAAACAGCCATTTCTGTCGTGCCGCGCTATTATCACGTGTATGTTTCGGATAATCCGCGCATGTTTCAAGATATTGAACGCTTTGGCCGTTTAGATGCAAACAGTCAAAATGTTGATCAAGTTTTACAACAGACAATTAACGAAATGCTTAAATCGCCTCAAGGTAAAAAAATAAGTAGTGGCGAAAACGAAAACGGCGTGCAACGCGAAGAAATGAATATGATGCAATAAGAAAAAAGGATGTCCCGCTCAAATGAAGTGGGACATCCTTCATCATTCACTCCGCCGCCTTTGCTGATTGTACTTGTTCATCTGCATGATAAGAAGAGCGAACGAGCGGACCAGACTCACAATGGCTAAATCCTTTCGCTAGTGCAATCTCTTTTAATTCCATAAACTCATGCGGATGATAATATTTCTCCACTTTCAAATGTTTTTTCGTTGGTTGTAAATATTGTCCAATCGTTAAAATATTCACACCGACCGCCCGCAAATCATCCATCGCCTCCAAAATTTCTTCCTTCGTTTCTCCAAGACCAACCATTAAGCTAGATTTCGTTGGAATGTCTGGTTGCATTTCTTTTGCACGGCGTAAAAATTCGAGTGAACGTTCATACGTGGCGCGTGCACGAACACGTGGAGTGAGGCGACGAACCGTCTCAATATTATGGTTCAAAATATCTGGACGCGCATCCATTAACGTTTTTAAGTTTTCATACACGCCACCCATATCAGACGGCAATACTTCGATCGTCGTCAATGGATTTTTACGACGAATGGCGCGAACTGTCTCCGCAAATACAGCTGCCCCACCATCTTTTAAATCATCGCGAGCTACTGCGGTAACGACAACATGTTTTAAATTCATTAAACGAACGGATTCAGCCACACGCTCTGGCTCTTGCCAATCTAGTTCCGTTGGCAAACCTGTTTTAACGGCACAAAAGCGACAAGCGCGCGTACATACATCACCCAAAATCATAAACGTTGCCGTTCGACGAACCGCCCAACATTCATGAATATTTGGACAACGGGCTTCTTCACATACAGTATGCAATTGTTTTTCACGCATCATTTTTTTTAAGCCTGTATAATGTTCGTTCGTATTTAACTTTATTTTTAACCATTCTGGTTTGCGAAGGTGCTGTTCTTTTGTTGACATGTTTTTCACGCTCCACTCGTTAATGTACATTACCCATTATACGAGTTATTGCCTTACAATACAAAACAGTTTGTTTTTCCAACATTTTTTATTTATGAAAACAGTCGATTACCCCAAACTAATGATATGAACATCGGAGAAAGGAGCAAGAACGCGTGAAAACATTATGGTGCATCATCTTTCTTCTTTTCATGCCGCTACAATCATTCGCTGCTGCACCAAATGATTTGTCCGAGAAACGAATGGAACTTTATAAAAAGGCCGAAGCGATTTCTTTCATCCCATGGTACTATTTCGCCGCTGTTGATCAATATGAACGAAGTGTTCGCCAAGCACGTAGAGATCTACCGAAACCAACAGGAGTCATTAGCATTTATATTCCCCCGGAACGCTGGGCGGGTCCGCTCAACAAAAATCAAGAAGATCAAAACCCGTTTACCATTAGCCAATTCGGTGGCATAGGGATAGATGGAAATGGAGACGGTATCGCTGATCGGACAAACGATGAAGACGTATTATTTGCATTCGCTCGCTTTTTACGATCGTACGGCACAGATCATACACATATTAAAATGGCGCTATGGGATTATTATGAGCGAAGCAAAACCGTCGATATCATTTTAGGAAAAGTGAAGCTATATAAACATTTTGGGACAATACAACTCGATCAATATGCCTTCCCAATTCCAAGACGATTTGAATATAGCTATCGGAGTACATGGGGGGATGCACGTGGCTGGGGTGGCCGACGTATTCATGAGGGAACAGACATTTTTGCTCACTATGGCACGCCGGTTCGTTCTACATGTTATGGCATCGTTGAATTAAAAGGTTGGAACAAATACGGTGGTTGGCGCATCGGTATTCGCGATATAAACAATACGTATCATTACTTTGCACACTTAAACGGATTCGCTAACGGTTTAGAGGAAGGAACGATTGTAGAGCCTGGTATGTTAATCGGGTCGGTTGGCAGCTCGGGATACGGTCCACCTGGAACGTCAGGTAAGTTTCCACCTCATCTTCATTATGGGATGTATAAAGATAATGGCTATACAGAATGGTCGTTTGATCCTTATCCTTACTTAAAACAATGGGAGCGACAAGAACGCATGAAAAAAAGATGAGGATTTCCCCTCATCTTTTTTATGATTGACGGCTTTTCTTCACTGCATGAGCGACGCTCGCTGCAAAACCTCCCCAAATAATAACCATGCCAACAAGCATCATAATCAATGCACTTGTTTCCATCAGCTCGAAACCTCCTTATCCGTTGGAACGGACAATACACCATCTCTCCAACGTTTTACTGAAAGGACAAAACCGAGAACGATAACGAGTGCCGCAATCGTCCAACCATACTTCACAACAAATAGTGTATCGTACCCACCATAATTTTCTTTCACGTTCGTTTTAATGTTATCAAACATCATATAACCTAACACGATTGGTGTAATAACAGAGAGCGAAACTTTCCACCACGCACCTACCATAATATCTGATACACTGTTTGCATGTGTTTGAAGCGCATTGAGTTGTTTTAACACCCATGCGATAACAATCACTTCAATTAGACCGACAAGCGCAACACCGAAGTTATTAATAAAATAGTCGACCACATCTAAGAAATATAATCCACCGTTTGTTGCAAACACGAGCGCGATTAACGCCGCTAATCCGCCGCCACCAAGAACGGCTTTCGCGCGAGAAATACCAAACTTTTCTTGAAATGCCGCTACATATGTTTCCGAAATGGAAATGAGAGATGACAAACCAGCTAACGTTAGCGAAAGGAAAAATAACACGCCGAAAAATTCATTAAACGCTGGAAATTGGTTAATAATTTGCGGGAAGACAACAAACGCTAACCCGACTCCCCCTTTAACGACTTCGCTTACTGCTACACCCTGTTGGTGAGCTAAAAAACCGAGTACGCCAAATACGCCAATACCGGCTAACAGTTCAAATCCTGAGTTTGCAAATCCTGTAATAAAGGCGTTGTTTGTAATATCTGATTTTTTTGGTAAATAACTTGAATACGTAATCATAATAGCAAATGCAATCGACAAGCTAAAGAAAATTTGACTGTATGCAGCAACCCATACTTTTCCGTTCATAATTTGATCCCAATTTGGCTTAAAAAATGCGTTCAATCCTTCAACTGCACCTTCTAGCGTGACCGCGCGAACGACGATAATAAAGAATAAAACAACGAGCGTTGGCAAGAAAATTTTATTCGCTAACTCAATTCCTTTACGAACCCCTTTATATAAAACAGCTAAGTTAATGACCCACACGAGAACAAGCGGAATAAGAACAGCTGGAACTATGCCGCCGAATGTACCTGGCGTTTCTGCTAATTTTAAATACTCACCGAATAAGAAGCCTCCTGTATCTTCTCCCCACTTCGATGTAAAAGCGAAATACGTGTAAGACATCGCCCAAGCAATAACAACGGAATAATACGTTGAAATAACGAATGAAATAAGTACTTGCCACCAACCGATCCATTCCGTCCCTTTGCTTAAGCGAGCAAACGTTAATGGCGCTGACCCTCGATACTTATGCCCGAGCGTAAATTCCAATATAAGAATTGGAATGCCTGCCGTTAATAAAGCGAATAAGTACGGGAAGAAGAACGCTCCTCCACCATTTTCATACGCGACAGCCGGAAACCTCCAAATGTTCCCTAATCCAATTGCCGAGCCAGCTGCTGCTAAAATAAAACCAGCACGCGTGCCCCATTGTTGACGATTTTCCATAGTAAGATTACCTCCTTAGTCTTTCCGAACTTTTTTATATGGTCACGTAGAAAAAATATGAGTACCTCCTTGTTCGATTATTTTAATTTTTCAGACTTTTTTGTTTCATTTTAATTTTAAGTATATCAACGGACAAGCCTTTTGTCAAAATAATATTTCAAAAAATAAAATTTTAAGAATTTTTATTATTTAACAGGAAGTTCAATGGACGTATTCCCATCTCCACCTTGATTATAAAACTGTGGAACTTCGCCTTGAATAATTTGGATAGCCACAGGGATATCATTTTGAATCGTTGCTGTTTTTGTTGCGAATGGAATAATAATTTGCACATTTACTTCGATATGAATTGCTATTTCTATTAAAGCACTATTTATGCTGAACGGACGGATATTTGTATTTACATCTGAATGAACATCCCCAATAACATAAAAACGAACCGGGATACGTGGTCCTAAATTTCCTAATAATACGTTATTTGTTGCTTGTCCGAGCGGGATATAATAAATGATTCCTTGTTCTTTTTCTGTTTCGATTTGAACGTCTGGAAACTCAAGAGCCGACAGCTTTCCTTCTGATGCTGCTTTTAAATTTAGTTGTACTCGGTTGGTCGTTTTGGCTAACACACGATTGACTACTGTTGCATTAAAGTCAATAGCCGAAATTTTTCCTTGCCCATCTTTTTCAATTTTAATAAAGTTTTCGACGTTGAAATCGTCCTCAGCGATTTGTTGATTAATCGCATTATTAATCACTAAATTTGCTAAACGACGTGTTTCTTTTTCCGCAATTGCCATTAAAGTCGGCTCAATTCCTCTATTAATAAACCAAAGGCTCGCAACAGTCGAAATAATAAAAAAAACGAACGTTATTAAAAATATATAGCGGACGGGTAGCGGTTTTCTTCTTTTGCGTAGTTGCTGATACAACAAAAATCCCCCCTCTCACGCTATATGTATGCGATCAAGCAGGGGATTATTATTTTATTTCATGAGAAGCAAAGCGTCTTTTCCTTTCATTCCACGTGAGATCCCCAATTGTTCAGCCGCAAAAGTGACAGACTCAAGCGGTGCTTCTAACAGTTGGTCAATTGTTCGCACTCCTACTGCTCTTCCTGCGATAATACCGCGATCACGCAATTTTTCGTTTAACAGCGCTACATCTAACGCCCCGCACATAATGTATCCTTTATCATTTGCAACAGCTAATAACGTTGTTTTAGGCAACTGAACAGAAATCGCTGTAAATGGTTCTCCGTTAATCCATAACGGTTTTACCTCAATCATATGTTCACGCTCCTTTCCTTTATTCAATGTATGAATAAAGGAACGAAGGGTGCCTACGATTGATACATGTTTTTTAGCTTCCACGCAAGCACATCACGCAACATTTCTGGCATATAATATTGTTTTTTCGCTCGATATATTTCTGGATATAAATGTCCGAACGTAAACATATCAATTGTCGCCACCGCATACGTTTTTTGTTCTTCAATTGGCTGATGATGAATCAAAATGCGGCGCACGTGTGCTTGACCATCTATCAGTTGTTCTTTTTCAACAGTAATGCGGTCATACACCATTTGTCCCATTACTTCTCCACGAAATCCAAATCCTTTCAGACGTAACTGTTTCATTTGTTCAGTTTCCGCTTGTAAAATGACTTCTTTTAACTCGCTCCCTCGCAAATATACTTTGCATGGATTAATCGGATGTGGACAAATGCGGTGAATGTCTCCTTTCGTCACAACACCTTTTTCGAGAGAAGACAGTAGCACCCCGGCATTCACCATCGCTACATCACCTTCACACCATTCATTTAACGCTTGCGCAAGAATGGTTGCCAATGGAGACGGGGCAAACCAATCAATATGTAGCGTCTCTGGCAATTGTACAATCGGCTGAGCCAACGCACGAGCAGATTGTGCAATCATATCATTTAATTTTTGTTTTGTTTCTTCGCATTCATATTCTAACGCTTCCGTATGTTGTACATGCGCCTTCATATCTACTTTTCGACTTTTTTGATCGATCGTCAACGTGACATGCCCAACATAATGACCGAATTTCCCCGCTCCACAGAGCAACGTTTCATTCACCCATTTTCCTTGCTCAAATACATGATGGGTATGACCACCTAAAATCGCTGTCAATTGTGGGAACATTTCTGCCATTTTTTCGTCATCATTTACGCCTAAGTGAGATAATAAAACGATCGCATCCACTTTTTCCGAAAGCTCTTCCACAAGCTGAGCGACCGTCTCAAATGGATCCGCAACACGCCATCCAAGTAGCTCATAAAACGTCTGAAACGGAACGGTCACCCCAATGAACGCCACACGAACACACCCGAACGTCATGATGACATGCGGTTTCATCCAATGTGGACGTTCTCCGTTTTCATAAAAAACGTTCGCAACAATCACAGGGAATTTAGCATGTGCATATAACGTATCGAGCTGTTTATGACTCAGTGTAATTCCTTCATTGTTTCCAATTGTGACCGCATCGTATGCTGCATCGTTTAAAAGAATGACATTTGCTCTTCCGTCTGATGCTTCTGTCAATGGATGAAACCGATCAATAAAATCACCTATATCAAGCAAAACCATATGCTCGTGATTTTTCTTATGCCTTCTTCTCTCGCTTTGAAAATAACGAACAATTTTCGGCCATCGTTCAAAATGGCTATGCACATCGTTTGTATGATAAATATGTATCGTCTCTTTCAATGTTTGCAACACACCTTTCCCTTTACCAGCCAAGTCCTTGCACGATTAAACGAACCCCAAGTAAAATGAGTACGATCCGCAATAGCGTCACAACTGTTTTTCCTTTTAGTCTCCGATTAAGCCATGCGCCACATTTTGCACCGACCCATACGCCCGGAATGAGCGCAAATGCAAACGTCCATGCGACATTTCCCATCCATACATGTGTCGATGAGCTAACAATGGATGACAAAAAGACGATAAACATCGATGTCGCTACCGCCACATGAGGAGGAAATAAAAACAATAACATCATCGCAGGCACCATGAGCGAACCGCCACCAATGCCAAAAAACCCGCCGACAAAGCCAACAATAAACGCAATGAGCGTAGCGATGAACGGATTATAGCCGTATGTCACTTCCTCTCCTTCGTTCGTGACATATGTGCGCATAATAGGAAACGTTCGTGTTGCACGCGGTGAAAAACGCGATTGAAACATAAGCAAAAATGAAACAGCAATTAAAAACAGTCCAAAGTAAAGCGAAAAATGTTGCATATGCACATGTTGATTTACCCATGCACCAAGCATTGCCCCCGGTCCACTACCGATGAAAAAAAACAAGCCGCTTTTATAGTCCACCATTTTATGCTTCATATATGTTAAAGTTGACGACAATCCATTAAAAATAATGACGACAAGCGATGTACCAACCGCCATTTGTGGTGAAATCGCTGGCAATACATGTGCGGTGCTTAAAAAAAGAAGCGCGGGAACGATAATGACCCCTCCCCCTAAACCGACAAGACTGCCGATCGTTCCTGCTAAAAAACCAATCACTAACAGAAGTATGTATTCCATTTTCATCCCCCATTATGAAAACAAATCTAATTGCCGTGGCGCTAAGTCCGTATACTCAATACTTAACATCTGCAAGAGCTGTTTTGCATTATGAGCGGCATCACCGCCCGAATTGTTGTTAAACAACACGTAAATATGTTCACATTTCGTTTGTAACAGACGAATATGTTTTACCCATTCTTGCAACTCTTGCTCGTTGTATCGATATAAATAACGAACGGCACGCCAATTTTCGTCATCTCGTTTATTCCAACCAGCTACGTTGCGTCCGTGTAGACGAATGAGCGTTTTATTTGGATCTGTTGGATGCAAAACAGTCGGTACCGATCCTTCCCCCGCTTGCGGTTCATCGCAAATGCTATGGATCCAGCGCTCTTCTTCCATAAAACGCAACGTCTTTTCGTAAAACGGAGGGGAAAACCAAGATTGATGACGAAATTCAAGTGCCACAGGAACATTCCCCATTCGCTCCCGGCACCAACGCAAATAGTAAACATGTTCTTTTTTACAATCGAACCAAGGTGGAAATTGAAATAACACCATCGCAAGCTTATTTCCTTGTTGAAATGGCTCAATCGATTGTAAAAATGCAGTAAACATCTCGTCTTTGTTTGCATATGGAATGTCACCACGTTGATGCCCTGTCATTCCTTGATACGCTTTCACGACAAATTGGAATGACGCAGGCGTTTCCGCCATCCATTTTTCAACGTTCTGGCGCGGTTGAATCGCATAAAAATACGCATCAACCTCAACCGTTGGAAAATAAGCGGCATACGCTTGTAGCTTATCTTTTGACGCAAGTCGAGACGGATATAAACTATCATGATCGCCCCAACCTGTTAATCCGACATAAATCATCTTCATCACCTACATTTTATCTTACCATAACATACAAAAAAAGCCGATGACCTGCATAGCACAGATCATCAGCTGTTCATTAACCAATACTACCTTCCATTTCAAACTTAATGAGACGGTTCATTTCAACCGCATATTCCATCGGCAATTCTCTTGTAAACGGCTCGATAAAGCCCATTACGATCATTTCTGTTGCTTCTTGTTCGGAAATACCGCGGCTCATCAGATAGAATAATTGTTCTTCTGATACTTTCGACACTTTCGCTTCATGTTCAAGCGAAATGTTGTCGTTTAAAATTTCGTTATATGGAATTGTATCAGATGTTGATTGATTATCCATGATAAGTGTATCGCACTCAATATTTGAACGCGATCCGTCCGCCTTCCGTCCGAAATGAACGATACCGCGATATGTGACTTTTCCGCCTTGTTTCGAAATCGATTTGGATACGATCGTTGATGACGTATTTGGTGCTAAGTGAATCATTTTTGCACCTGCGTCTTGATGTTGTCCTTTTCCAGCAATCGCAATCGAAAGTGTCAAACCACGCGCACCTTCTCCTTTTAAAATAACTGCTGGATATTTCATCGTTAACTTTGATCCGATATTTCCGTCAATCCATTCCATCGTCGCGTTTTCTTCACAAACTGCACGTTTCGTCACGAGGTTGAAGACGTTGTTTGCCCAGTTTTGAATCGTCGTATAACGGCAATACGCGCCTTTTTTCACGATAATTTCAACGACGGCGCTATGAAGGGAGTTTGTCGTATAGACAGGCGCCGTACAGCCTTCAACATAGTGAACGTGTGCCCCTTCGTCGACGATAATTAACGTCCGTTCAAACTGTCCCATATTTTCAGAGTTAATGCGGAAATACGCTTGCAATGGCGTATCAACTTTTACACCTTTTGGTACGTAAATGAACGAACCACCCGACCAAACGGCTGAGTTGAGTGCCGCAAATTTATTATCCGTCGGCGGAACGACTTTCGCCCAATGCTCGCGGAACAAATCTTCGTTTTCTTTTAGCGCCGAGTCTGTGTCTTTAAAAATGACACCTAATTTCTCAAGGTCTTCTTTCATGTTGTGGTATACAACTTCTGATTCGTATTGAGCCGATACCCCTGCTAAATATTTTTGTTCTGCTTCTGGAATACCGAGCTTATCGAACGTCGCTTTAATTTCTTCTGGTACTTCATCCCATGAGCGCCCAGATTTTTCTGAAGGTTTGACGTAATACGTAATTTCATCGAAATCTAAGCTTGATAAATCGCCACCCCATTGTGGCATCGGCATGCTGTAAAAAATATCTAACGCCTTCAAGCGAAAGTCAAGCATCCACTTTGGTTCATTTTTCATTCGCGAAATTTCTTCTACAATTTCGCGCGTTAATCCACGCTCAGCGCGGAAGACAGATACATCTTTATCGGCGAAACCGTACTTATATTCACCGATTTCTGGCATTTTTTTCGCCATCTCGTTCGCCTCCTTTTTATGACTAGCCTTGTTGCTCATGCAATCCTTTTTCCATCGCTTTCCACGCTAACGTTGCACATTTAATGCGAGCTGGAAATTTCGATACACCTTGAAGTGCTTCAATATCACCTAAATCAATCGAATCATCATAATCTTTTCCTTGCATCATGTCGGAAAAAATCGTTGATAGCTTGAGCGCCTCTTCAATCGTTTTTCCTTTAATCGCCTCCGTCATCATCGATGCGGAGGACATCGAAATAGAACAGCCCTCTCCTTCAAACTTCGCATCGACAATTTTTCCGCCTTCTACTTTTAACGTTAAATGAATACGGTCGCCACACGTCGGGTTGTTCATGTTGATATCGACGTGTTCCCCTTCTAACACACCACGATTTCTCGGGTTTTTATAATGATCCATAATGACTTGTCGATACAACGTATCTAAATGGCTATTAAAAGACATAGCTGAAATACTCCTTCGTTTTCTTTAATGCTGAAACGAGTGCATCAATTTCCTCTTCTGTGTTGTACAAATAAAAGCTTGCGCGTGCAGTTGCCGTCACGTTTAGCCACTTCATAAGTGGTTGCGCACAATGGTGACCAGCACGAACAGCAATACCTTCCGCATCTAAGACGGTCGCAACATCGTGCGGATGCACACCGTCAATATTAAATGTCACAAGCCCTGCACGCGCTTTCGGACCGTAAATCGTCAATCCATCAATCGTCGCAAGCTGTTCAAGCGCATATTGCGCTAAACGATGTTCATGCTCAGCGATATGGTCTAACCCGACTTGCTCAAGAAAATCAATCGCCGCTCCTAAGCCAATCGCTCCTGCGATAATTGGTGTACCACCCTCAAATTTCCACGGAAGCTCTTTCCATGTTGACTCGTACAACCCAACAAAATCAATCATTTCCCCGCCGAATTCCACAGGCTCCATTTGCTCAAGCAAGCGCTTTTTACCGTATAACACCCCAATGCCTGTCGGTCCGCACATTTTATGCCCAGAAAACGCATAAAAGTCGCAATCGAGCTCCTGTACGTTCACTTTCATATGCGGCGTGCTTTGTGCTCCGTCAACGACCATGACAGCGCCGTGCTTATGGGCAATTTGTGCAATTTCTTTTACTGGGTTGATTGTACCGAGCACGTTGGATACGTGCATGACAGCTACAATTTTCGTGTTTGGCGTGACTGTTTGTTCTACATCTTCTAAACGAATCGTTCCGTCAGGCTGAAGCGGAATATATTTTAATGTCGCCCCTGTTTGTTTAGCAACTTGTTGCCAGGGGATAATGTTACTATGGTGCTCCATATACGTAATGACGATTTCATCGCCTTCGCGCACGTTTGCGCGACCGTAACTTGCCGCCACTAAGTTAATGGCCGTTGTCGTCCCACGCGTAAAAATAATTTCTTCCGTCGAAGCGGCACCAATGAAGCGGCGCACTTTTTCACGAGCCCCTTCGTATGCGTCGGTTGCCTTCGTACCGAGCGTATGCACGCCGCGATGAACGTTCGAATTGTATTGCCGATAATAGTTGTCAATCGCTTCAATGACAGGCAACGGCTTTTGAGAAGTCGCTGCGCTATCTAAATAAACGAGCGGCTTGCCGTTTACTTGTTGATCTAAAATCGGGAATAGTTGACGAAGTTCTTTTACGTTCATCATTTAACTTTCCTTTCGATCACTTCAATTAATTGTTTTTTCACACGCTCAATCGGAATTTCATTAACGACAGGTGCTAAAAAGCCGTGAATAATTAATCGCTCAGCTTCTACTTTCGGAATGCCGCGGCTCATTAAATAATATAGTTGCGTCGGATCAACACGACCGACAGATGCAGCGTGGCCTGCTGTAACATCATCTTCATCAATTAATAAAATTGGGTTCGCGTCGCCACGCGCTTTCGGACTTAACATAAGCACGCGTGATTCTTGCTCTGCATTTGATTTCGATGCCCCATGCTCAATTTTGCCAATACCGTTAAAAATAGATGTTGCTTCATCTTTGACTACGCCATGTTTTAAAATGTATCCTTCCGTATGCTTGCCGTAATGAATCACGCTCGTTGTAAAGTTTTGCACTTGCTCACCGCGACCCACAACGACCGTCTTCGTATCGCCAAGCGACCCATCACCAATGAGGCGCGTCACGTTTTCTGAAATCGTATTCCCGTCATTCATTAAACCGAGCGCCCATTCAATGCGTGCATGACGACCTGTGATACCGCGGCGGTTTACGTATGTCGTCGTCCCTTTCGCTAAACTGTCCACAGCGCCAAAAAATACTTGCGCATCGTCTAATGCAAACACTTCAGCAATGATGTTCACGATCGCTTCGGAACGTTCACATGTTGAAATATAGTTTTCAACATACGTCACTTTGCTACCGACATCCGCAACGATAATGACATGGTTAAATAACGCTTCCGCCTTTTCATGGACATATACCGCCTGCAAAGGAACGTCGATTTGCACATGCTTTGGCACATATACGAACACTCCACCGTTAACAAGCGCCGCATGAAGGGCAGTAAGACGGTGCTCATTTACTTTGACGCCGTCCATAAAATATTTTTCCACAAGGTCGCTATGTTCGCGAACAGCTGTTGCTAAGTCTGTGAAAATAACACCTTTTTCTTTTAATTCATCAGCAAGCGATACGTATGCACATGTATGATCTCGCTGAACATATACGTTTTTTTGCTCCTCAGCTATATCGATGAGCACTTTTACTTGTTCAGGTAGCTCTTCTAGCGAAGAAAGCGGTGCGCTTTCAACGAGATGAGTAGAAAATTGTGTAAAGTTCCAACGATCAATTTTCGTTTTATCTGGCTTCGGTAAAGGAAGTTGTTCAGCTTGCGCAAGAGCTTGTAAGCGAACGTTTAAAAGCCAGTCCGGTTCTCCACGCCCTTCAGAAAAAGAGCGGACATACTGTTGGTCGAATGGTAGTTTCGTCTCAATCATCACAAATCCTCCTAACGCTTACGCTTCTTGCTCGACGACTTCATCTTCAATGCCTAGCTCTTTTTTAATCCAATCGTATCCTTCAGCCTCAAGACGTTGTGCTAACTCTGGACCACCAGATTTCACGATGCGTCCTTGCATCATAACATGCACGTAATCTGGCGTAATGTAGTTTAATAAACGCTGATAGTGCGTAATGATTAAACAGCCAAAGTCGCTATTGCGCATGTCATTTACACCTTTTGCGACAACTTTTAATGCATCGATATCAAGACCGGAATCAATTTCATCTAAAATAGCAATTTTCGGTTGTAACATCATTAATTGTAAAATTTCGTTTCTCTTTTTCTCTCCACCTGAAAATCCTTCGTTTAAATAACGATGCGCCATATCTGGATTCATTTCTAAAAACGCCATTTTTTCATCTAATTGACGGATAAATTTCATTAATGAAATTTCATTTCCTTCTCCGCGACGTGCGTTAATTGCTGAGCGAAGGAAATCCGCATTTGTTACACCGCTAATTTCGCTCGGATATTGCATCGCTAAAAATAGCCCAGCACGAGCGCGCTCATCTACTTCCATTTCTAATACATCTTGACCATCTAATGTAATGCTTCCTTTTGTTACTTCATATTTTGGATGCCCCATAATGGCAGCGGATAACGTCGATTTCCCTGTTCCGTTCGGCCCCATGATCGCATGGAACTCGCCACCTTTAATTTCAAGGTTAACCCCTTTTAAAATTTCTTTTCCGTCAATTGCAACGTGAAGATCTTTAATTGTTAATGTTGCCATAAAAAAATACCTCCAGTTTCGCTTATGTTCATGAAACGTAATTCTCATTTTATTCTCATTACAATTTTATAACAGATGAAAAGTATTAGCAACCTTATTGCAAGCATTTTGATACTTTTTTGTTTCTAAAGTTTGCTTGTTTTATCATATATGTAAAACAGGTGGGGAACCCCCTACCCTTTAATGCATGCGAGTAAATTCATTGACACATTGTCGAACGAGCGTAACGGACTGGCTCATCGTCGCCCCTCCAGCTAAAGCAGATGCGACAGCACACGCTTCAAATATTTCTTTCTCTGTCGCCCCTTCATCGATGCACCCTTTCAATATGATAAATGGTACAATATTCATCTTGTTTAGCGACACTAATCGCTAGTGCGATGAGTTGTTTTTCTTTTTTGATAGCTCCCCTTCGACGAAGCAAGCTTCCGTAAATGCGTTAAACGCTCGTCCAACATGAGGCATTTGTTGTGTGAACGGTGCCTAACCCTTGCTTATATTCGTGTAAACATTGTTCTATCGACATATGCACTCCTCCTTCCTTTTTATCATGCGTCGTTTTCGAGAAAATATAAAAGGACGCCCGAATGGACATCCTTATTTCGTTGCTGGAATAACAGCACCATTATATTTTTGTAAAATGAAGTCTTGAATTTCCTTTGATTGCAACACTTCAACAAGCGTCTGAATTTCTTTACGGTTTTCATCACCTTTACGAACCGCGATAATGTTCACGTATGGGTTGTTTTCTGGCGACTCAACCGCAATCGGATCTTTTGCTGGATCTAATCCGGCATCTAACGCATAGTTTGCGTTAATTAATACCGCATCTCCTTCATCATTTTTATACACTTGCGGAAGCAATCCTGCCTCAACATCCGCTTCAAATACTAAATTTTTCGGATTTTCAACAATGTCATCAATTGTTGCTTTCGTCTTATCGACACCATCTTTTAATTTAATTAGTCCTTTTTCTTCAAGCATCGATAAAATACGACCGTGATCAGCAACAGAGTTACTCATAATGATTTTTGCACCGTTTGGTAGCTCTTCAAGACTTTTGTATTTTTTTGAATATACGCCAATCGGCTCAATATGAATACCGCCTGCATTCACAAAGTCATAGCCATGTTCTTTCATTTGAGATTCTAAATAAGGAATGTGTTGGAAATAGTTTGCATCTAACTCTTTATCCGCTAATGCTTTGTTTGGTAACACGTAATCTTGGAACGTCACAATTTCTAATTCGATTCCTTTTTCTTTTAAAATCGGTTTTGCTTTTTCTAAAATTTCGGCATGTGGCACGTTTGATGCCCCAACGACAAGCTTATTCGTCTTTTCTTCGGCACTTTCGCTTTTTCCGCAAGCAGCGAGCGCTAATACAACAACTGCAGCAACAAGTAAAGAGAACCATTTTTTCATTTGTTTTTTCCTCCTTTTATCGTTTATCTATTTTAGAAGTGACAAGGTCACCAATAAACTGAATGATAAAGACGATGACTAAAATGAGCACTGTTGCAACGAACGTGACGTCGTTATTGTCACGTTGAAACCCTTCTAAATACGCTAAGTTTCCAAGCCCCCCAGCACCGACAACTCCTGCCATCGCTGTATAACCAACGAGCGCGATCGCTGTAACTGTAATACCAGATACAAGTGCTGGCAACGCTTCAGGGAGAAGCACTTTCCAAATAATTGTTGCTGTCGTTGCCCCCATCGCTTTTGCCGCTTCAATGACACCTTTATCAATTTCACGAAGCGCAATTTCAACCATGCGTGCATAAAACGGAGCGGCCCCGATAATGAGTGCCGGTAGCGCAGCATTCGCTCCAAGAATTGTACCAACAACAAGTTTCGTAAATGGAATGAGCAAAATAATTAAAATAATGAACGGAATGGAACGAAAAATGTTGACGAACGATGCGATCACACCGTTAATAAAACGATTTTCCCATATGTTTCCCTTAGACGTTAAAAACAACAACAATCCGAGTAAAATACCAAGCACAAACGTTGCGACAACGGAGACGGCGGTCATATACAACGTTTCCGTCGTGGCCGCCCATATTTTATCCCAAACAACGTTCGGAAATAGTTCATTGAACATTCGCCAACACCTCCACTTCAACTTCTTGCTGGCGAATAAAAGCGAGCGCTCGCTCAATCTCCTCATTCGCACCGTCTAAATGAATGAACAGCACCCCGTATGCTCCGTGATGTGTCTGTGAAATTTTCCCTTGTAAAATATTTATATTTAAATCGAATTGACGAATGAGTTGTGTGATGAGCGGTTGCTCAGCTGCTTCACCAACGAATGTCAGTTGAACAACTTTACCATTCGGATATCGTTCAAGAAGATGCAACATCGCTTCTTTCGTTTCTTCCGGCTCTGTCACTTGCTGAACAAATCGTTTTGTAATCGGCTGTTCTGGCTTGCGGAATACGTGAAGCACTTCGCCCATTTCGACAATTTTTCCGTTTTCCATGACCGCAACGCGATCACAAATTTTGCGAATCACGTGCATCTCGTGTGTAATTAATACGATCGTTAAACCGAGACGTTTATTAATATCAACAAGCAAGTCTAAAATTGAGTCGGTCGTTTGCGGATCAAGCGCCGATGTTGCTTCATCGCATAACAGCACTTTCGGATTGTTCGCTAATGCGCGTGCAATACCAACGCGTTGCTTTTGTCCGCCGCTCAGTTGCGATGGATACGCATTTTCTCTCCCTTGTAAACCGACGAGTTGAATAAGTTCATCGACACGCTTCATCCGTTCTTCTTTCGGCACGCCAGCAATTTCTAACGGAAAAGCAATATTTTCGCGCACGGTTCGTGACCAAAGCAAATTAAAATGTTGAAAAATCATGCCGATTTGTTGGCGCGCTTGGCGTAACTGCTTCCCGCTAATTTTCCCCATATCTTTCCCATCAACAATCACTTCACCGCTCGTCGGCTTTTCTAATCCGTTCAATAACCGAATGAGCGAGCTTTTCCCTGCTCCACTATAACCGATGATACCGAAAATTTCTCCTTGTTCGATATGCAAATTCACATGATCGACTGCCGTTACATTCCCACTTGCTGCTTTGTACACTTTTGTTACATTCGATAATGTGATCACGTTGCTGTCACCTTCCTTCCATGAAAAAAGCCTTTCTGCTCAAGAGAACAGAAAGGCGCGAATCGTCCATTCTGTCTCTTATCTCTCAAAGCAAACGCTTTGTGTGAATTGGCACCATTTCAGCAGCGCTGACGGTTGCCGGGTTTCATCGGGCACATCCCTCCACCTCTCTTGATAAGAGCGCTTTTAAACGCTTTATTCAGTTAACGTTTTAATATGTTTAAGGATCATTTTAAACTACAAAAGTGAGTATATCATCGAATGAAGGACGGTGTCAATAAAAATTTTTCAACTATTTCCCCTTCATAATCAAGTGAACTGAATATATAGCATGAGAAACCGCTACTCTTCGGATGTCGGGCTACGAACAAACCCGCCGCTTTGTTAAAGCGCTGCGGTTACAACTCATAAAATGAAAGGTGCTAGTCGAAAAATCTAACTAGCACCTTTCATATTTACACCCGCGAATACATCGACCGTACCCCTGTCGCCGCTTCAATCGCTTGTTCTAAGTCTTCGATTAAATCATCGACATTTTCAATACCGACCGATAAACGAATCATATCTTCTGTCACGCCGGATGCTTTCAAATCTTCTGAACTTAACTGTTGATGCGTTGTACTTGCAGGATGAATAATTAAACTTTTTGCATCACCGACGTTGGCAACATGCGACCAAAGCTTAACGTTGTTAATTAACGTAGCCCCTGCTTCACGGCCACCTTGAATGCCGAAGACAACGACTGCTCCTGCCCCTTTTGGCATATATTTTTTCGCTAGCTCTTTTGCTGGATGATTGTCATGTTCAGGGTACAACACCCAATGGACTGCTGGATGGTTGTCCAAATACTCGACGATTTTTCTCGTATTGGCAATATGCTCTTTCATGCGGACATGCAACGTCTCCAGCCCTAAATTAAACTGGAAGGCGTTGAACGGGCTAATCGCCGGTCCTAAGTCACGTAACAACTGCACGCGTGCTTTGACGATATACGCCGCCGCACCGATGTCTGCGTATACGAGATTATGGTAACTTGGATCTGGCGCCGTAAACGCTGGAAACTTCGGCGAATTCCAATCAAATTTTCCACCATCGACAATGATACCACCTAACGTCGTTCCGTTACCAAGCAACCATTTCGTTGCCGAATGAATAACAATATCCGCTCCGTGTTCGATTGGCCGGCAAAGGTATGGCGTCGCAAACGTGTTGTCAATAATCAACGGAATGCCTGCTTCATGCGCAATTTCCGCAACTGCCTCAATGTCTAACACATGCAGGCTTGGGTTGCCAATTGTTTCAGCAAAAATCGCTTTCGTTTTTGGTGTAATTGCCGCACGGAAATTTTCTGGATCAGACGGATCGACAAAATGTGTTGTAATGCCGTATTTCGGCAACGTATTCGCAAACAAATTGTACGTTCCTCCATATAACGTCGAAGCAGAAACAATATCATCTCCCGCTTGAGCGACGTTTAATATTGCCATCGTAATAGCAGCCATGCCGCTCGCTACCGCTAAAGCACCAATGCCCCCTTCAAGTTGAGCGACACGCTCTTCAAACACCGTTACCGTCGGATTATGAATGCGCGTATAAATGTACCCAGCTTCCTTTAACGCAAACAAATTGGCCGCATGCTCTGTGTTATCAAACAAATACGCATTCGATTGATAAATTGGCACTGCACGCGCTTTCGTTACTGGATCCGTTTGCAATCCGCCATGAACAGCAATCGTTTCAAATTTCATCGTTTCTCCCCAAATACAATAATTTATGAATATTTTGAATTTTAACACGACAAAATGCGTTCGTCAACGAACAACATCATACGGCTTGGCAAGGAAAAAGATCGACTCTAACAATAAAATGTGACGAAACGATGCTGTGACGGACAATTCGTTTAATCGCAGTTGTTGCTGTAGTTTTAAAGACCCTTGCAATAGCGACATAATCGCCTGTGCCGAACCACGAATCGTAATGACTCGCTCTCCATCTACCTCTTCTACGCGACGAATACCTTCTTTCGATATGCATAATAATACTTCTCGACTCTCCCATTGTAGTTGAATATATAAACAGTCATTCGGCAAAATCGGCGCTAACATGTTCATTCAATCGCCCCCGTCCTATATTTCTCATATCCATTGTTTCCATATAAATGCGAGTAGTTCCTGCTATAAACGCTCGACAAATGTCTCGTTTCCTCGTCAATTTCCCAAGAAATATGTCGAAAGCTGGCTTTATTCAGCCAGCTTTCGCAACGTTTCGTATAAATATGGAACAGAATGAAAAGCATATATTTTTTGTACAAGTTTATCATGTTGAAAAATAAGTAAACACGGAACGCTTTCGATGCACCACTCAACCGCTTTGTCCGGCACGTAGTTTAAATCTTGACGTTCAAATGTAACAGATGGCAATAACTGCTCAAGTACATCAACCATTCGACTTGCCACTTGACATGTTCCACATAATGGCGTGTACATATAGACAACTTTCACAACGATCACACAACTTTCTATAAATATTGTGCGTGTACATCGATATTTGCACTTAATAACACGACCGCAATATGATGCTTCGGAGCTGCTGCCACTTCGCGATACATTTTATCGACGTATAAATGCTCAGCTTGTGGAAATTCACGGCGAAGTTGACGGCGCAATTTTTCCCCCGCTTCATCGGAATCGACTAAAATGTACACTTCTTTATCGTACAAAGCATCGATTAATTCATCAAGTTTGGCGGTACCAAGCGTTCCATTTGTACATATAATTTCAACTGGCTCACTAATGATGCTTTCGATTTTTCGTTTATCTGAGCGCCCTTCGACAATAATCACTTTTTCTACCTCTACAATCGCCATCGTCATCACCTTGTACATTCATTTATGTATATTATATTCGTGATCGCACACTTTTTCTCCTTTTATCCAATACAAAAGGACAGCGATGTCGCTGTCCTTAACACCAACCACCTTCTGTATCACAATCGACATATTTCATATTTGGATGTTCAGTAACTGTTACGCTTTTCAAAATACGCCCGTTTTGTTGTTGGTATCCATGCTTTAACTTTAACTTATTCGTTTCTTGAACAAATTCTCCAACACATTCGTTGTCATAAAACAGCTCAAAGTTGCCGTTTTCATTAAATTTCCCAACAACATCTTTTGTAATATCGATTGTTCTTTGTTTTAACAAAAAAGACACCCCTGTGTTGTAGGGTGCCCTGTGAGTTGTTTTTTTAATCTTGGTTAATCATTTGTTCGTATTGTTCTGCCGTTAATAGGTTGTCCACTTCACTTAAATCGCTTGGCTCAATGACGATCATCCACGCTTTATCATATGGTGATTCGTTTACATACTCTGGGTTGTCGTTTAACTCTTCGTTCACAGCTACGACTTTTCCGCTAATTGGAGCATATAATTCAGATACGGTTTTTACTGACTCCACGCTACCAAATGGCTCATTTGCTGTGAGTTGTGCCCCCACTTCTGGCAATTCAACGAATACGATATCGCCGAGTTCTGACTGGGCAAAGTCCGTAATCCCAATGCGAACCGTATTTCCTTCGACACGCACCCATTCATGTTCTTGTGAATAACGTAGCTCTTTTGGAATGCTCATCGTTTTCCCTCCAACATATCATCTTCTTTTTCATCATACACGATTTTTGTCATGATTTCACGATAATTTAAACATTTCGTGATATTTTTGTTCGTCAAATCCGACAATAACTTGCTCGCCATTTGTGATGATTGGACGCTTGATTAACATCCCGTCTGATGACAACAATTGCAACATGTCTTCTTCTGTCATCGTTTTTAATTTGTCTTTTAATCCAAGTTCACGATACTTCATGCCGCTCGTATTAAAAAATTTCTTTAAATCAAGCCCACTTTTTTCATATAACATCCGCAACTGCTCTTTTGACGGAGGCTGTTCAACAATATGTATCGCTTGCACAGAAATGTTGTTGTCATCTAGCCATTTTTTTGCTTTGCGACATGTGCCGCACTTTGGATACCAATAAAATGTCGCCATCTCCTCACCTCATCTATATATTACGATAACAAAGCGAAAGTACCAGACGATGCGCCTGGTACTTCCATTATTACACAACATATCGTTCAGCTTCAATTAGTGCTTGCGCTGCCTCACGCTTTTTCGCAATGATGTTGATTGGCGTATGACGTGTTAATTTACGCAATGCTGATAACATCATACGCAACATGTCACCGTGCTCAACAGCGACGATTGTTTCTTTTGCATGCGCTTCAATTTCATTAAATGCTTCCTGGCAGAAAATTTGTGTATACAATACTTTTTGTTTGTTTTTCTCAACGCCAGATTGCGCAATTGCTTTTTCCGTACGCAATAGCGCAGATTCCATCGCGTATACGTTGCTGACGATGTCTGCAATATTTACGAGCACTTCTTGTTCTTTTTCAAGTTTTGGACCGAATTTTTGCGCCGCCAGTCCCGCGACCATTAAAGCGATTTTTTTCGCATTGCGGACAAGGTACTTCTCTTGTTCAAGCACGCCATCGCCAACTTCTTCTGGCATAAGCATCATTAATTCTTCTTGTAATTGTTGCGCTTTTTGTAAAAGCGGCAATTCGCCTTTCATCGCCTTGCGCAAATACATACCTGGCACGAGGAGACGGTTAATTTCGTTCGTTCCTTCAAAAATACGGTTAATACGTGAATCGCGATACATGCGTTCAATTTCGTATTCTTGCATGAAACCATAACCACCGTGAATTTGTACCCCTTCATCGACGATATAGTCTAGCATTTCTGTCGCAAACACTTTGTTTAAAGAGCATTCGATCGCGTATTCTGCAATCGCTTTTGCCGTTTCCTTTCCGTCTTTTGCTTGTTCATCTGTCAACTGTCCCATGCGCGCTTCAAATAAACCGACTGTACGGTAGACGGAGCTTTCTGCCGCATACAATTTCGACGCCATCGTCGCTAATTTTTCTTGTGTTAATGTAAATTTCGAAATTGGTGTTTTAAATTGTTGACGTTGATTGGCGTATTGAATCGTCACTTCTAGGGCACGTTTTGCTCCGCCAACAGCACCAACGCCAAGTTTGTAACGACCGATATTTAAAATGTTAAATGCAATGATGTGCCCTTTGCCGATCTCGCCAAGTAAATTTTCTTTCGGAACGAGCGCATCTTGTAAAATTAGTGTCCGCGTCGATGAGCTTTTAATCCCCATTTTCTTTTCTTCTGCTCCTGTCGATACGCCAGGGAAATCGCGCTCGACGATAAATGCTGTGAAATGTTCACCGTCTACTTTCGCATATACAACAAACACATCGGCAAACCCAGCGTTTGTAATCCATTGTTTTTCCCCGTTTAAAATGTAATGTGTTCCTTCTGCATTGAGTTTTGCCGTCGTTTTCGCACCGAGCGCATCTGAACCCGAACCTGGCTCTGTTAACGCATATGCAGCAATTTTCTCACCCGTCGCAAGCGCTGGTAAATATTTTTGTTTTTGCTCCTCTGTTCCGAACAAGACGATTGGAAGCGAACCGATCCCGACGTGTGCACCGTGTGAAATCGAGAAACCTCCGGCACGCGACATTTTTTCCGCAATTAATGCCGAGCTAATTTTATCTAAACTTAATCCACCATATTCTTCAGGCACATCTGCACCAAGCAATCCGAGTTCACCTGCTTGTTTTAAAAGCGCAACAGAACGATCAAACTCATGATTTTCTAAATGTTCAAGTTGTGGCAACACTTCATTCACGACAAATTCTTCTGTCGTTTTGGCAATCATTTTTTGTTCGTCTGTAAAATCCTCTGGTGTAAACACTTGCGTTGGTGACACATCTTCAATTAAAAAGCTACCACCTTGTGCAACTTTCAATGTTTTTTCCATCATTATTTCCCCCTCTTATAATAATTCAAATACGCCAGCAGCACCCATGCCGCCGCCAATGCACATCGTGACAATACCAAATTGTTCGTTGCGACGACGCATTTCATGTAAAAGCGTCAATGTTAGCTTTGCACCTGTACAACCGAGCGGATGCCCAAGAGCAATGGCTCCTCCGTTCACGTTTACTTTTTCTTCATCTAGTCCGAGTTCGCGAATGACTTGAATTGCTTGTGATGCGAACGCCTCGTTTAGTTCAATTAAACCGATATCAGAAAGCTCAAGGCCCGCAAGCTCAAGCGCCTTTGGAATGGCTGCAATCGGACCGATACCCATCACTTCAGGTGGAACACCTGCAACAGCAAACGAGCGGAATTTACCAAGCGGTTGTAACCCGAGCGCTTTCGCTTTTTCGTGATCCATCACCATCACCGCAGCTGCTCCGTCGCTCGTTTGTGAAGCGTTTCCTGCTGTTACCGTTCCGTTTACCGAAAACGCAGGGCGTAACTTCGCGAGCGTTTCCATATTTGTATCTGGGCGTACTCCTTCGTCTTGACTAAACGTCATCTTTTTCTCTACTAATTTATTGTTTTCAATATGACGGACTGTCACTTCGACCGGCACAATTTCGTCGACAAATTTTCCTTCGGCAATCGCTTTTGCTGCTCTTTGATGGCTGCGAACGGCAAACGCATCTTGCTCTTCGCGCGTCACCCCATATTTCATCGCGACTTGCTCAGCTGTATGCCCCATCGACATGTAATACTCTGGCGCACTTTCTGCGAGCTTCACGTTCGGACGTACGACATGACCCATCATCGGAACCATGCTCATCGACTCCACGCCACCAGCAATAACCGTATCTGCATGACCAAGCATAATTCTTTCTGCCGCATAAGCGATCGCTTGTAATCCCGATGAACAATAACGGTTGATTGTAATCGCTGGCACTGTATACGGTAACCCAGCAAGCGCACCAATGTTGCGCGCAATATTTAATCCTTGTTCTGCCTCTGGCATAGCACAACCGATAATGAGATCGTCAATATTTCCTTCATAGTTTCCTGCTCGTTTCAATGTTTCTTTAACAACAATCGCCCCTAAATCATCCGGGCGGACGTTTGCTAACGTCCCTTTTTTCGCTTTGCCGACAGGCGTGCGCGCCCCGGCAACGATGACCGCTTCTTTCACGTCAATCCCCCCTTAGTTTCTTAACGGCTTTCCTTTGAGAAGCATATGTTGCATGCGCGCTTGCGTTTTCGGCTCACCGACAAGACTTAAAAATGCTTCGCGCTCTAAATCAAGCAAATATTGTTCGTCCACTTCTGTTCCGTACGGTACGCTTCCACCAGCGATGACGTATGCAAGCTTTTTCGCAATTTTTAAATCGTGCTCTGAAATGTAACCGGAATGATACATACCTTGAGCGCCAAGTAGTAACGTCGCATACCCTGTTTCCCCGACAACCGGAATCTTTTTACGCACCGGCGGTTTGTATCCGCTCTCATATAGCGCTAATACAGCTTGTTTTGCGTCATGAATGAGATGATCACCATTGATCGAAATACCATCTTGTGCATTTAAGAAATTTAACTCACGCGCTTCTGCTGCCGATGTCGATACTTTCGCCATCGCAATCGTTTCAAACACTTTATTTGCAACCTTTTGCAAATCAAATTCCACACCGTTTGGCATGCCGCTTAAATGTTTAATGTATAGCTCTTTATTTCCACCACCGCCTGGAATGAGACCGACACCTACCTCAACAAGCCCCATGTATGTTTCTGCAGCTGCCTGAATGCGTGAAGCTGGTAAGCAAATTTCCGTTCCACCGCCGAGCGTCATCGCAAATGGCGCAACGACAACCGGTTTTGAGCTATATTTAATATTCATCATCGCTTGTTGGAATTGACGAACGACCATTTCAATTTCGAAATAGTTATCATCTTGTGCTTCCATTAAGATCATGGCAAGGTTCGCACCGACACAGAAGTTTTTCCCTTGATTTCCGATGACAAGTCCTTTATAGTTGCGATCGACTTCTTCTAGTGCGTAGTTAATCATTTGGACGATGTCAAAACCAATGGCGTTGTTCGGTGAGTGAAATTCAAGTAACGCCACATCGTCACCAAGGTCAATTAAACTTGCCCCACTATTTTTCTTAATGACCCCTTTTTGTTCTTTTAAGCGATGAATGTGAATGACTTTTTCGTTTTCTTCAACCGGCTTATATTGTCCACGATCGTAGTACGACACGCGACCGTGCTCGTGTTTATAAAACGTTTCGTGTCCGCTCGCAAGCATATCTTCAACCCACGATGGTACTTGACGACCTTCCGCTTTCATTTTTTCAACAGACTGTCTCACACCGATCGCATCCCACGTTTCGAAAGGACCGAGCTCCCAACCAAAGCCCCATTTCATCGCACGGTCAATCGCTACGATATCATCTGCAATTTCTCCCAGTAACTTGGCAGAATATAATAACGTTGGGCTTAAAATGTTCCAAAGTAGTTGCCCCGCACGGTCATTCGCATATACAAGCGCTTTCAATTTATTCGCTGTTCCTTTTGCTTGTTTGCTCATTTCAACGGACGGTGCCTTTAGTTTTTTCGTCGGTTCATACTCAAGCGTTTCATAATTTAATTCAAAAATGTCCTTTCCTTTTTTATAGAAAAATCCTTGCCCTGATTTGCTGCCGAGCCATCCTTTTTCAACCATTGTCTTCATAAAAGATGGAACGGTAAATGCTTCTTTTTCCTCACCTTCTACTTTTTCGAATACGTTGTTGGCCACATGAATAAACGTGTCTAAACCGACGACATCAAGCGTGCGGAACGTTGCACTTTTCGGACGACCGATTAATGGACCTGTCACAGAATCGACTTCGCCAACACTATAACCGCCTTTCATCATTTCACGTACCGTCACAAGCAAACCGTACGTACCGATGCGATTGGCGATAAAGTTTGGCGTATCTTTCGCAAGCACAACCCCTTTACCGAGCACGTTTTCACCAAATTGTTTCATAAACGTAACAACAGCTGGATCAGTGTGCTTTGTCGGAATGACTTCTAATAATTTTAAATAGCGCGGTGGATTGAAAAAGTGCGTGCCTAAAAAGTGCTTTTTAAAATCGTCCGAGCGTCCTTCGGCCATCGCTTCGATGGAAATGCCGGACGTGTTTGAGCTGACGATACTTCCTTGCTTTCTGACTTCATCCACTTTTTCAAACACACTTTTTTTCACATCAAGCCGCTCAACAACGACTTCAATAATCCAATCGCATTCGGCTAAGCGATGAAAGTCATCTTCAAAGTTACCGACTTCGATTAATGCTAAGTTGGCTTTCGACATAAGTGGCGCTGGTTTTTGTTTCAATAAACGTTGAACCGCTTGATTGACGATGCGATTGCGTACTTGTTTATGTTCAAGCGTCCATCCTTTTGCTTTTTCTTCTTCCGTCAACTCTTTCGGCACGATGTCTAACAACAATGTCGGAATACCGACGTTCGCTAAATGTGCCGCAATCCCCGATCCCATAACTCCGGAACCGAGAACCGCTGCTTTTTTGATTCGCATGCTCGTTCCCCCTTATCCGAATTGAATGAATGGTCATTCATTTTTCCTTTATCTTAAATATAAATTATATTTTAAATTTTCGCAACAAATAAATGTAGCGAATTTTGTCAATGATTTAGGACATGATACGAAAGGAGGTGATGTTTGCGATGAAAATGAAAAAACACCCGTCAAAAGCAGGTGTAAGTGCTGCAAGTGTGAAAGGAAATGCGGGTCCGACGGTGGAGCGTGATGGAGGCGGAAAGAAAACGAGCCAAAATCAACAGTACGGAAAAGAAAATATGGGAAATGAATAAAGGTGGGACACCCCACCTTTATTTTTTGAATATACCTTTTAATACAAACGCCACGTTGGCTGGGCGTTCTGCTAAGCGACGCATAAAATAGCCGTACCAGTCGGTTCCATATGGAACGTAGACGCGCATTGTGTATCCTTCACGTACTAATTGTTCTTGTCTCTCTGGACGAATGCCGTATAACATTTGAAATTCAAATTGGCTATTTGGAATGTTATGTTCTTTGACCAATTGTTTCGTATATTCAATAATCGCATCGTCATGCGTCGCAACCGCTGTATAGTTACCATTTAACAAATGCATTTTAATGATTTTTTTAAAGTTTTCATCTACATCTTTTTTATCTGGAAAAGCGACTTCCGGCGACTCTTTATATGCGCCTTTCACGAGACGTAAATTGGGATGATACGCATTTAAATCTTCAATATCTTTTTCTGTGCGATACAAATATGCTTGCAATACCGTCCCAACATTGTCATATTCTTTTTTCAACTGTTTAAAAATATCGATTGTTTTTTGACAACGAGAATAATCTTCCATATCAATTGTCACAAATACGTCATAGGCTTTTGCTTCATCTAAAATGCGGCGCATATTTTTCATCACAAGCTCATCGGAAATGTCTAATCCCATCGATGTCATTTTCAGCGACAGTTGGGAATTTAATTGGTTTTCACCAATTGCACGAATCGCCTCAATCGAATGGTTCGCCATTTCATTTGCTTCTCGTTCGTTATCAACAAATTCCCCTAAATAATCGATCGTGACCGCTAGTCCTTTACGATTGAGTTCTTTAATCACGTCTACTGCCCGTTCAATCGTTTCCCCCGCTACAAAACGCGACGCACCGAAACGAAGACCGTAACGCTTCGCCAATTTTGTTAACGTTTTATTTTTTGACAAAAATAAGAAAAAGTCGCGCATCAACTGCTCCATTGTTGTTTACCCCCTTTTGCAAGCGCATCCACCCGTATTGTAACACGTTTTCAATCGCTTGAATATGTTTTTGTCGAATAATCGTATTTTTTGTCTACATACGTATAACTATACAGCACGTGGGCAATATACAGTCGAACATGATTTTATATGGAGGGATGATTGTGCAACAACAAATGAACACACAACCGCATGAGATGATGGCTCAACCACCTGAAATGATTTCAACAAAAGATGCGCTTTATTTAACAGATGCCTTATCATGGAATTTACTTGCGATGAAAAAAGCTCATTTTTTCGCTTCACAATGTCAAGATCAAGAAATTAAACAGGCGATAGAGCGTGTTGGACAAATGCATCAACGCCATTATCAACAACTGTTACATCAATTACAGCCATCAGCACACATGCAATAAGGAGGCCATGACATGAAAGTGCAAAATCGTGAAACACCAATTCCAAAAACACCACAAATGAACGACCGTGATTTTATTAATGATATGTTATCGACTGAAAAATATATGACGGATAGTTATTGTACATTTTTAAACGAAGCAAGCCACCAACATTTGTATAATGAAGTTTTGCATATATTTACAGAAGCACAAAACTGTCAACGGGAATTGTACAACTTAATGTTCAAAAAAGGTTGGTATGCACTCGAACAAGCAGACCAGCAAAAATTACAACAATCGTATCAGCAATTTCAAGGATATGCAAGCCAATTTCCATACAACAACATGGTACAATAAGAAAAACCGGCTGCTGATGCAGTCGGTTTTTTGTATAATGAAGGTAAATGTTTTAGAGAGAGGGACCGATATGTTCGAACGAAAACAAACTTACGAACTCGTTCCAGGCGACATTCTATCGACCAGATGGATTACTATTCATCCAAAAACATAAAAAGCTAAGCGAATCTGTTATTCAGCATATAAAAAAGCATTATCCTCACTATTTTCCATTTCTCGTCGTTTCGTCTGAGCAGCAGCTAGCCAAGTTTATGCTTGCTCGCGAACATACGAGTCGCGCGTTTATCGAAGCAATGAAACAACTGATTGATGTACATAAACAATTTATTCAAGTTCCCATTACAGCCGCGATGTATGATGTAGAAATAGCAGACGAAACTGATGTACAACCAATCTTTTTATCCGAATTAAACATCTTCGCTCCTACATGGGGATTGATTGAAAAAACATTAGATTCCACTCGTTTACTACGGCGAGCAAAAGAGATTGATGGACGGCTAAATCTTATCATTTCAAAAGACAAGGAAATTTTAAATTTATATGAAAAAATAAAACGATACCACGACGTGCTAGCTATCCATAGCATTAACACGACATCCATCGCTTTAATGATCGGCTTAACTTTAGAACTGCGTGACGAAGATTTACTCAATCTTTGTTTAGCGACATTATTTGCAGATATCGGTTTTACAGAAGTCCCAAAAGAACAATTTGTTACTTACTTAAATAATGAAAAAGCAGATAAAGAGTTAGTTCACTCACACCTTAAACGTTCCATTGAACTTATTTCGACATCGACATATTGTCGACAGAAAGAAATCATTTACGGCATTCTTGACCATCATGAGCATTTTGATGGCGTTTATTCACCGAACAAAAAATCGGGGGAAGCCATTCACTTATACGGTCGCATTATCGCCATCGCACAATACTATGATGAACTTGTCGGTGGTTATATTGGTAAAAAAAGTTATACATCATTTAAAGCTTTAGAAGCGGTATGGAACGAACGAGGAAAAAATTAGACCCTCACATATTGCGCATTTTTTTAGATAAAACAACATTATATAAGGTTGGTCAAGCGATCCAAATCCGTCCGTACGAGTGGGCGACGATCATTGGATTTACAGACTATATCCATGCTCCATTACACCCCATCGTTCAAAAACATGATGGAACGGTGATTGATTTATCAAGAAAACGATAAGTCGCCCAACCATTGGACAAACGCCTTGCATATCGTGTTAATGTAATGATGAATTTGCGAGGAGGGAATGCTCAAATGTATGGTCGCAGACCGTTTTTCGGTTTTTTCGGTGCACCGTTTTTCGGGGGCTTTTTAGGTGGATTGCTCGGTAGCGCATTAACGCCTTATCCGTTTTATCCGCCACGCCCATATTATTACCCACCACGTCCATATCCGTTTTATCCATATGGTGGCGGATGGTATTATTAAACATAAAACGCTAGAGAGGCATTTACTCTCTAGCGTTTTCTCATTAGCGTATGGAGACGGTGGGAGTCGAACCCACGTCCAGAGATATCGCCACTTAAGCGTCTACGAGCGTAGTCGGTATATTTTACTTTCGCCACTTCTTCCGCCTACCGACAGGCATCCGAGCAGCTAGTCTGATTATTCTCTTCCCTCGTCCTCAGACGGCGGACTTGGGCGTAGCCCACTTGTTATGAACCCCTAGGCCGCCACATGGGCGATGGCGGTAGGAGTTAGCCGCGTTAATTAAGCAGCTAAAGCGTAGTTTTCTTTGCCAGTTATCTTTAAGTGACGTTTTTACGAGGACGATCCCCTCGGCTCGCAGCTTAAGCTCGATCTACCCCTGTCGAATCCGTAACGTCCCCGTATAAGAGAAACGTACGAAGGAAGCTTAAGCTTTTATAACTGGCTGACATCATTTATTATAGCACATTCCCGCTCGTTTGCAATTGTAACTTTTTGGATTATTTCTGCCGTTCGCGGAAAGCGCGTTCGACTTCGCGTTGGGCTTCTTTCTTTTTCATATCTTCTCGTTTGTCGTATTTTTTCTTTCCTTTTCCGACGCCTAGCAACAGTTTCGCAAAACCATTTTTAATGTATAGCTTGAGCGGCACGAGCGTATAGCCTTGTTCTTTTGTATAGCCGATGAGCTTATTAATTTCGCGACGATGAAGCAATAATTTGCGCGTCCGCAACGGATCATGGTTGTAACGGTTGCCTTGTTCGTACGGACTAATATGCATATTATGCAAAAACACTTCACCTTTTTCCACTTTCGCAAATGAATCTTTTAAGTTCACTTTGCCTGCGCGAATCGACTTAATTTCCGTTCCTTGCAGCACTAGTCCTGCTTCGTACGTTTCTTCAATGAAATAATCGTGATGCGCTTTTTTATTTTGGGCAATGAGCTTCCCTTCCCCTTTTGGCATCGATTTCCCTCCCTTCAGACAACGAATATTTTAACAAAAATGAGAAGAAAGGAAAAGCCTCATCGGTGGAGGCTTTCCTTATCGTTTTTTCTTTTTCTTCTTTTTCATGTTTGGGATGTCTTCGAAAAACTTCTTGCTTTTCTTCGTTTTTTTTGTTGGCCATTGTTCTTCTTTTTTCTTTTTCCGCTTTCCTTCAATAACGACAGGCGTCGCTTTTGGCTGTTTGTTTTTCCGCCCTTTCATGCCGACAATTTCAAAGTCAACGATGCGTTCCTCTTTATTGACGTTAATGACTCGCACCGTAATTTGGTCGCCAATGCGATATACTTTCCCTGTTCGCTCACCAATCATCGCATAATGTTGCTCGTCATAATGATAGTAATCGTCCGTTAAATAGCTAACGTGCACGAGCCCTTCGACCGTATTTGGCAGTTCAACAAACAGCCCGAAATTTGTCACCGAACTAATAATGCCGTCAAACTCCATGCCAATTTTATCTTCCATAAATTCGGTTTTCTTCAAGTCATCTGTCTCGCGCTCTGCCTCGACCGCACGGCGTTCCATATTCGACGTATGCTCCGCAATTTCTGGCAACTTCTCCGCCCATTTTTGTTGCGTTTGTTCATCGATTTGCCCGTTAATTAAGTATGTGCGAATAAGGCGATGCACAATTAAGTCTGGGTAGCGACGAATCGGCGATGTGAAATGTGTATAAAATTCCGTTGATAATCCGTAGTGACCGAGGCTTTCAGCGTCATAGCGCGCTTGCTTCATCGACCGCAGCATGACGGTTGAAACGACCATTTCTTCTGGCTCACCACGTACCGCCTCTAGCACTTCTTGCAAGGCACGCGGATGAATTTGATTGCCCGTTCCTTTGACAATATAGCCGAAATTCGTAATAAACTCTAAAAAGCGTTGCAACTTCTCTGGCTTCGGATCTTCATGCACACGATAAATAAACGGCACGTTCATCCAATGGAAATGTTCCGCAATCGTTTCGTTCGCTGCTAGCATAAACTCTTCAATTAATCGCTCGGCAACAGAACGTTCACGCAACACGACGTCATACGGTTTTCCATTTTCATCAACGAGCACTTTCGCTTCTTTAAAGTCAAAATCAATGGCACCGCGCTTCATGCGTTTGTTGCGTAAAATATCGGCTAACTCTGCCATTAACTCAAACATCGGCACAAGCGGGGCATATTTTTCTCGTAGTGCCTCATCGTGATCAACGAGAATGCGGTTGACATCGGAATATGTCATTCGTTCGGTCGTGCGAATGACGCTTTGGAAAATTTCATGACTGACCACTTCGCCACGATCGTTAATTTCCATTTCGCACGATAACGTTAACCGATCGACTTTCGGATTTAATGAACAAATACCGTTTGATAACCGGTGCGGAATCATCGGGATGACGCGGTCAACTAAATAAACGCTCGTTCCGCGTTCATATGCTTCGCGATCAATCGGCGACCCTTCCGTCACATAATGGCTGACATCGGCAATATGAACGCCAAGCTTATAGTTTCCGTTTGCTAATTTCGTCACTGTTACGGCATCGTCTAAATCTTTTGCGTCTTCACCATCGATCGTGACAATCATTTCATTGCGCAAATCACGCCGTCCCTTTATTTCTTCTTCAGAAATCGTGTCCGGAATGCTGTTCGCATGGGCAATGACGTCTTCCGGAAATTGCAACGGCAATCCGTGTTTATGGATAATCGATAAAATATCGACCCCCGGATCGTTTTTATGACCTAAAATTTTAATAACTTCTCCCTCGGCACTAATCCGCCCTTCTGGATACGTCGTTAAACGAACGACAACTTTATGCCCTTCGACCGCACCGTTTGCGGCATGTTTTGGAATAAAAATGTCGTTGACGATTTTTTTATCGTCTGGAATAACAAAACCGAAGTTTTTGCTTTCCGTATATGTTCCTACGACTTCTGTAATACCACGCTCAATAATGCGGACGATCGTCCCTTCTTGACGCGCCCCCGTTGCTTGTCCGTTGACACGCACAAGAACGGTGTCGCCATGCATCGCATTCTTCAATTCCGACGGCGGAATGAAAATGTCATCAAGCGTCGGATCTTCTGGAATGACAAACGCAAACCCTTTCGCATGCCCTGTTACTTTGCCGCGAATTAAATTCATCTTTTCCGGCAGTCCATACCGATTGCTTCTCGTCCGAACAATCAGTCCTTCTTCTTCTAACGCGACAAGTGTTTTGACAAGTTCTTTAAATTCGGCTGCGTCTGTAATATGAAACGCTTCTTCTAATTCTTGGACCGTAAGCGGTTTATACGCTTCGTCGCGCATAAACGCCAATAATTTTTCCTTCATTTACTTCCTCCTTTCGAGGATTACCAATCTAATGATTCTAAAAATGCATAAATGTCTTCATGTAATTGCTCTTTTTCCTTATCAAGCGTAATGACGTGTCCGGATTCTTCATACCATTTTATTTGTTTTACGGGAGACTCGACGCCGTTATAAATAATATTTGCACTATCTGGGTTAATCATGTCATCATGACGCGCTTGTACAACAAAAACAGGCGCATAAATGAAATCTAAATGATCTCGTACATCAGCGATGAGCTGTTGCAACGCTTTTAGCGTTTTCATCGGCGTTTTTGCAAACTCCGCCATTTCGCGTTCGATTTGGTCTTCACTTTTTCCTTCTCGCTTTTTATATTCGCGAGCGTACGCTAAAACTCCTTCATACATCGTCTGTTCGCTTTTAATATACATCGGCGCACACATCGGCACGATGCCGACAACAGGAACAGTATAGCCAAGTTTTAACGAAAACACACCGCCAAGCGATAATCCAACAACAGCGATTTTTTCATGGTTTTGTTTTAAATATTCGTAAGCGTTCATCACATCTTGCCACCAATCTTCCGGGCCGGTATGCACAAGTTCTTCTGGCGGCACGCCATGTCCCTTATAAATTGGGGCGTGGCACGTATATCCTTTTGACTGTAAAAAACGTCCAAGCATCCGTACATCGGCAGAATTTCCGGTAAATCCGTGCAATAACAATACTGCCCGTTCGCCTCCTGCAAACGTAAACGGTTGTGGTGCAACAAGCTTCACAGATGATTCCTCCTTCCTCCATGAAAAAAGCGATCCGCATCGCTGGACCGCTGTTACAGTTCAAAATAAGTGACAGCTACTGTTAATACGAAAAACAGCACCGCAAGGACAACAGTCAGACGGTGTAACACCGCATCAATGCCGCGTGCTTTCTGTTTGCCAAACAATTGTTCAGCACCGCCGGTAATCGCACCAGAAAGCCCTGCACTTCGGCCTGATTGCAATAAAACAACCGCAATGATTCCAATACAAACAATTACAAGTAGCGTAACAAGAAACGCATGCATACTTTACACCTCCAACGACGCACATCACAATAGTTTTATTTTAACATAACACTATTCATTTGTACAACGGACGAAAAGATCTGATGAAGATCTCCAATCGATGATCGAAGCCGTTGGCTACCATGACACTTCGCGGACGTTTACGGTGCGTACGTTGGTTGCCTTTTTTCTGTTGGCGTCACTTCACGAAAGGAAAAGTTTCCGTCATGGCACCGATGTGGCGAAGATGTACGGGTTGCCAACGTTTCATTACTCGACGGTTTCTAAGAAAGCGAAAGAAGTTCCGTACGACGTGATGAAGCGCTTATTTGCTTTGGTGGTTTCGAAATGCAATCGCCACACCCGCCGTTCGCTTCGCTTCCGAAAGCGTTGCGTGTAGTAGATTCCACGACTGTCACTAACACCTTTCTTCCTCCCCCTCTTCGATCGTGGCGTATTTTACTTGCCAGTTAGGAACAAAACAATGTCGTTCCAAGAAACGCCATCGCGTCGTGATCTTTCAGAATGCGAACAGGCATGACATCCGTGTCGTCACGAACGTCTTGGAAGCATCGGCAGAAAAGATTGCCGAAATGTATCAAGTGCGTTGGACGGTGGAAGTGTTTTTCCGTTGGCTGAAGCAATATCTAAACGTTCCGACCTTATTTGGCACGAACGAGCACGCGGTATACAACCAACTGTTTGCAGCATTTATCGCTTATGTGTTACTAAGATGGCTATATCCCCGAACGGAAAAACGGACAACCTCGTCTCTTTCCTTTCTTTCGTTTGTCCGTCGTTTTTTCTCTGGGCAACTTCCTCTCGAATGGAAATCCGAGATGGCAGCTGTCTTATTTGAGTATACTCACATTTCCGGGAGAAGTATGCCTAATTTTGGATAATCATCAGCCGTGCCTTAGTATGATTTAACGACTTCTAAAAGTAATTCCCGAACCCTTTCATGAACTTTTAATTCTTCAGAAAAATGGGAGGATTTTTCTAAATGTTTCCTTAAAGGTTCGTAATAAGGATACAAAGCAAAAAATCTTTATACAACAATTTTCTTTGATACCTAGGTATCTTCTTATGAGCCAGGACATAACTTAAACTTCCACTTATTAATGAACAAAGTAACTATTCAGCCACATCATAAAGTGAGCTGAATAGTTACATTATCAATGGTCTAACTAAAAAGACGACAACGCTATAATATAAAATAAGCGTGTCGTCAAATTTGTTCTATCGTACAGTTTGCTTTTGTTTTATCTTTTCAAACCAATCGTCTGCAACATCTAAATAGGGTAAGACATTCTTAGCTATTTCCATAAACTCTGCTTCTTCTAAGTTTTGTGTTTCGTTATCAAATCTAAACCAATCCTTATTGCCATTTTTATGTTCCAAGATTCTGAAGCGATTGTTTAAGTGAAAAGCATTTAACTTTTGAAATGGACGGATGAGATTATCAATCTTTACTTTTCCTTCTTCATTAACTTTCGCTACCCCAATCTCTATTAAAAATCCTCCCCCCCATTTATCAAATTGAAACGATAATAGATACCCCAGCTGCCCCCCTTGTTTCCTAAAATGAGGAAAGCTACCCTTGAATCCCCTGCTTTTTAACTCTGGGACTACTATTTTCTTTAAAGCACTAATCATCTTATCTTTATTAGACATAAAATCGCTCCTTACTGGTTAAAAACTTTCACGGTGTATGCTATATGATATACCATGCTTCTTTAAAAGCTTTCTAAGACTTCTACTTGGATCTACTTTACCAGTTCTTGAACTTATATAGAAATTCCAGTGCACCCTTTTCACTTTCCTATTTTTTAATAACCATGCATCTTTTGCAACCTGTGCCCTTGTGAAAATAGAAGCTGAGACTCTTCCTACTTTAACTTCATGTAGTGTACCATTTTTTACAATATCCGCTCGTCTTTTTGTTTTGCCAATATTAAATATTCTTTGAATATGCACTGGTTTAGCTCCTAACCTTCTAGCAAGATATTTCTCAGCAGCTAATCCAGCTGACCTAGCTGCCTTTAATCTTCCTCCACCAACCAAACCGAACGCAGCGGAAAACGCAACGCCTTTCCATCCTTTTCCTGCCTTGTACGCCTTATACCCATCATACGCCGCCAATCCCGCATTAATCGCCATCCAAACAAAATGCCCATCCGGATCGACCATCATCACCGGATTGTTGTTCGCATATGTGTAGCCGTTTTGGGTTAGAATATCATCCGAATCTCCCGGATCAGGGTCCATGGACAAGAACACACCATGGGTCGGGTGGTAGTATCGGGCGATCAAATAGTATAGTCCCGTCTCTTCGTCATATTGATATCCCGCATAGCGATAAGGGTTTTCGTCTGCCATCTCACCGGATTTTGAAAGAAGCTGGCCCCATGTGTCGTACTCGTAACGAGCGACCACGTTTCCTTGCGCATCGGTTAACGCGATGACATCGCCATGCGCGTTGTAGTGGTAGAAGTACGTCGCCCCGCCTTTTTTCATTGCCAACAGCTGGCCGTTTTCTCCGTATACATACGATTGTACCACATTTCCGCTCGCGTCGGTTTCATATAAGACGTTGAGGCTGTCGCCTTGGTAGTGGTAGTTCGTTACCACGCCATTCACGGTCTTTTGAATGCGGCGACCGTCGTCGTCATATTTGTATGTGACAAACGGCGCGCTTTCTCCTTTTCGAGTGATAGCGACAAGCTGATCGGCTTCGTTCCATTCATATTGGTACTCACTGTCTTCGGTCCGGTTGCCGTTCGCATCGTACGTGATCGTTTCATCGCCGAAACGAACCAACTGATTCGCCGCATTATAATCGGCCGTCGTCGTCGTGGATGATCCCTCTTTCGTTTTCACGATTTTCGTCCGGTTCCCGAATCCATCGTACGTGTACTCGATCGTCGTTCCATCCGGCCATTGCTCTTCCACTAGTTGATCTAAGGCGTCATAACGATAGAGCGTCTTCGCGCCGGTCGGGATGGCGATTTCTGTCCGATTGCCGTTTTCGTCATAACGGTACGTTTCCGCCAATAACTCGGTTCCATCTGCCGTCCCCACTGACAGACTTTTCACCAAGCCGCGGTCATCATACGTGAAGGTGGCTCCCGCTCCGTTTCCAGTCGTAAATGTGCGAACGTGTCCTCTTTCGTCATAATCAAAGCGATACGTATACGTTCCGTCTTGGACGATGGTATTTTGGTCCAAGGCGTTGTATTGATAGGTGACGGTTTGGCTAAACGATCCATGCGAGAACAGGAACTGTTGCAATTTATCCGAGGTGGTCGGATACGTCCATTTTTGTAATCCCCCGCGGTCGGACTGTTCGATGACCCGATTCGCCGAGTCAAATTTTCTTGTCTTCGTCGTGCCATCCTGTAAATATTGGACAGAACATGTTTTTTGACAAAAAACGGCCCTTACGTAACCTTAGTGAAAGGAAGAAGAGAATGGAGAAAATGAGCGTGTAAATCATTATTTTTAACTCTGAATTCTCCATTACCTCGTGATTTTCCACTAAAAGAACGTAAGAGCCCGTCTTATTTTGCATGAAACCGTTACTATCTAATTATAGTTTTCTAATCTTCGACATGGATCTCCACCAACCAATTGCTTGAACTCGATTTTACAACGATGTGATGATCGTTTTCCCATTTCAGTGTCCCAAGGTATCTTGAATACACAATTTCGTTTCCAACATCACGAACTAGTATCTGATCCATAATTTTAAGACCTTTCTCGTTATAGACCTCACATCTTAACTGAAATCCCTCTAATCGGTGAATTCCTTTTAAAATCGCTAATTTCTTACGGTCTGGACTTTTTTTAGGAGTTTTTCCAACTAGAAAAACCGCTTCGTAATTTTGTTTTATAATTTGTTCAAGCGCCTTCTCCACACATTCTGAAACTGTTAATTGTGGCAATGTCGAGTATCTTTCTAAAATCGGTTTAATATAAGTATGAACCAAATAGGCAAAAGCTTGAAACTTGGCATTAGCAGAGTCTAAATTTAAAAAATCCATAAAATCATAAGGGATCGATACACTAATCGCTTGTAAAGCATGATTTTCCTCATAAGACATTCTCTTATTTGGATCAGCCAAACAATAAACGATAATGTTTTCAAATTTTCCCAATTTTATTCCTAATTCACTTAGTTTATTTGAAAAGATCAACTCAAAAATTCTCATTTCGTGAATACGATTATAGTGTTTTTTAGGACGGTTTTTCCCCCAATCCTGAAAATGAATATTTACCATTTAATCACCCTTTCTTCTTGTCTACCAAGGACGTGGTCGCTTATGGTATCTAGATTGAAACACCCCCCAGCTCTTGCAACTCTATTTACATGCCCTTGTTCCCATCTCAATGCTTGTTGCCTTGTCATATTTTTCTTTACAACTCGAGTATAATATTTACCGCCATATTTTTTAGCCCATTTATTAGCCTGTCTGGTGGCTCTATACGATTTACCGGATTTTGAAATCCGTCCCCCACTTATTCCAACTTTCAATACTTGTTTTTTTCCATTAACATATTGATATATCTCGTAACCATGATTTGCTCTTCTACTCCAGAGACTATTTCCATTGATTTTTTTAACAAATGAAACAGCTTTAGATGCAGCTTTTAGCTTTCCGATACCAATAACACCCATCGCTACCGTAGCTGTGACACCTATCCATCATTTTCCTGCCTTGTACGCCTTATACCCTTCATACGCCGCCAATCCCGCATTAACGACCATCCACACAAAATGCCCATCCGGATCGACCATCATCACCGGGTTGTTGTTCGCATACGTATAGCCGTTTTGCGTCAGAATATCATCGGCATCGCCTGGGTCTGGGTCTAAAGATAGGAACACGCCATGCTCTGGGTGGTAGTACCGAGCAATCAGATAGTAGAGCCCCGTTTCGTTGTCATATTGATATCCCGCATAGCGGTATGGATTTTCATCCGCCACAGCGCCCGATTTTGACAGAAGGTTGCCCCACGCATCGTATTGGTAACGGGCCACGATGTTTCCTTGCGCATCCGTTAGGGCAATGACATCGCCATGGGCGTTATAGTGGTAGAAGTACGTGGCACCACCTTTTTTCATCGCCAACAGCTGACCGTTTTCTCCGTATACATACGATCTTACCACATTTCCATCCGCATCGGTTTCATACAGAACGTTTAGGCTGTCGTCTTGGTAATGGTAGTTCGTAATGACACCATTCACATTCTTTTGGATGCGCCGGCCGTCTTCGTCATATTTGTATGTGACAAACGGCGTGCTTTCTCCTTTTCTTGTGATGGAGACGAGCTGGTCGCTGCGTTCCATTCATATCGATACTGGCCGTCTTCCAATCGGTTGCCGTTCGCATCATACGTGATCGTTTCGCCGCCGAAACGAACCAACTGATTGGCGGCATTATAATCGGCATTTGTCGTGGTTGACTGCCCATCCTTTGTTTTCACCACTTTCGTCCGGTTGCCGTTTTCATCGTAACGGTACGTTTCCGATAAAATTTCTTTTCCGTCCGCCGTACCGACCGAAACGCTTTCCACTAAGCCACGTTCATCATACGTAAAGGTCGAACCGGCTCCGTTTCCCGTCGTGAAGGTGCGAACGTTTCCTCTCTCGTCATAGTCAAAGCGGTACGTATACATTCCATCTTTGATGACCGTATTTTGGTCCAATGCATTATATTGGTGATTGATCGTTTGGCTAAACGACCCATGTGAGAGTATCAATTGCTGTAATTTATCCGATGTCGTCAGATAAATTCTTTTCCACTTTTTCTAAATTATAAATTTCATTTTCAACAACAATGTGATTGTTTGTCACCCGCAGATTTCCTTCCATGAGCCAGATTTCGTCAAACCACACCATTGTTGAAAATATTGGATATGCCGATTTTATCGACCGGCTTAGAATGTTGTATCAAAACGGTGCATTGTTCCAATCTTGAATACCTATTGAATTCTGCAATATACGTTTGGGCCACCCCGTTCTCCTAAAATACAAAGGAGAAACCCATAATATGGCTTCTCCTTTGTATTTGAATATGATTTTTTCTTTTCCTAGAAATAATGTTCACACACTCTATCCCATTGCTTATTAAAAGTGATTAGTCAAAAATGCTCAAATAGTATTTTGGAATTTTTCAATTAATAAATTCTCAATTTCTTCCTCACCGACGATTCCAAGAGGATTAGGAATCTTATCTGCTTCTTCTTTAGAAATAACTTCACATTCTGCAATTTCTTTTACACTGTCTCCGACACTTTTATAATACTTACCCATAAAATAGACTTTATATGGTATCTGGCTTAGGTTTTCATCACTAAATACTTTATCAGAATAATTAGTAATGAATCTCCACTTAAGTTTTTTTATACCGGTTATTCCTGTGTTTGCGATGAATAGAAATTGTTTTTGTTTTACTAACTGAAAAATTTCATCTATTGGAAGTGCCGTGGAAGAGAATTTGTTCAGATAACCAATTAAAATTTCTTCATCTTTATTTCCTTTTATTTCTCCAGATACAACAATACCATATGCATATTTACCAATATCTCGCAAATAAATTTCAAAAATATCCCCTTGACTGATTTCTTTAAAATATTTTAACCTGTTTTTTTTAAACTTTATTTTTACTTCTAATATTGTTATATCACGTATTTTTCTTTGGCCAAAATTTAGGTTAATCACCAAATTTTGTGATTTAGTGACAAAAAAGAGAAAGCACTGACGAGATCCTGGCAATAATGTTAGCGGTGAAATAAACATTAAGGAGGTCTCGTAAGTGCTTTCTATACCACTAGGATTGCCAGAATTTAAAGTGATTAAACAAGAACTTCTTTCCTATGGTTATGCGATTCATGTAGAGAAAACAGAGACACAGGAACGCTGCCCTCATTGTGGGTTTGCCACTTCCTCTGTCCACGACAGACGGACAAGAAAAGTACGGGATTTGGCGATTTTCCATCAACCGGTGTACTTGTTCGTAAAGGTAAAGCGCTATCGGTGCTGGAATTGTTCCCAAGTGTTTTCCGCCTCTTTGGAATCGATTCAACCCAATCAACACTACACCAATCGATTTTGTGAGTACTTGTATGAACTTTGTGAAGGCTCCACCATTCAAGAGGTTAGCCGAAAGCACCGCATCCCATATACGACATTGGAACGCATCTATTACTCCATCGCATCGAAAAAAGCAAAAGAGCGCCAAGCAGCAAAGGGGGCATCTTTTCAGGAAGGGATGGTGCTTAGCTTAGATGAAATCGCGGTAAAAAAGGGACATCAGTATGAAACCGTATTGATGGATGCCAAAGCCGGATCGGTCATGGGAATGCATGCCGATCGCCAATGTGACTCCGCCATCAACTTGTTGAGCCAAAATGTCCTGTCGAAAGAAATGGTCCAAACGGTGATTCTTGACATGTGGGAACCTTATCATAAGGCGGTTCGTGCCCTGTTTCCATCTGCTTCGATTGTCATCGATAAGTACCATGTGGTTCAAAAAGTGACACAAGCCTTGGATCAAGCAAGAAAGGAATTTTCTCCATTGAAAAAGGCTCGATATCTTCTCTTAAAAGGATGTGAAAAGCTTCGTAAGGACCAACGGCTTCGATTAGACGATATCTTGGAGGAGTATCCGGCACTTTCCATTGCTTATTATCTGAAAGAGTTGTTTCGGGATTTTTACCGAACCGATGGATATAACGAAGCAAAGGAACGCTTGGAAGAATGGATTAAGTTAGCCAAACAGAGCCCTTTTGCTTCTTTTCAGGAAGCAGCCAACACGCTTGAAAGGTGGAAGGAGCCTATTCTTTCCTACTTTTTGTGCCCATATACAAATGCCCGGATCGAGGGGACGAATCACAAGATCAAAAACATCAAACGCCGGGCATATGGCTATCGAAATCCAGAACGGTTTCGTTTGCGTGTATTTCTGGAGTGTACAGGGAACACTACAGGCAGTCAGGCTGCTTAAGCGCTCCCTTCTTCCGCTATCGGTATGATAGTTGGTAGAATGGAACCCGTCAAGGAAAGCACTTGACTGTTTCCATTCTACCAACTTCGTGGTCTGTATGCGGAAGAAGGATCCTGACTGATGAACCTATTTCATCCAGCTAACATGTTTCTAGGATTGAGTAGAAATCACAGAAAATGGTGAAGACCCAAAATAATTTTTCATAAAAAGGCTTCATCAATATTCTGTGTTTCTGTCAAGATAGGTTTGAAAATTCTATCTTTAAAGTACCCCCACGTTAACCAGACGACATGTTAGGAAAATAGGTTGGATTTATATATTTAAAAAATTTCCAATTATACTTTGATTTAGTTTTCATACTCCCAAATAGCGTACCGACTAATAGCTAAAGCTGTTTCGTTCCAGGTTTTTCTTGAACAATGGGCAAGTATTTTTTTGAGACGATCCTCTACACTTTTTATATTAAAGTCTTTCATTATAAACAATCCCCTAGCTATCTCCAATCCTGACTTTTCCACCATATTCCCTAACCTTTTTGGACTTGTAACATAGATAGTAAATACTTCAGCAGAATCTGAGTCTCCCTTGATACCAATATCCGCTTCAATTTCTATCCAAAAATCATCAGTCTCCTCTCCCCAGTCTTCATCCATTATCGTTAAACAAAATAATTCAGGAATTATCATTTATATGGCTCCCTCCATGCTAAAAATTCAAGCGTGCATTTCGTAACTTATATGTCTTTTTGTTGATAGGACTCTTATAAAATTCCTCAAAATTCGCTTGATATACCCTTCTTGTTTTCTTATACTGCATTCTAAATACTTTAGATTTATCTTTACTTCTATATCCTATCCATTTACCATTTTTGTAGAGTGGCTTAGCCCCTGATCCAACCCATGCTTTCCCAGCCTTTTTTGCTAGTCTCTTACTTACTCTCCCTACTTCTATAGTAGTGTTACCTTTTCCATACTTAGCCGCCAATAAAATCTTCATAATCTTGGCTGTTTCTCCCGCTTTATAAATTCTATACGCTTTAAAAGCCGCACCGCCAACAAGCCCTACACCTACAGCAATCGCTGCGGCCTTCCAACCGCCTTTTTTAAATGCCTTATATCCATCATAAACCGCAAACCCTGCATTGATGGCCAGCCATACCCAATGCCCATCCGGATCCACCAACATCACTGGGTTGTTGTTCGCATACGCATACCCATTCTGCGTGGGAATATCACCCGCATCCCCTGAGTCTGGATCCAAGGAAGGGAACACACCGTGCCCTAGACAATAAGAAAGCTGCTTAACGGAACCCCATAGGATAAAAAAACAGAAGGACGAATTTGCGTCCTTCTGAAGAAAAATTTTAAACTGTCAATCTGGTGAAAAATGATTCAACTTTGATAATATTTTAGAGCTATTCATTATGCCTCTCTTAATTTTACAGAGGTATAACGCTTTGAATTTTTCTCGTAAAGCGCTATTTCATCATCACTTATCCACATTAAATGACCTAAAAACCTATCGTAAATAAGTTCATCGGGTTCAGTTGACACTATTTTTTTTTCAAGTAATACTTTATCTTTTCTATCTTTAATCACCATCTTTATTGTAAAATCATACAGATCGTGATTACAATGTACCTCAGCTTTGTATTTTTTATTTGGACTTAATTTAGGCTTGTTCCAAATAAACTCATTAATATAGTTTAACTCCTTTACTCTCTCATAAGCTTCTTGAAAAGGATTAGGATCCCAATTTTTTTCTCTAATAACAAAATCGAGGCTATTTTTCAACAGTTCTAGGATCTCTATTTTTTTTTTGTTATCTGGATACTCTAGAAATTCTTGAATATTATATGGCACTAAGACTTGACAAAAACCATCAAAACATCCTAATAGTTTCATCTCGGAGTAATTACCACAATGGAAATTTAACTGCCTACAATCAGCGGTTTTATATTTTTTATCAAAGACCCGTTCATACAATTTGGTAATACATCTAGTTTGAAAAGAAAAACTTTTTTTAACGTCGGATATCCCTTCTTCTCCTAATAATAGAAATGTTTTCAGTAACATAGCTTACCCCTTTCTTTATGTTATCACGGTCTGACATGAAGATACATATTACCCCCAGCTTTTCTCACTGCATAAGCTCTTCCTCTCTCCCACTTTAGAGCTTTCTCTCTTCCATAAATATTTCTCTTAACAATCCGAGCATAGTATCTTTGATACCCCGCTTTTTTATTCCACTTATTGACCTGACGGTTAGCCCTAGGTGATGTACCGTTTTTGTTTAGCTTAGCACCACTAATACCTACTTTAACTATACGTTTTTTACCGTTAACTATTTCATAAATTTCATACCCATGATGAATCCTCTTTGAGAATCGACTATTACCATGCACAGCTTTAATAATTTTACTAGCAGCTTTGAACTTGCCACCAAAACCAACAAAATTGATAGCCGCCGCAGCTGCGACACCTTTCCATCCTTTTCCTGACTTGTATGCCTTATACGCACTATAAGCCGCAACCCCTGCATTGATGGCCAGCCAGACCCAATGCCCATCTGGATCCACCAACATCACTGGATTGTTGTTCGCATACGCATACCCATTCTGCGTGAGGATATCGTCTGCATCCCCTGGGTCTGGGTCTAAAGATAGGAACACGCCATGCGTTGGATGATAGTATCGGGCAATTAAGTAATAGAGACCCGTTTCTTTGTCATATTGATATCCCGCATATCGGTATGGGTTTTCGTCCGCCAATGCGCCGGATTGGGAAAGAATGTTCCCCCACGCATCGTATTGGTAACGGGCCACGATGTTTCCTTGCGCATCCGTTAGGGCGATGACATCGCCATGGGCGTTATAGTGGTAAAAATACGTCGCATTGCCTTTTTTCATGGCAAGGAGTTGCCCGTTTTCTCCGTATATATACGATCTTACCACATTTCCGCTCGCATCGGTTTCGTACAGAACATTTAGGCCGTCGCCTTGGTAATGGTAGTTCGTAATAACCCCATTCACATTCTTTTGGATGCGTCGGCCGTCTTCATCATATTTGTATGTGACAAACGGCGTGCTTTCTCCTTTTCTCGTAATAGAAACCAATTGGTCCGCTTCATTCCATTCGTATTGATACTTTCCATCTTCGAGACGGTTGCCGTTGGCATCATATGTGATCGATTCGTTTCCAAAACGAATGAGCTGATTGGCAGCGTTATAATCGGCATTGGTCATCGTCGACTGCCCATCTTTCGTTTTCACGATTTGCTTCCGATTGCCGAATCCGTCATAGGCATATTCGATTTTCGTGCCATCTGGAAGCTGCTCTTCCACTAATTGGTCTAGAGTATCGTAACGGTAGACGGTCGTTTCCCCCGTTGGGGATTCCACTTTCGTCCGGTTGCCGTTTTCATCGTAACGGTACGTTTCCGATAAAATTTCTTTTCCGTCCGCCGTACCGACCGAAACGCTTTCCACGAGGCCGCGGTCATCATACGTAAAGGTCGAACCGGCTCCGTTTCCCGTCGTGAAGGTGCGAACGTTTCCTCTCTCGTCATAGTCAAAGCGATACGTATACGTTCCGTCTTGGACGACTGTATTTTGATCCAAGGCATTGTATTGGTATGTGACTGTTTGGCTAAACGATCCATGAGAGAACATGAACTGCTGCAATTTATCCGATGTGGTTGGGTACAGCCATTTTTGCAGCCCGCCACGGTCCGACAGTTCCACCAGCCGATTCGCTTTATCAAATGTTCTCGTTTTGGTGGTGCCGTCTTTTAAATATTTGACGGAAAGTTCGTTCCCATTTTTATCATAACTAAATTCGTAATACGGGACGTTGTTGTAGGAAACAGTTTTGACTCTTTCGGCCCCGTCATACGTCCATTGAATCGTGTTTCCTTTCGGCAAAACCGTTTTGATTTTATTTCCGTTGGCATCATATTCATTCGTTGTCACATCATTCAACGGACCGACGGTTTTAATGAGTTTACCGGTCGCATCATAAGAATAGGCAAATGTTTGAGACTGGCCGTCGCTGGTTCGAATGACTTTTGAAGTCATATTGCCATTTAAGTCATAATCGTAGTTGACGGAAGTACCGTTCGCTAACAACAGCTGTTTTAAGCGATCCGATAAATCATACGTGTACTCTTTCTTGTTTCCTTTCTTATCGTACTCGCTTAACAGGTTTCCTACGGCATCATAATTCTTTTTCGCCACATAGCCTTCTTCATCCACTTCTTCCGTGACATAATTTCCGCTTGCATCATACTTGTTTTTCGTCACCACGTTTCCTTCCATTAAACGGATCGCGTCAAACCATACCGTTCCCGTGTAATTGCCACGGAAGACAGCGGATATGTCGATTTTATCAATTGGCTTGGAAGGTTGAATCGAAACGGCGGCACGGTTCCAATCTTGATTGCCAGTAGGGAAATCGACGGTATACGTTTGGGTCGTTCCATCCACAAAGTATACTTTAGCCGTAATGGAATAATCGCTTGCGCTCACTGTGCCATTGGCTTTTACATTTTCAGCTTTCGAAACCCCAGTAAGCGTAAGGTTAATTGGTGCATCACCAGATGTTTGGCCAACGATGATGGTCTGCTTATACTCACTTGCCGATTGCGTGGTGCTTGTTCTAGATATTTTTAGTGAGTACCCTCCATCAAATGATTGTGTAGAATCTACGCTTCCTCCTGTTCCACTCCAATTCGTGGTGGTTCCTTCAAAACTACTATTTACAACTGGGTTGTAGCTGGAAGAAACCTGCGCTTCTTCCAATTGAACATTATCAAACCAGGCTTCTCCGGAAGCATCTGGAGACTTATGATCGACCTCTAAATAGACGCGAATTTTGGCTGCATTCGAAGGAGTAGTAAACGTAACTTGCCGCTCTGTCCAAGGTCTTGTGCCTGTAAGTTGGCTATAACGATTATCCGCCCAAGAAATCGTTTGATTTTGACTATTCATGAATTGAACATTGAAAAAGGCATTGGCTTTAGTTAAATTCGTTTTGATCTTCCCGCTTAACGTATACGTGGTATTTGGTTTCACTGTGATTTCTTGGGTAGCCGCTACATAGCCAAGTTCTGTATTAGGAGAAGTAGAGTCAGCGACGATTTTTAACGTTTTTCTCCCTGTCAATCCATTATATACATTCGTGTCTTCCAGTAATTGCCCAGAATCATAATGACTGAGAAGATTCCAAGCGGTGATTCCTTGTTCAAAGCCGCTATTAGAGAGCAAATTCGTGGCACTGCCTAATGTATCGCTTTCTTCAATGATATTCCCATAGGCATCGTACTTCGATACAGAAGACGTTTTTCCCGATTGATCCGTTTCGGATACAGGATTTAAGCCATCATAGGCAATCGTGGTTGTATCGCCTTCCGTATCTGTCATGGAGATGACATCATTATTTTTGTTATACTCGTATGTTTCCGTACCATAACTATCTTTCGCCGTTAACACATTCCCCTTGGCGTCATACGTATATGATTCAGTAGGATTCGCTGCATTTTGATCATTCGGATCCCGTGATTCTACTAGATTATTTCCCTCATAAACATAGCTTGTCGTAATGTTTAAACCATCTACGTCTTCGATAATTTGAATTGGGTTCGCTGCTTCATTAAATTTATACTGAATTTTACGGCCATTCGGTTGCGTTACGACGAGTTGTCGTTTTGTTTGGTCATAGTTCATCGTATAGATGCGGTTTTCAGGATCAATCGCTTGGCTTAGCCTGTCGCCATTATAAATGAACTGATTAACGACCGGTTTTGCTTCCGTATGCGTCGGTTCCAATACTTTCTCTAACCGACCAAGTTCATTATATTGGTATCTCGTTACTTCCCCGCCCGTCTGGGTTACTTTTGTTAACAAGTCGTTGTTATACTCATACGTGATTGTCAGATTCATTGGGTCGGTAATTTTCTGGATTCTGCCTCTTGCGTTGTACTCCATACTCAGTTTTCTGCCCGACGCATCGGTAATCGACACTAGCTTTCCGTTAGAATAACTGTAGGTAGTGGCATTCCCATGTCCATCTACGATTTTAGTTAACTTGCCGTCACTTTTTTGAAAGTGGATTTTCGTTTGATCTTTTGTCGTCAGTATATATTCATCGGTTGTTTCGCTTAACTCCAAGTAAACACCTGTCGGGGCTTTATACGTGCCGTCGGATAATTTCGTGAATATATGGAGCGTGCCATCTTCATCCGTAAATCTTGCTTCATTTCCTTGGGCAACGATGTTCATTTCCGCATCGCTATGCCATCCTTTTCCAAACAATCCAACCGATGTGGATAAACTATTGTAAGTTCTTGTGATTTCAAGCCCCGGTCCTCTTCCGGAAATCGAAACATCGTCTTCGTCTATAATCAGATTACCGGTAGCGGCATTCACGCTGCCATACGGAACATCAATGATGGACCAGTACTCTTCTTTTCCTAAATACTCATTCGCCTCCGGAATTTTCACCGTCAATGCATTACTGGAAAATACTGTTTCCCCATCCGCATTGTATGCACTGAGTCGGAAGTAGTAATTGGTGCTTGTGGCGTATTTTGTCCCCATTTTCTCATACATTGGGGAAGGATCTTTCGGAAGTTCCAATCCCTTTCCATCATGATGCAACGTTAAGGTGCTGGAATCCCCCTGTTGGATTTCCTCCGGAGTTGGCCAAATTCCTTTGTTTTGTGTCGTCCAATGGTCCACGTCTCCTACATCAAATGCTTCATAGTAAAGTCCATTGAAAATCCACACTTTATACCCTGTCGCTCCAGGAATCTTATCCCAGTTTAACATGACATAGCCAGAGTTGCTCCCCGATTGATTGCTGTAAGCAAATCCAGAAGGTGCTGGCGGCACTGGCAAATCTGGAATACTAGGCATATACGCATCAGAAAAGACGGTTTCCCCTTGAGAGTTATAGGCACTTACTCGAATCCAGTAGTTGGTAGCCGTTGCGTATTTTGTTCCTGCATTAGCGTAGACCGGAGACGGATCAACAGCTAATTCTGTGCCAAGACCATCGTTTAAATGCAACTTATATCTACCTGCATTAATTTCCGTGGATGTTGGCCAATACTTTTTGTTTTTCGTTGTCCAAGAAGTGACGTTCCCGACATCTAACGATTCATAGTAGGAACCGTTAAAAATCCAAATTTTATACCCCGTCGCTCCACTCACAGGATTCCATTTGAAATCGATATATCCTGTTCCATTTCCGTTTGTATAACTTCCCCCCGTCGGAGCAGATGGTTTTGCCAAATTCGGAATGGTCGGCATATACGCGCCTGACATGGCGCTTTCGCCTTGAGGGAAAATGGCGCTGACTCGGAACCAGTAGTTCTTGCTATTCGGATAACTTCCACCTGAATTTCGATAGACCGGGGAAGGATCGACAGGAAGCTCCGTCCCTAACTGATCTTGGTGCAGGTCGTATCTTCCAGCGCTAATTTCAGAAGGGGTCGGCCAAATTTTCTTTCCTTTTGTGCTCCAAGACGTCACATTGCCGACAGGAAACGCTTCATATGCTTTTCCATTATAAATCCAAACTTTATAACCCGTCGCGCCAGGAACTGGATCCCAAGATAGGTTGACATATCCTGTCCCATCTCCGTTGCTAAAAGCCGTTCCCGTCGGTACATCAGGAATAGGGATCGTATACGTCACAGACAAGTAAGGCTTGTAGCTGCTGTTGGTCGCAGAAACAACTTTTTTCCAATACGTTTGCCCGTTTCCATTCGTATGAAGTTTCAATCCATAGTTGGGTTTCGTTCCGGATGCCCACGCTTTGACAGTACTCGTCACATCAAATTGTGCCCATTGGTCTCTTGCCACATCGACTTTGCCAATGTTCGTGGAGGAAGGTTTATTATTCCATGTTAAAGTGCTCGCAGACCATGAGCCGTTGACCGCATCCAGCCATAAGCCGGTTGCGGTTGTTGCATAATAGGAGTGTGTCACGTACACATTAAAAGTAGCGCTCGTTACGCTCATGTTTTCAACGCCGGATATGTCAGGGTTCAAAAACCCATAACAAGTCCCTGTCGTTCCATCATAATAACCGACTTTTAACACATATTGTCCTTGCGACGAATCCCATTTACTGGATGAGGAACCATAGTTGGTGGTCGGGTAGGCGCTCATGACAAAGGCATCGGTAGACACATTGATAGAAGTGCTAGGGTCAATATAAACCGGATAGACGCGCTTCGGATCTTTCAACCACTGCGGATCGGCTTTAACCGTTAAAATATACCCTTGTTCATCCTGTTGAAGTTCGTATGTTACATTTTCCGAGCGCTGTGCTTCTCCCGAGTGTTCGTCGATATTCGAATCGACCATAAATGGTTTAGGGAGTTCAAATACTTTTTCATTTTCTTTAGTTGTAAATAAAATGGAGCCATCCTCTTGAAGATCGGCATGCAAATCGGTTTTCAAACGAAATTTAAAAATGTGATAGCCTGTAAAAGCGTGAAGAACTAAATCTTCCTTCGTTGATTCATTAAATACGATATTTTGCAAGTCTATATTTGGAAAAATATTTTGATGCAAAATCTTATTTTCTTTTTTCTTATACGTAGCGGGAACATCTTTCGCTTGGATCGGCTTCAGCCCGTCCCCTGATGTCTCTAAAATAGAATACGAAATGGAATATTCGTTATAGAGAAATTCTGCATATTCCCCATCCACCATCTTCTTGTAAAAACGGGGTTCCAAAATGGTATTCTCTGCTTGGACCTCATTCGCGTGATGGGGATGATCGATGAGTCCAGTGGAGATTTCTTCAAATTGTTGTTCGTTCTTTTTCTTAATATGAATCGGCTCAAAGTAGATTTTCTTGGTGAACGTACCGTCACCATTGTAATACACTTTCGTATTCTCTGTTCGTTCTTCTATAATCTCTCCCGGTTTCAGGTTGATATTGGGTGCTTCTGGTACTTTAAGAGGTGATTGTTTCATCGCATTGTCAGATTTAGAATAGACGAACTCCGCCAATCCCTCCATAGGAATACTCGTAAAAACTAATAAAAATACTAACCACCAAACAAACCATGTTCTTAGATGTCTCATGTTTTCTCTCCTTATCAATCCTAAGTTGTCTAATTCGAGCTGCACGAGGAGATTTTATGCTATAAAAAACATACTCGCAATATTTTTCGACAAACAAATTTCGTCATTATTCGACAGAAATCGATTTTATCACTTAACCTTTCAGACAGTAGCGATAACGGTCTTTTTTTCAATTGTTTTGTACGAACATCCCGCTATGAGAAATGTGAGGAGTAGATGAACAATTAATGATTTTTTTAGAGGATTTGATTACACTTATTCAAGAAAAGTACAATGAGACATTAACCGTGCCTACTGATGACTCCGCTGAGGACAAATCTTTTAGATTGGGCTCCAATTTCGCATATTTTGATGTACTTGATTTGATAGAATCCCCATTGACAATACACGGAATAGATTCTAATGTTATAGGAAAAATATCACCAACATTAGGTGAAAGGATTTAAGGTGCCTAGGGTACTATGTACATCTAAATTCACATCTTAACCTCTCGTTCATGTAGTACACTCGGAGGCTTGTCACTTCTTTGTTTTGTTTGAATGATATGTAATTACCTTAATCGCATCAAAAACAGCGGGGGAGGCAAGCTTTTTTGTTTAGAACAGCAGAAAATCAACAGAAATTTAGAGACTGTCTTTAAAGCTTTTGACAGTTATCCTATTAAAGGCGGGGGTATCTATGGCTGAAACGACAACTTATTCATCTTTTATAACTGACTGGTTACCTATAACAATTGTTTCGGTAACTGTGCCATTATCGGTTTTAGTTGGTATTCTTGTATTTAGAGCATTAAAACAGAAATAACTATACTTTAGACATCATAAATGGGTAAATTCATTAACACAGGAGACATGTACCCGATTCCATTGAAGCTCGTTACGAAGCAAATCAAGCTTCCACTGGTGTTATCAAAAACAGCTTTATGTCTTTCAGTGAAGCCTTGGAACTACCCGACTCAAGGCTTCACTACTTTCAGAAGCTAGGACTGTGTACCTGCTTTCTTAACTTGTTGACCATGAGAAACACTCATTTGTCTAGTCTGAAATTTCAACAAAATACAAAAACAAAATGAATCCTGATTCTAAGACATCCCTATTTGATAAAACCATATAAATTCAACAGAGGGATACCAAAATGAATAAAGCAAAAATTATATTTACTACCATGACAGGTGTTATGATAGGGTTAATCGTTAGTATTTTATTATTAGTCATAAAAAGTACCGCAAAGGATTTTTTAAAAACATACTCTCTCGATTGGATTATTGATGTGCTACTTTTTCTCATATTTATCGTAATTGTAATACAATATATCCAAAAGAAGAGAAAAAACTAGAAATAAAGGATGCCCTCATGCGAAGGCATCCTTATTTTTTACTTCTTCAAGTTGTAGAATGTTTTTATTCCATCGTACACTGCTGTTTCGCCTAATTGGTCTTCAATGCGAAGCAATTGGTTGTATTTTGCGACGCGGTCTGTGCGTGATGGCGCACCTGTTTTAATTTGGCCTGCGTTTGTTGCGACGGCGATGTCGGCGATTGTGCTATCTTCTGTTTCACCAGAACGGTGAGAAATTACTGCTGTATAGCCTGCGCGTTTCGCCATTTCGATTGCTTCGAATGTTTCAGTTAACGTACCGATTTGGTTGACTTTAATTAAGATCGAGTTGCCGACACCTTGTTCGATACCTTGTGCTAATTTTTTCGTATTTGTTACGAACAAGTCGTCACCAACAAGTTGAACTTTTTTGCCAAGGCGCTCTGTTAATAACTTATGACCAGCCCAGTCGTTTTCGTCTAAGCCGTCTTCAATCGAGATGATCGGATATTTGTTGACAAGCTCTTCATACCAAGCAACCATTTCTTCAGACGTTTTCACAACGCCTTCGCCTTCTAAATGGTATTTGCCTGTTTCTTTGTTGTACAGCTCAGAAGATGCCACGTCCATCGCAAGCATCACTTCTGTGCCTGGTTTGTAGCCAGCTTTTTCAATCGCTTCGATAATTGTTTCGAGCGCTTCTTCGTTTGATTTTAAGTTTGGCGCAAATCCGCCTTCATCACCAACTGCTGTGTTGTAACCTTTTGCTTTTAATACTGATTTTAAGCTATGGAAAATTTCTGCTCCCATGCGAAGCGCTTCACGGAAGTTCGGTGCGCCAACTGGCATAATCATAAATTCTTCGACAAGTGACAGGCACCCATTCCCCGGAACGTATCCCTTGTAATAAACCGACCAATATTAGCATCATAATAACGTGCCATGAGGTAGTATAACCCAGTTTCTTCATCATAACGATA
>NZ_MQAD01000020.1:0-613 GCF_001996285.1 Anoxybacillus kestanbolensis | reverse complement strand
GCCACAACATTACCATTTGCATCCGTTAATGCCGTAACATCCCCATGACCGTTAACATAGTAATAGTAAGTCGTCCCATTTCTTGTCATTGTCACTGGACGATCATGCACATCCCAAGTATACTCAGCAACAATATTATTGTTGGCATCTGTTTCATATAGCACTTGGTTCGAGTCGCCATCGTAGTGATAATAAATGGTTCCGTTTGATGTGGTTTTGCTGATCCGTCTTCCAAGCTGATCATACGTGAATGACGCGATGGTGGCGCCAGACGCATTTTTCACTTCAATGAGACGGTTGTCATCATCGTACACAAATGTCTTATTGCCGTTGTTCGTTAAATTGCCATTGGCATCGTAGGTGTATGCTTGTCCGTTGACGGCTGTTAATTGGTCGGCGGCGTCATACGTGTATGTTGTGGTAATCGTCGTCGTTCCATTGTTTACGATTTTCTTCGTACGGTTCCCGACAGCACTGTATTCGTTCCATGGGAGAGGACATGTACAGATACCAATTCTAAAAATATTCTGGTAAGTTGTTCTCTAAAACGTACCCGTTCTCCCAAGTACCAACAAGTAAATATTGGTCATCGTTACTAAATTCAGCAAAACAA
>NZ_MQAD01000002.1:4166-113462 GCF_001996285.1 Anoxybacillus kestanbolensis | reverse complement strand
CCCAGCCCCTTTTTGACTTTTTTTATATAAAATGATCATCAGATTTTTATAAATATTTATACATTTATCATGAAAAGTCAAAAGCCTCCATCCCAAAATGATGGTATGCAAGCGGTGTAACGATTCGTCCACGCGGTGTTCGTTGTAAAAAACCGATTTGTAACAAATACGGTTCATATACGTCTTCAATCGTTTGTGCTTCTTCCCCAATCGTTGCGGCAATCGTTTCTAATCCGACAGGCCCACCGCGAAATTTTTCCATCATACTTTTTAATAGTTTATGGTCAAGATGATCTAATCCTAATCGATCGACTTGCAATTGTTCGAGCGCCTCATTCGCTAAAAGAAACGTGATCGTCCCATCACCGCGCACTTGGGCAAAATCGCGTACACGTCGCAACAGTCGGTTTGCGATGCGCGGTGTGCCCCGTGAACGACGAGCAATTTCAAACGCGGCTTCTTCCTCGATTTGTACTGCAAAAATGTGCGCTGTTCGCTTCACAATATGCGCAAGCTCCTCAGGGGTATAGTATTCTAAACGGCTTAATACACCAAAGCGGTCACGCAGCGGGGCAGAAAGCGCCCCAGATCTTGTTGTTGCCCCTACGAGCGTAAATGGTGGTAAATCGAGGCGGACAGAACGAGCAGCTGGTCCTTTACCGATGACAATATCTAAACAAAAGTCCTCCATTGCCGGATACAACACTTCTTCTACTGCTCGCGGCAGACGATGAATTTCATCAATAAAGAGCACATCACCAGGTTCAAGCGTTGTTAAAATTGCGGCTAAATCGCCGGGCCGCTCAATCGCTGGTCCCGCTGTTGTACGCAATTGTACCCCCATTTCGTTTGCGATAATCGCGGCAAGCGTTGTTTTTCCAAGCCCTGGTGGACCGTACAACAACACGTGATCAAGCGTCTCCCCGCGCATTTTCGCCGCTTCAATAAATACAGTTAAGTTTTCCTTTACTTTTTGCTGTCCAACATATTCCCGCAACTGTTTCGGGCGAAGACTGTATTCAAGCGATGCGTCATCATAGTCAGCTGCGCTTGAAATGAGACGCTCCTCCATCATGCATCCTCCTTACTTTAGTAGTTTCTGTAAAGCAAGCTTAATATATCCTTCTGTCGATAATCGTTCTTGTTTTAGCATCGGCACAACTTTTTGAATTTCTTTGTCTGCATAACCGAGCGCCTTTAACGCTTCAAGCGCTTCAGAAAGCGCGTTCGTTTCTTCAAACGGCTCTGTAAATAAATTCGGGAAAGCATCAGGTACAATGGCTTGCAGTTTTCCTTTTAAATCTAAAATCATTTGCCGCGCCGTCTTCTTCCCGACACCTGGAAACTTACATAAAAACTGATCGTTTTCTGCTTCAATCGCTTCAACAAGTTGCTCAAGCTGACCAGCTGCTAAAATGGCAAGCGCCCCCTTTGGTCCGATGCCCGATACTTGCAATAGTTTAGCAAATAACGTTCGCTCTTGGCGAGTATGAAAGCCGTAGAGCGCAAGCACATCTTCACGCACGTACTGATATGTATATACAACAATTTGTTGCTGTTTGTTCATTTGAAATGAAAACGGATTGGGAGTAAAAATTTGATAGCCTACTCCGTTATTTTCGATGACAACATATTCCGGGCAAACGTAATCGACATATCCACGAATAAATTCAATCAACGCCTCGTTCCTCCTTTTCTCACGCTTTTCATTTTAGCATAATACAAGAAAAGCGGAAAGCAGAAGGCCAAACACAAAAAGTCCGCTTTCGTGCGCGGACTTATTTTCCAAACGGTTTATATGCTTCGATGACACGTTCATAATTTCTCTTGGAACGAACTGAAATGCCTTTTTTCAATTTCTCTCGTTCATGACTTTCTAGTTTTTTTACATCAATTTGAAAAAACGATTGAATGACGCGAGATGATTCACCTGGCTTCCCTTCAAAAATCGAGAGTGTGCCATCTTCAGTAAGACCGAAATACCCTGCTTTCGTTAATGGAGATAAATCGTCAACATATCGTTGAAAAACAATTTGCTCGTCATCCATATTGATTAGGTGCCAATCTTTATATTTGTTCCAAATGTCTTTCATTGATGTTACCGTTTCTTCCCTAATTTCCTCGCCCACTTCCCCATCCATATATACGGTTTCTAAAATAATTGTCATCTCCACAGGAGACGTATGTTGCAAAACAAATAAACTGAACAGTAATGTAAGTATCATGATTTTCACCTCATTCATATGTTGACCATTTTCTCCAAAATTAAACGGTCTTGCTACCGCAAGACCGTTATTCTAACATAGATTCATCTAAATTATGGTAAATTTCTTGCACATCATCATCATCTTCAAGCATATCAATGAGTTTTAACATTTTCGTTAAATCGTCACCCGTTAACGTCGTATACGTTTGCGGAATCATCGTTATTTCGGCTGTCGCAAACGTAAATCCTTGGGCAGCTAACGTATTTTTTACTTGTTCGAACTGTTCTGGGGATGTATAAATTTCAAATGAATCTTCCGTTGTTTCCATTTCATCTGCCCCTGCTTCAATCGCTTGTAACAGCATCTCATCTTCATCGATATGTAAATTTTCACGTGCGATAACGATTAATCCTTTTCGATCAAATAAATACGAAACACATCCCGTTTCCCCTAAGTTTCCGCCATTTTTTGAAAATGCGACACGAACGTTAGAGGCTGTACGATTTTTATTATCTGTTAAGCAAATCACCATGACCGCTACGCCGCCTGGTCCATATCCTTCATAACGAATTTCTTCATAATGTGTATGTTCTTGATTTCCTGTTGCTTTTTTAATGGCACGTTCAATATTTTCGTTCGGCATGTTCGCTGATTTTGCCTTTTCAATCGCAAGGCGCAACGTAGCGTTTGTTGTTGGATCGCCACCGCCCATCTTTGCCGCTACATAAATTTCTTTTGCCAACTTCATAAATAGTTTTCCGCGTTTCGCATCTTGTGCATTTTTGCGCCGTTGAATATTTTTCCACTTAGAATGTCCTGCCATTCGGATCCCCTCTCATATGTGAAAAATGTCCATAAAAACTATAACAAAAATAGATAAAAAAGAACAGGGGTGAGCCCCTGTTCTTTAGCCGCGATTCATAAATGGCCGTTCGATCATATCGCCCATATCGTTAAATATATCGCGAATATCGCGCTCTAGTTGATCCATCGGACCACCATCGCGAATGTCATTATCTAGCGTACGAATGCGGTTATACATGCTTTCATTTGCTACAACACGAACGGTTTTGCCCGCGGTATATGGAGCGATCGCTTCACGAACGAGACGTTCGATGCGCGCTGTATTTTTTTCTGTCGTCGATACAGCAACAACAACTCGGTCACCTGAGACGACGGCACGTGCATCTTTTACGTTTGCAACGTTTGTAGCACGTTTTGCAATTTTTTCAGCTAACGCTCCGTTATAATTACGGTAATACGACGGGCGCGTGCGTTCATCCATCGCATTTAAATGTCCATGATAGTTGCGATCAGCGCGACTAAAATTTCGATCCACTTGCGGTGTTCGTGTTGTTCGGTTCATGCCACGATCGAGCATTTCCGTAATCGGTCCATCATTGTCACGCACTTGACGAACGTTTCCGTTTAAACGCTCTGTACCATAACGGCCGTATTGAAACCCCGTCATATCGTTCTCATTCGAGTAATATCCGATGGGGCGTGTGCGATCCGTATAACGTGTATCAAATGCTTGGTTATTGCAAGCAACTAACCCGCTAAGTGCGATGACTGCCCCAAGAGCAACAATTCGCTTCCGCAAAGGAAAAACCCCCTTTTTGCTTTTGTAGACCATGCGTCTACATCATTAGCTTGGCGCAAAAAAGGAGTTTTATCGCTGTTAAAATTTTGGCGGAGCGATCGCTAACTGTCGTTTATGATGTGAACGTTCATGAAGCCGTTCAATAATTTCGCGGTCGCGTTCTGGAATTGGCTCACCTTTTAAATATTTGTCAATCATGTCGTATGTTGTACCCATTTCGTTTTCGTCTGTTTGTCCTTCCCAAAGACCTGCGCTAGGCGCTTTCGTAATAATTTCTTCAGGTACACCGAGAATGCGAGCCATTTCACGCACTTCTCCTTTTGTGAAATGAACAAGTGGGACTAAATCAACGCCACCATCGCCGTATTTTGTAAAGTAGCCTGTATGCCACTCCGCTGCATTATCCGTCCCGACGACGAGGTAACCATAATTATTTGCGACCGCATACAACGTCGTCATACGCAGACGTGCACGTGTATTCGCATCACCAAGGCGTGCAGCTTGCTCGTTCCATTGCCCCTTTTCTTTTAGTTGTTTCTCAATTTCACCGAATAATACGCGATGTGTTTCTGTTAAGTCGATGACATGATAATCAATGCCGCAACTTTCTACAACTTTTAATGCATCTTCTTTATCTTTTGGGTTACTTTTACATGGCATAATGAGCCCTAACGAGTTGTTAGGAAATGCCCGCTTAATTAAATGGGCAACGACCGCAGAATCAATGCCGCCACTAATCCCGACAATCGCTCCATTCATCCCTGCTTCCTGTACGCGTTCACGAAGCCATGCAATTAACCTCTCAATTTTTTGTTCCATGTATGTACATCCCTTTCTTTTTACATCATCATGTTCATTTTATCACACAAAAAGCAAAAAGAAAAAGAGGCGACTTATTGCCCCTCTTCTTCTTCACGATAAGGAACAGAAAAATATGGATTCATTCCATACGGTTGCCCCTGCCACCCTTGTTGCCATCCGTACGGACCATATGGCATAGCTGGCTGTGGCATATACATTTGCTGTGGCATCATCGGCACGTTTTCACCATACATTTGTTGTGGATATGATGCTTGTTGCGGTTGTTGTGAATACTCCCCTGCACCTGTTGGCATCTGCGGCATCATCGGTTGCGACTGTTGAGAATATTCACCTGTTGGCATTTGTGGCATATAAGGTGTCGGTTTCGGTTCGCCACATCCGCAATCATCGTTGTTTGCCATGTTTTGTGGATATGTCCACGGCATCATTGGATACATTGGCGGAAACCACGGATAAAAACCGTATCCTGGCATCACTGGCGAAATAGGAATGCACGGCATTGGCATCGGCAAAGGCATTGGAGCAGGCTGCGGGTGCATCGGTTGTTGTGGCTGTTCTTCCATCACTGGCGCTTGCGTTGTTGGAATTGGTGGAATATCCGGAAATGGCGGCATTGGTATCTCTTCGTCAGGTTCCATCATATTCGGCATAATATTTGGCGGTTTTGGCGGCAAAAGCGGCATCTCTTGTTTCGGCTCTTCTTTTTTCTCCGATGCTTTTGCAATTGGAATTTCTTTTGCGATCGGTTCCACGTTTTGCGGTTGTTGTAATGGTTGCTCTTTTTTGTTTACATGAATGTCAACATCAACAGAAACTTTTGGCGTTTCCTTTTTGACTGGTTTCGCTGGTGCGGCTGGTGTTGGTACTTTAATTTTCATCCCCGGCATAATGTAATTTGGATCACTTAAATGAGCGTTCATTTTTTTTAGCTCTTCAAAATCAACCTCATATTTCTCCGCAATTTTCCAAAGGGTATCTCCTTTTTGAACGATATGAATTTTCACGTGTTTCCCCCTCCTATGTTCAGACGTGACGTGTATGTCATGTTTAGCTTGTCGCTACTAGGCTTCAACATAACTTATGAACAGAAAGCTTTTTTTATGATAAAAATAAAAAAGACCGGCAAAAAAATGCCGATCTTATGCGCGTGCTAACATGCGCTCAAGTGCTAACATCGCTCCTTCTGCTACATCTTTTGGCACGGTAATGCGGTTTACCACTTTTCCTTCAAGAAGCGATTCGAGCGCCCAAAGTAAATGTGGTAAATCAATGCGATTCATCGTTAAACATGGACACATATACGGGTTTAACGATACGATTTCTTTATCTGGATGTTGTTGAATGATGCGATTCACTAAATTCATTTCTGTTCCGATCGCCCATTTGCTTCCTGCTGGTGCGTTGGCAATCGTTTCGATAATATATTTCGTCGACCCTGCATCGTCCGCTTGTTGCACGACTTCCCAGCTACATTCTGGATGAACGATAATTTTCATATCTGGCTTCGTTTTTCGAATATGTTCAATATGTTTTACTGTAAAGTTTTCATGAACGGAACAATGCCCCTTCCATAAAATTACTTTAATTTGTTGAACATCTCCCTCATATTGCAATGTATTTGTTATCGGGTCCCATACAGCCATTTGTTCTAGCGGAACACCGAGATCGTACGCTGTATTTCTTCCTAAATGTTGGTCAGGCAAAAAGAAAATACGCTCCTTTTGGGTAAACGCCCATGCGACCATTTTTTTCGCATTTGATGATGTCACTGTTGCACCGCCATGTAAACCGACAAACGCTTTAATCGCAGCTGTAGAGTTGACGTACGTTAACGGTAAAATCGTATCGCCAAACAGTTGTTGTAATATAGGCCATGCTCGTTCCACTTGTTCAATTTCTGCCATATCAGCCATCGAACAGCCCGCGCGCATATCTGGCAAAATGACGATTTGTTCATCACTCGTTAAAATATCCGCTGTTTCCGCCATAAAATGGACGCCACAAAATACAATATATTCAGCCTCTTTATTTTTCGCTGCTACTTGTGCGAGTTGCAATGAATCACCTGTCGCATCCGCAAATTGAATGACTTCGTCTTTTTGATAATGATGACCTGGAATAAATAAACGCGTGCCGAGCTCCCGTTTGACACGAGCGACTCGTTTTTCCATTTCTTCAACTGACAACTGTTTATATGTCTCTGGCATCGTGTCGTGTTGTTGCATGAGTTGTAATACGTTCATCGTTCATTCCTCCTATTGCACGTTTAAACTAATGTCCAGCGCTTTCGCTGAGTGCGTTAACATCCCTAACGAAATGTAGTCAACCCCTGTATCCCGATATTGTGCAATATTTTCAAGGGTAATCCCACCTGACGCTTCTGTAATGATAGACGATGGGACGAGTTGGACAAATTCGCGAATTTCATCGGGTGTACGGTTATCAAACATAATGATATCCGCCCCTGCTTCAACCGCTTCGATGACTTGTTGTTTCGTTTCCGTTTCCACTTCAATTTTTACCATATGACCAAGTTGGGAACGAACACGTTCGACCGCTTTTTTAATCGATCCACAAAACGCAATATGATTATCTTTAATCATCACCCCATCATACAAACCGAAGCGATGATTATAGCCGCCACCGCATGTCACCGCATATTTTTCTAACATGCGAAGCCCTGGCGTTGTTTTTCGTGTATCACAAATGCGAGTGTGATTGCTGTTGAGTGCCCGAACGGCTTGATTTGTCAATGTAGCAATACCACTCATACGCTGAAGTAAGTTTAAAATGACGCGCTCACCTGATAAAAGCGGGATGATTGGACCTGAAACGACAGCGATGACCTCTCCTTTTTTTACGCTTTCCCCGTCTCGTTTATATAATTGACATGCGATAGATGGGTGTAATAACTGATATCCGATTTCAATAATGGAAACGCCTGCGATGATCCCATCTTCTTTGGCAACAAATATCGCTCTTCCCTCATTTGAAGGAGAGAAAATTGTTTCGCTCGTAATATCACGTTCCCCAATGTCTTCTAAAAAAAACCGCTTCAATAGCTCTTTTAACTTTAGTTCATTCAACTCAAACCCTCCTTTATGAGATGCTCTGCTCTCGTGCGCATGATGCGCCGCTTTTCCCAATACATTTTTTCAAACGGCTCATCACTTCGATAATGAGCCCCGCGACTTTCTTTTCGTTGCAAAGCTGAAGTCGTGATAAGCCATCCAACGATTAACATGTATATGATCGTCCGTTTCTCATCGTCATGTTCAGGTGCCATATCCACGAGTTCATGAATCGCGTATTGTTCAAACCATCGTTTCGCTTGTAACAGTTGATCATAATCACGCACAATCCCAACATATTGTGTCATCGTTTGTTGAATTTGTTCTTTTGTTGGTAACGTGATACGTACGTGAGTTCCTTTCCTCTCGCTTTTCTTTAACGTCTGATGTTGTCCCCTTTTTTGCAACAAGTGAAAAGCTAATCTTCTACTAAAAACAAGCGCTTCAAGCAACGAGTTGCTCGCCAAACGATTCGCCCCATGCACACCTGTACATGCCGCTTCGCCAACGGCATACAATCCCGGTAACGTCGTTTCTCCATCCGTATTTACAACGATACCCCCCATTAAAAAATGAGCACCCGGGACAACAGGAAGAAGACCGTTACGCCAATCAATATGATAGCGCTCACAAAGAGATGTGATCGTTGGAAACCGAGATGAAAAGTGTGGGATCGTAGAAATATTTAAAAAAACACGATGACCATTTTTTATTTCACGATCAATGGCTCGAGATACAACGTCACGTGGAGCTAAATCTTTTTGCGGATGCGCCCCGTCCATCACGCGTCGACCGTCATCGGTGACGAGAATCGCTCCTTCGCCACGCACCGCTTCAGAAATGAGACCAACCGCTTTTTCATTCACATAGAGCATTGTCGGATGAAACTGTACAAACTCCATGTCCGTAACAGCCGCTCCCGCTCGATACGCCATCGCAATTCCATCGCCTGTTGCTGTTTCAGCGTTCGATGTAAACGTGTACAACTGCCCAATTCCACCTGTTGCAATAATTGTTGCATTCGCTACATACGTTCCTTGCTTCGTTTGCACCCCTACACAACATCCAGCGGAGACAAGCAAGTCAATCACAGGATCGTTTTCTATAAACGTTACACGTCCGGAAAGCTTCTCAAATAAGAAGGATACCATATTTTTCCCAGTCGCATCTCCTCCAGCATGTAAAATACGCTTCGTGCGATGCGCACCTTCTTGGCCAAAAAGGAGCTGTCCACGTTCGTCCACATCAAATGAAAAACCGAGATTCATGAAATGTTGAATCGCTTCACGTCCTTCTTGAACTAAAATACGTACCGCCTCGTTATCATTATGCTCACACCCAGCAATGATCGTATCTTCGTAATGAGATGACCAATGATCATTCGGGTGGATGGCAGCAGCCACTCCCCCTTGAGCAAGCCAAGAATTACTCGTTTCTTTATTCGACTTCGTGAAAATAATCACATTTTTATGCTCACATAAATGGTAGGCAACCATTAATGCTGCAAGGCCGCTACCAACGATAATCACATCCGCTTCACGCATGGATGCTCCTCCATTTCATACTGTCTTGACACCTATATTGACATATATTTAAACTGATGACAAGACTTTTGTTTTGGAAGTTGGTGAATGAGATGATTTATTTAGATCACGCTGCAACAACACCGATGAGTGAAGAAGCGTTAGCTGTTTATGTAGAAAGCGCAAAAAAATATTTTGGAAACGCCAGCAGTCTCCATGACATCGGAACAGCGGCAAATGAGTTGCTTACCGTTTGCCGAAAACAAATCGCTCAACTCGTTGGAGGAGAAGAAAAAGGGATATATTTCACAAGCGGTGGGACGGAGGCAAACGTCCTTGCTATTCGTTCGCTCGCTTATGCCCATTGTCACAAAGGAAAACATATTATTACATCAAGCGTTGAACACGCTTCCGTCCATGCGGTATGCGCCCAGCTAGAACAAGAAGGATTCACCGTCACGTACGTTCCTGTCGATCGTTTTGGACAAGTAAATATTGAAGCGCTTGAACGGGCGTTGACAGAAGAAACGATTCTTGTATCTATTCAACATGCGAATTCTGAAATTGGCACAATTCAAACATTAAAGCAAATTGGTGAATTGTTAAAGAAAAAACAAATTATCTTTCATAGCGATTGTGTACAAACTTTTGGTAAAATACCGATAGATGTGAAACAGTTCCATCTCGATAGCATATCCATCTCTAGCCATAAAATTTACGGTCCGAAAGGAGTTGGAGCTGTTTATATCAACCCACGCGTCCCTTGGCACATGTCGTTACCAAACACAACACATGAAGGCGGATTTCGACCGGGAACGGTCAACGTCCCCGGCATCGCTTCTTTTACAACAGCGGCTCTTGAAATCGAAAAAAAGCGCACAACAGCGCAACATCATATGAATGAATTGCGTCGCTATTTTGTTGAGCAAATCGTTCAAAAACAACTACCGATAACTGTTTTTGAGCATCCGACTGACCAATTGCCACAAATTGTAGGCTGTCTCGTTCACGGCTTTGAAGGACAATATGTCATGTTGCACTGCAATCGTCACGGAATAGCCATTTCGACGGGAAGCGCATGTCAAGTCGGAAAACAAGCTCCTTCAAAAACGATGATCGCGATCGGCAAGGAGGACGATGAAGCGAAGCAATTCATTCGTCTTTCATTTGGTGTGCATACAACAAAAAGCGAAATCGAAGCCGTTGTTTCTGTACTTGAACAGCTTCAAAAAGAAAGGATGTCAACATGAAAAAAGAGAGAAAATTACTTGGGGAGGAACGACGAGCGCTTATTTTGCAATGGCTAAAAGAGAACCATCGCCCGATGACAGGGACTGAATTAGCCAATAAAACAAACGTCAGTCGTCAAGTTATCGTTCAAGATATTTCGCTATTAAAAGCAAGAAACGAGCCAATTATCGCCACAAGCCAAGGATATTTATATTTATCGCCTTCTTCTACTCACATGTATACGCGCGTGGTTGCTTGTTGTCATACGCCAGAACAAACAAAAGACGAACTGTACACTATTGTCGATCATGGCGTTACTGTTAAAGATGTCAAAATTGAACATCCCGTATACGGTGACTTAACAGCGTCGATTATGGTCAGCAATCGGTTAGAAGTCGATGAATTTATTCGAAAAATTAACGAAACGAAATCTGCCTATTTATCTCAACTGACAGATGGTGTGCATTTGCATACGCTTGAAGCAGATCGTGTAGAAAAGCTCGATGAAGCATGTACAGCTTTAAAACAAGCAGGATTTTTAATCGAATAAAAAACATCCCTTTACACGAGGGATGTTTTTTTTACGGTATAATATGGATAGCTGCCTAATAGTTGCACCGTACAGCCGAGCGCTTCTAGCTCCGCAATCGCTCCCGGAATTAAAACGTCATCCATTTTTTGATCGATATCAATAATGAAAAAGTAGTTCCCTAAGCCTGTTTTCGCTGGTCTTGACTCAATTTTTGTTAAGTTGAGCTTTCGCCATGCAAACGCCGATAACACTTGATGAAGCGCTCCTGCTTGATCTTTTGGCAACATAACCATCAACGTTGTTTTAAATCCGTCTTCTTGATCTTTTACAGGCAATAAACAGCGTTCACGGTGCAATACGATAAAGCGCGTATGGTTGTAGTCATAATCATGAATGTTTTCTTTCGCAATCGCTAAACCGTATTGTTTTGCAGCCAGACGATTGCCAATCGCTGCAATATTTTCTTTCGGATGCTCGCTTACATATTGAGCTGCTGCACTTGTTGAAGTGACGTATTCGTACGTGGCATGCTTTAAATGACGATGTAAAAACTTATGACATTGTGCAATCGCATGTGAATGGGAATAAATACGTTTAATGTGCTTCCAATCGTCCAATTGAGACGGATGAACGAGCAAATGTTGTTCAATCGGTGCGATAATTTCCCCTACAATCGGCAAATTACATTCGTGAATTAAATAATCAATCGTCAAATTGACGGAACCTTCGAGCGCATTTTCTAACGGAACGACAGCAAACTCCACTTCGCCGTCACGGACAGCGTCCATGCATTGCGGAATTGTATGATATGGGACGTTCAGAATATGTGGAAAAACCGCCTCAACGGCCGCATGCGTAAACGTCCCTTTTGGTCCTAAATATCCGATTTTCACATTTCCTCTCCTCTCTACGCCCCTGAACCGAGAATCTCTACTTTTTCAACAAAAGGCAGTTGTTTTAATTGCGAAAGTAGCTCATCAATCGTCATCGTCATCTCGCTTGTACTGATCGATAACGTCACGTTTGCACGTCCTTGAAGCGGAATCGTTTGGTGAATCGTAAGCACGTTGCAATTGGCTGCTGCAACAACACTTAACAGCTTTGAAAGGGTGCCTGAGCGGTCTTCTAAATGAAAAAAAAGCGTAATAATTTTTTCGCGAACCATCGTATGAAATGGAAAAACGGCGTCGCGATATTTGTAAAAAACGCTTCGGCTAACATCGACAAGTTGCACAGCGTCAGCGACAGAATCAACTTTTTTTCGTTCAATTAATTCTTTTGCAGCCAATACTTTTTTCATCGCCTCAGGCAACACATCTTCACGCACTAAGTAAAACTTTTTATCCACCGCACAGACGCCCCCTTTCGCATTAATCAACAAATTCAAATTCGTAATTCAACAGTTTGACAATATCTCCATCTTTTGCTCCGCGAGCGCGCAATGCATCGTCGACTCCAAGTGAACGCAACTGACGCGCAAAACGACGCACGGACTCTTCGCGTGAAAAATCGGTCATTTTGAACAGTTTTTCAATCTTTTCTCCGGATAAAATAAACGTCCCATCATCATCGCGCGTAATATGAAACGGAGCTTCTTCTTTTTCAAGCTTGTAAACGACGCGATGAATCGCTTCTTCCTCTTGAGGATAGAGCGGAAATTCCGGCGTCGTTTCAAGCAAGTCGGCAATCGCAAATAACAGTTCACGAATCCCTTGGCGCGTGACTGCTGAAATTGGGAAAATCGGCACATCTTCATTTAATTTTTGTTTGAACTGTTGCAAATGTTCCTCTGCATTTGGCATATCCATTTTATTCGCCACAATAATTTGTGGTCGCTCTGTTAGACGTAAATTATATTGTTTTAATTCTTCGTTAATGACTACATAATCTTCGTACGGATCCCGTCCTTCGATGGCAGCCATATCAATTACGTGCACAATGACGCGCGTTCGTTCAATATGACGTAAAAATTGATGCCCAAGTCCAACGCCTTGGTGTGCCCCTTCAATGAGACCTGGTAAATCTGCCATTACGAAGCTGCGACCATCTTCCGTTTCAACAACACCTAGATTAGGAACGATCGTCGTAAAATGATAGTCTGCGATTTTCGGCTTCGCTGCTGAAACGACCGACAGTAACGTCGACTTACCGACGCTTGGAAAACCGACAAGCCCCACATCTGCAAGCAGTTTTAATTCTAATGTCACGTATCGTTCTTGTCCCGGCTCACCGTTTTCAGCAATTTCTGGCGCCGGATTCGATGCGGTTGCAAAGCGAGTATTTCCTCGTCCACCGCGACCACCTTTTGCTACGACAAATCGTTGTCCATGTTCTGTTAAATCAGCAATGACTTCTTTCGTTTCATCGTCAATGACAACTGTTCCCGGCGGCACTTTCACAATTAAATCTTCGGCGTTTTTTCCGTGTTGATTTTTCGACATACCATGTTCGCCACGTGGCGCTTTAAAATGACGCTGGTAGCGAAAATCCATTAACGTACGTAATCCTTCATCAACAACAAATACGACATCGCCACCTTTTCCACCGTCCCCTCCAGCAGGCCCGCCTTTGGGAACGTATTTTTCGCGCCGAAACGCGACCATTCCGTTTCCGCCGTCGCCACCTTTCACATATATTTTCACTTGATCAACAAACATCGTCTTTCTCCTCCGATCTGTTCATCTTTCATTTAAAAAGATGAAATAGTTGCACATAGCGTTAGTTCATGTTCTTGAATGACATATTCATAAAGCGAGAGCGCCTCATATTGACTATGTTTTTGAATCCATGCTTTCACCGCCTCGAGTTTGTGAAGCATGCCGCGATAGTCAAAAAATAAGCGCACATCTTTTCCTGTTAAATCGATCGTAATCGTTACATAGTTTTCAACATGTGGAGAAGAACATTCCTCAAGCATATGTAAAAATGTTTGACACCACGTAACGAGCATATGATCGTATGCATGTAGCGAGCGTGGCTCTCCTAACACTTCATACTCTAGTTGAATATGACGAGCTTGCCAATGGTACGTCATAAGCAATTCAGCGAAGCGCCCTGCTTGTAAATTCGTTAGCTTCGCTTCATGTTCTGCCTCAATGATAATTTGTTGAATAATCTCATTGACGCGATCCATCCGTTGCAAAGATAAATTCCCTTTAATGAGCTGAATTTTATTGAGCCAGTCGTGCCTGGAATGACGCAACGCTTCTACAATTGTCCACCGCTTCTCCATCATTCATTCTCCCATAAACATTTTGAGTATAATTATAACATACGACAACAAAAAGAAAACCCTAACCAAGTCGGTTAGAGTTTTCCACTTCCTTATGCTTCTTTTACAACAGGATAAACGCTCACTTTTTTACGATCGCGACCCATGCGCTCGAAGCGAACGATGCCGTCAACTTTCGCATAAAGTGTGTCGTCGCCACCGCGGCCTACGTTTAATCCTGGATAAATTTTTGTTCCGCGTTGACGGTAAAGAATTGAACCGCCTGTAACGAATTGACCGTCCGCACGCTTCGCACCAAGACGTTTTGCGATCGAATCACGACCGTTCTTTGTTGAACCTACCCCTTTTTTCGATGCGAAAAACTGAAGATCTAAACGCAACATGTCGTGTCACCTCCTACAACGTTTTCGTCGTTATGTTGACGTATTTACCGTAATCACGCTCAATCGTTTGGAGCGACACGATCATTCCTTCAAGAAGAAGTTGCACATCGGCTAGTACTTTCGCATCTTCAATTGTCGGAAGTTCACAATGAAGATAGCCGTCTTTCCCTTGTTGAATGATCGGTTTCACATTCGTCAAGGCAATGATTGCATTGACCGCACCAAACGAAATAGCTGATACACCTGCACATACAATGTCTTGTCCACGCTTCGCAAACTGAGCGTGTCCGCTAATGGTAAAGGAACGAATCGTCCCTTCTGACGTCCGATTAATTGTTATGCGAATCATCGCTTACGCCTTATGCGTTAATTTTTTCGATAACAACTTTTGTGTATGGTTGGCGATGACCTTGCTTACGACGATAGTTTTTCTTTGGCTTATATTTGAAAACGATGATCTTCTTTTGACGACCATGTTTTTCAACTTTCGCCGTTACTGTTGCGCCAGCGACTGTAGGATTGCCAACTTTTACGTTTTCGCCACCTACAAATAACACTTTGTCAAATGTTACAGTTTCGCCTTCTGCTGCATCGATTTTCTCGATGTAAATCGCTTGGCCTTCTTGTACTTTAATTTGTTTTCCACCAGTTTCAATAATCGCGTACATATTTGCACCTCCTAAACTAGACTCAGACTCGCCAGCTGCGAGGCGGTTCAAGCGAACGCTTAAATAGCCTTAGCTGAGCGGTTGTAGCACGGGTGCTACACAACATAGAAGATGATAGCATAAAAAGAAAACAATTGTCAATACGTATAAATGAAATGGCCGATCGGTTCATTTGTTCGTTTCTCATGAAAATATGCGTACAACAATTCGTTTTCGTCGAGTTCCATTTCCATTTGATTTTTCTTTACGATAATCGCATGTTTTTTTCCGCGATGAAACAAAAGAAGGACGCGAAATAACGGATCATTTGCATCAACGACAAGACGCTTTAACGCTCGATATTCCGTTCGTTTTCCGTAGTAACGTTCAAGTAAGAAACGGATCCATACATATGTTCTTTGCTTCCATTCAAACCAAATAGCATGCGCTAAAAAAAGACCAATGATCCATAAATTCATGTGCGCCGGTGCGACGACCAATAAAGCAATAAAATATATAATCAAGAAAAGGAAGGAGAAATAAAGCGTTTGTTCATGCGCACGCCGAAACGACGTACGCGCTGTGCGATAAAGGAACATTAGCTTTCCTCCATCAAGCGGCCAAATCGGCAATAAGTTAATAAGTAAAATAGATAAATTATATTCAATGATCTGCTGATACCATTCATTAGATAACATGTTTGCCTCGTGAGCGATATATGCCATAAAAAAAATAAATATGTGCTGAAACGGACCTGCTAGTGTTACGATCAATTCTTCATGAAACGGACGATTTCCGTGCTCATCTATCTCCGCTACCCCGCCAAACGGCAAGAGTAAAACACGTTTGACACGCCATGAAAACATGTGCGCCGCTACAACGTGTCCAAGTTCGTGCCAAAGCACAATCCAAAATAGTAAAAGGAGCGTCTGAAATTGCGCAGTCATGACAGCTATCAACGCAACAAACCAAAAGAGCGGATGAATATGAATGTTCATAAATATAGCTACCCATTTATTCAAAGGAAATCACCTGAACCGGATCAATGAAGCGATCCCCTTTTTTAACGGCAAAATAAAATACACTTTTCTGATTATTCTCTTCCGCCTTCCCTACTTCTTTTCCCACCTCAATAAAATCATACAACTTTACAGAAATAGCTGATAATTTTCCATACCACGTTTCGCTTCCGTCCGCATGTTGAATAATGACCGTTTTTCCGTACGGTTCTTTCACACCGGCAAACACGACAATCCCTTCTTCGACTGCTTTAATGGCTTGATTAGTTTCAATAACAACGCCTTGTCCATTATGTTCGAATGTTTCTACAACACGTGCTGAAGCAGGGAAGGCATACGCTGTAGCAGTTGTCTCTTGTTGTTTTTTTGTTTGAAAAAATGCAAGCGGCTTGCCGAATGTGTTTTCATACCATTGCGCAACGGTCGCAAATTGAAAATCTTTTTCCATCACTTGTTTGACGAATGTGCGTGCTTCTTCCATTTTCGGAGAATCATATTGAAACAAAATGGCAACGCTAAAAAATAACATCGCCGCCAAAAAACTTTTCAATAAAAATATATCTTTACGAAACAGCGGCGGCTCCCGATCGCCGTCATACGTCACAACGGTCGGATTCCCGTATTTTTCATCTTCGCTCCAATTCGTCAACATCGTTTGAACGTAGCGTTCGCGTTGCTTTTTTCGCTTGGCCATTCGTTTTCGAATATGTTCAATTCGATCGCTCACACTCCCACCCCTCTCGTCCTATTTGTATTATATGTATTTGGGAAATAGAGAAGATATGAATGAAAAAAGCACCTCCAAATGGAAGTGCTAACGAGCGCTAAACAGTTTTTTAATTTTCGAGAAAAAGCCTTTTTGTTCTTCATCATCAAGCGACATAAGCGGCACCGATTCACCGAGAAGGCGACGGGCGATGTTGCGATACGCTAGCGATGCTTTACTATTCGGATCGAGAACGATCGGTTCACCATTGTTTGATGCTTTAATCACATGTTCATCATCGACAATAATACCGAGTAAATCAATCGATAAGTGCATGACAATTTCATCAATATCTAACATATCATGATTTTTCAACATATGACTACGAATGCGGTTAATAATTAAACGTGGTCGTCTCATATGCTCTTCTTTTTCAAGCAAACCGATAATTCGGTCGGCATCGCGAACCGCTGAAATGTCTGGGGTTGTCACAACAATCGCTTCATCCGCTCCCGCGACAGCATTTTTATATCCTTGTTCAATACCTGCAGGACAATCAATTAAAATATAATCGTAATCTTGTCTTAAATCGTCAATGAGCTGTTTCATTTGTTCCGGCGTCACAGCAGATTTGTCACTCGTTTGAGCAGCTGGCAACAAATATAAACGATCTTCAAATCGCTTATCTTTCACAAGCGCTTTTTGAACGGTGCAACGTCCTTCAGCAACATCGACAAGATCGTAAATGATGCGATTTTCTAATCCCATAATGACATCAAGATTGCGCAAACCGATGTCAGTATCAACGAGACAGACACGCTTTCCTAAAAGCGCAAGCGCCGTTCCGAGATTTGCTGTCGTTGTTGTTTTGCCAACGCCACCTTTACCAGAAGTAATAACAATCGCTTCTCCCACTGTCAAATGCTCCTTTCTAATCGGGTTAAATTCGGTCGTAAATGCATCAATAGTTGCAACCGATCGACAACAATTTGATCGTGTTCATCAATATAAGCGCACTCCATTTCATTTCCTTCGTCGGCACGATAATCTGGTGCTCGATTCATCACATCGCTAATGCGCAACTGTGTCGGCTTCATAACTGACGCAGCAATGATCGCTTGACGATTCCCATCATATCCCGCATGAGCAATGCCACGTAACGCCCCTAATACAAAAATGTTTCCTGTGGCAATGACAGTTCCGCCAGGATTCACATCACCTATTAACAGTAAATCTCCATCGACATGTAGCACTTGCCCAGAACGAATAATTTTCGCAACAGATACAATTTCATTTTTCTTCTTCCATTCTAACGCCTCTTGTTTCGTCATCACGTTGCTTACAATCGAGTGAACGATTAAGTTTTTTTTCATTCGAATGACATCGCGCAATCGCTCTTCTTGCTCACGCGTCAAATATCTGTTTCCCACATGTACATGCACCGAAACAAGCGGACCTTCCTCGTCACGAGTTGTCGTCATCAACAACTCATCCACTTGTTTTAATAATTCGTCATAGGCGCACGTATCGTCGAGATACAACGTCAGTCCTTCTTTCGTTCCTTTCATCGACACATATACTCTTTTCTCCTTGCCAGCCACGACTTTCACCTCAATGAATATTTCTCCGCATTTTTTTTGTATTCCTTCACACTGGCGACGATTCGTCCTGTTTCTCATGCCACTTTAACAACGTTTGCTTTAGCGGATAGGCGGCGACCAAAATGATTACTGTATGAATAAACAACGTTGGCAAAAAACGTGCTTGTAAAAACGTTTGAACAGACATGGTCGTTCCACCAATAACAAGTTGGATGGCGTATGCGTACCATTCGACACATGCAATCGCCACAATGGCAAAAAAAGAAGCCGTCCATGCATTTTTATGAAAAACGTTCATCGCTTTTGCGATTAAATAGGCGATGAGCGAAAAGGCAAAGGCATAAGCACCTAATAGTTCCGTATATGCTACATCGTATAATAGCCCGAAGATGAATCCGTACATCATTCCTTCTGTTTGTCCAATAAAAATCGTAATAAACACGATAAAAACGAGCAACATACGCGGGACGAGCAAATAAACATCAAATAATGGCTGTGAAAACAATTGAACAATAATGCTTTCAGATAAAAACATCACGGTCACAAGGAAAGGAAGAAACAAACGGTTCATTGTCCTTCCTCCTCTTGCGACATTTCAATTTTCCGTTTCACAATAATCACATCATCGATGTCATAAAAATTCGCTGCTGGCTTGATATAGGCAATTTGTGTAAGCCCGTACTCATCCGCAACGACTTCTTCCACTTCTCCGATAAACAATCCTTTTGGAAAAATCCCGCCAAGTCCTGATGTAAAGACACGCTGCCCTTTCTCGATTTTCGCGTCATACGGAATGCGTTTAAGCAGCAACGTCTCTCGCTCTTCATCGTATCCTTCTATTAAACCGAATACGTTTTCATCTCCTTGAATAAATGCGGAAATGCGATTTTGCCGATCTTTTGCGCTTAGCAGTTGCACCGTGGCGCTAAATGGCGATACGCTCCGCACTTTCCCGATTAGTCCTTGTGGCGTAATGACCGCCATATTTTTTTCCACACCGTGCTGTGACCCTTTATTGACAATTAACGTCTCTTCCCAACGCTCTGGATTGCGCCCAATGACTGTCGCTTGAATGGCAACAAAGTCACGTAAACTTTCTTTTTTATTCAAAAGTTCACGCAAACGTTCGTTTTCTTTTTTTAGCGATTCCACTTCCGATTGCAAAAGAACGTATTGCTCTAAATGCTCTTTTAAACGCTTGTTTTCTTCGTATGTATGGCGCAAATCATTCACATTTTCAAAGAAGCCCGCAACAAACTGTGCGGGCTTATGCACGATCGATTGCATAAAAACAACAGTGTCTTTCACAAACTTTTCCATCCAACTTAATTCGTTTCGCTCTTTCAATGAAAAACCGATCAAGGCGACGAGAACCATGATACTGACAAGCAATATGATAAGCCGTTTATTTAAGAAAAACTTCGGCATAAAAACACCTTCTTACGCATCAGCGATGGTCCCGCGCTTTATTTTTAAATAAGTGGATATGATCAAGCGCTTTTCCTGTACCGATCGCAACGCAATCGAGCGGGTTTTCGGCAATAATGACCGGCATGTTCGTTTCTTGGCTAATGACTTTATCTAAGTTCCGTAACAAAGCTCCTCCACCTGTTAACACGATGCCGCGATCCATAATATCGGCTGCAAGCTCTGGCGGCGTTTTTTCTAGCGTATTTTTTACGGAATCAACAATCGCATATACGGTATCACGCAAAGCCTCTGCAATTTCTTCCGCATGAATTTCAATCGTTTTTGGCAACCCTGTTAATAAGTCGCGACCGCGAATTTCCATGCTTCCGATTCCTTCTGGATTTCCTGCGGAAGCAATTTCAACTTTAATTGCTTCTGCCGTGCGCTCCCCGATCATTAAATTGTACGTCTTGCGAATATACTGGATAATTGCCTCATCCATTTCATCACCAGCAACACGAATGGATTGGCTCGTTACAATCCCACCTAAAGAAATGACAGCGACTTCCGTTGTGCCACCCCCGATGTCAACGACCATACTTCCTGTTGGCTCCCATACAGGCAAGTTTGCTCCGATCGCCGCCGCAAATGGCTCTTCGATCGTATATGCATCACGAGCCCCTGCTTGTCTCGTCGCATCGATGACCGCGCGCTCCTCTACCGCTGTAATTCCTGATGGTACGCATACCATGACGTACGGCTTCCCAGCAAACAGGCCGCTATTTTTTGTCGCTTGCTTAATGTAGTACTTCATCATAATGGCTGTCGTTTCATAATCGGCAATAACTCCGTCTTTCATCGGGCGGAGTGCGACAACATTTCCTGGTGTACGTCCGATCATTTGCTTTGCTTCATTTCCAACCGCCACAATTTGCTTCGTATCTTTTTGGAGCGCGACAACAGAAGGCTCGCGCAAAACAATGCCTTTTCCTTTGACGTATACAAGCGTATTTGCAGTACCTAAATCTATTCCGAGATCTCTTGATCCAATGCCAAACATATTCGTATCTTCCTTTCTGAAACAAAATGCTTTCAAAAACTCATGACACTTATTATAACGCAATTACAACGAAAAGAGAACGATTTACACATATCCTTTTTCTTTTAAGCTTACATATGTTTTGTCGCCAATAATTAAATGATCGAGCAGCTCAATACCGACGAGACGACCACATTCCACGAGCCTGCGCGTCACTTCAATATCTTCGCGGCTCGGTGTCGGGTCCCCCGACGGATGATTATGAATGCAAATAATCGACGCTGCCGAACGTTTTATCGCCTCTTTATACACTTCGCGTGGATGAACAATTGATGCATTTAAACTGCCAATAAATACTGTTTTTTTATGCATCACTTGGTTTTTCGTATTTAAATATAACACAACGAAATGTTCTTGACTTAAAAAACGCATATCTTCCATGACGTATCGTGCACCGTCTTCTGGCGAGCGAATGACGTAACGATCGTCATATTGAAGTTGATGCACACGCCGACCGAGTTCAAGCGCTGCAATAATTTGAATCGCTTTTGTTTTTCCGATTCCTTTAATGCTTGTCATTTCTTCAATCGTTGCATCTTTTAGTTGGCGGAGTCCTTCAAAATGGGTGAGTAAATGTTGTGCAAGTGTGAGAACAGAATATTGTTTCGTCCCCGTGCGAAGCAAAATGGCTAACAATTCTTGATTTGATAAGCTTTGCGGTCCTTCGGAAAGCAAGCGTTCACGCGGGCGTTCATCGGGCGGAACATGACGAATAAGCATACGTTCCCCCCTCTATTTTAACCTTTTTTTAACGAAATGGACAAAATCCGAATTTTTTTAATTCGCGAGCAAGTTTAGCGATCGGCAAACCAACAACAGAAAAATAATCGCCATCGATTTTTTGAACAAAAAGCGCTCCACGTTGTTGAATGCCATATGCCCCTGCTTTATCAAGCGGCTCTTTCGTCGCAATATATGCCCAAATGTCATCGTCTGAAAGCGGCCAAAACGTCACGTCCGTCTTTTCAGCAAACGTCACGCACTCGTTTGCGGTACAAATCGCTACCCCTGTCCACACTTCATGTGTCGTTCCAGATAAACGTTTTAACATACGAAAAGCGTCTTGTTCGCTTACTGGCTTTCCAAGCACTTCTCCTTCACATACGACAATCGTATCTGCACCGATGACGCACGCATCGCTTGTTTGTTGCCATACCGCATTAGCTTTTTTATATGCGAGCTGTTGTACAATTTCACTTGGGGATAATTTTGCATCAAACGATTCATCGACATCGCTGACGAGGATGTCAAACGGAAGTCCAAGCATATGAAGAAGTTGTTTTCGGCGAGGAGAACTAGAAGCTAATACAAGTTGCATCGTCATCACCTTTCTGTCATGAGCGTTTGTTTCAAGGAAGATACACTTGTATCGTACCAAATTTATACACAATAAACAATGGTTCGACAAAAAAAAGAAGCTGTTCGCTTCTTAATGTAAAACGTGTAATATATGTTGTTGTGCTTCCCATAATTTTGCGTCATCTTTTGTCTGTTGGAACGTGCGGAGCGCTTCATACGCCTTTTTCATTTGTTCATTATGAATCGAATACGACTGTAGCTGTTTCCACTGTTCATTTTGAAGTTGCTGTCTATTTAATAATCGACTAATAGCGGACACGACCATCACAAAAGGTTCACTTTCTTTTTCGTCGATGGATACATTCCATGCTTTCACATATGTGTCAATGCCGAGCGATTCGTATAAACTTGCGATTTGCTTTGCCTCCTCTTTTGTCAATGCCATGCCTAAAAATACATAAACAGGCTGTTTTCCAATCATTACACTCGGACGTTGTTGTGCCTTTATTTTTTGTACATATACATTCGCTGCTTTTTCATCTTGAAACACTCCACCTTGAATGACAAAAACCGTTTCCGTTCGTTGCGCGATCGATGTTTCTTCTTTTTGTTCTTGTTCCAACGTCGCTGGCGATGCTAGTTTATTTTCAGTCGTCGGAATGATTGTTAACACAAGGAAACCGAAGCTTGTCCCAAGAACGACTGCTAAAACAACTGCCAACATAAACGAGCGCCAAGGGGATCGTTTTGTATATCGTTTACCCGTTTCAAATGGTGTAAGCTCGTCCTGTGTTTCGTTTTGTTTATCATGTTCTTCGCTCGACCATTGGGGCAACGTATTTGTTACTGTCGTGTATGGCTGTTCTTTTCCGTTCACTTTAATCACAATCGCTTTTTTCGCTGGCTTGTCCATTTTTTTCCCTCCCGCTGTCATTCTTCGCCCATCGTAACATAAAAAAAGAAAAAAAAAACGAGACATTTGTCGTCTCGTTGCGGAAGGTTTTCGTCAAATTTCGCACTACTTGTCTTGAATATCATTGACAGACAATTGATCGACAGGCACGCCGTTTTCTTTACAAATTTGCTTCGTTTCCCCTTTTAAACAAACGGCATATGTGATCGTACCGTCACTTTGTTTTGTCACAATGACGTATGAATCATCATTTGGCGGCAAACGTTTCGATGTGTATGGATCGATAATTCCTTCAAGAACCCCATCAGCGACTAATTGTTCATACGTCAATATCTCGCTTTCATTTGGTGTTAAAAACTCTGCTTTTTGCGCACCAACGTGAAGCCGTGCAGCTTCATAGAGCGTATAAGCTGTCGCAACAAACGCTCGATCACGCGATTTTTTAATGATCTCAACGACAGAGACAGTCTCAATCATAACTAAAATACTTAAAATGACAATGACAGCTAACAGTTCGATTAACGTCATTCCCCGCTCATCTTGCATTCGACCGCCCCCTTTATTGTTCCGTTAGTGAAGGAAACGGATTGCGCTTTTCGCTCGGTTGCGGTAAATCAAGTGGTGGTAATTGCTCAATCCATTGGCGCAATTCTGGTGCATAAAATGTTGATACAGTCAAGGAATAAGACAATGCTGGTACTTCATCCATAACCGTCGTCCATTCTTCATATCCGGTGAACGATAGCGAATCAACGGAAACGATACGCTTTGACCGCTCTAGTACGTCGATGAATTGTTCAAGTGCAAAGTACGAAGGAGAACGAACAGACATGCTGACCGTCAATTTTTGAATAGGAGTTGGGGCTCCTTCGATTTGTTCGCCCTCTTGAAATGAAAGCGACAGCACGATGCTATTTGATACCGCTTCCGCTTTTTCGATTTCTAATAAAAATTGTTCAACGAACGGTTGTACGGGAACCCGTTTTTGTAATTCTACGATGCTGACGCGCAACTCATCTGGCGTTTGTTTACTTTGCAACGCTTGCAGCAACTTTTTTTCGGTTTGTAATTCCGTTTTTAATTGCTCTTGCCGATCATCGAGCGGTTTGTACACGTATATATAAAGCGCAAATGACAGCAATGCAACTAACAAGAGAGAGAGACTGACGATGACACCTTTTCTCATGTTCTCCCTCCTTGTTGTTTTTTCCATTCCTCCATATTTAATTGAATGGAAAATTGTCCGACATACCTCGGCATCGTGCCTTCTTCTGATTTTCCTTCCGTTGCAGTTAAGCTCGTTAATTTCACATCAGCAATAAACGATGCTTCTTTTAATGCTTGTAAATAGGCGGCGCTTTCACGTGTTGTATCAAATTGAGCCGTTAGTTGAATGGCACCATCACGGGCGTACGAAACGCTCATTAAAAAGCCGCGCTCTGGCAATCGCTCAATCAATTCATGTAAAAGCGCGACCGTATGAACAGGGTATTGTTCTGCCCATTGAATCGCTTCTTGTAACTGTGCGCCGACGGATGCACTCGTCCCTGCTGACTGTTTTTCCTCTTCCGCGATTCGCAACGCCTTCGTTTGATCGAGTTCCGTTTTTAATTGCGATATTTGCTGTTCCATGTGTTGAATAACGAAATAAAACGTTGTCGCTCCCACAAGCAACAACACGGCCGCAACGATCAATAAAAGCGGGAGAAGGCGGGATTTTCGTTCGCGTTTTGGCAATAAATTAATTTCTACTAACATATCCATTACCCTCTTTTAATCCGAGTCCGATTGGCAAATAGTAAGCAGGGTCGATCGAAAGCGGCAACGTCAATGTTTCAACAGCCACATCAAGCCGATCTTTTAACATACCGGAAAACGCATGAGCGAGCGGATGATCGCCGGTAACGACGACGCGCGTAATTTGCGCTTCATCACGCTGCAATGAAAAGCGATAAAAATTCATGACGCGCTCTAACTCTTTATATACGTCTTCAAGCTGCCACTCCGGCTCACCCTCGTTTAACCACTTCCATCTTTCGTTCGTTTTTTCCCAAGATGTCCATTGTGAATCAAAGGCAAGCTGTCGTGTAAAGATCGGACGGTGCTGATGAAAGACACTGACGTTTAACGATGATAAATCAAATTGAACGAATAAAAAGTGATCGACGTCATTCGCTAAATCAAATGAATAAAACAGACGATACAAACTGAGCGGAGAAATATCTGCGACAATCGGTTTTAATTTAACTGCTTCAAACAGTTCTGCATATTGCATCACGTTTGCTTCTGGAGCTGCAAATAATAAAACGTGGAGCGCTTCTTTCGTTTTCTCAAGCACCACATAATCAAATACCGCATCTTCAAACGGAAGTGGAATGGTCGCGCCAATTTCCATAAATAAATAACTGCGTATATCTTCGACGTCCACGTCTTTTGGCAACGATATTTTTCGAATGACTACGAGCGGATCAGGAACGAGAAAACGAACGCGGCGATGTTTTATTTTCCATTCGTCCACGCATTGTTCTAACACTTCGGTAAGCTGTTCTTCATTAACAATTTTTCCGTCGCGCACAATCCCTTCTGGAAGCGGCCATTCCTCGCACGTATGCAAAACAAGCGGTTGCTTTTGTTTAAGTTCTACGTAGCGAATAACATGATCTTTTATGACGATGTTGCCTACTTTATTTTTCATCGAAAAAAACCGCATAGTTTGTTCTCCTTACATCATAACCTTAACATACGCATCGATGATCGTTTCACCAAAAAAATAAGCGACAAGTGTACCAACGACAATGGCCGGTCCAAACGGCATCGGTTCACCACGCTTCACACGCCCCATCGCCATGCCGACAAGCCCGAATATTGTCCCGACGAGCGTCGATAAAAAGAACGCTAAAATCGTCAGTTTGACCCCAAGCGCCAAACCGATCACGGCAAACAGTTTAATATCTCCACCACCCATGCCACCTTTACTCACGAGCGCAATAAGAAATAACGTCATAAATCCGATAGCACTTCCAAGCAAACTATCCCACCACGGAGTAAGCGGCGCAAACCATAGACGCTCAATAAGAAGAAGCGGGGCGAAAAATGATAAAACACGGTTTGGAATAATCATATAATGCACATCAGAAACGAAAATAATAACGAATAAAGAAATGAGCGTCCAACTAACGGCTACTTCCGCCGACCAACCGACAAAAAGCGGGGCGAGCGCAAACAATGTCGCCGTGGACAGCTCAATGAACGGATAAACAAAGGAAATGCGCGCCGAACATGCGCGACATTTCCCTTTTTGTAACACATACGAAACAACCGGAATTAATTCAAACGCCGTTAACGTTCGCTTACAAGACGGACAATGCGAACGCGGCGCAACAATCGACTCCCCTTTCGGCACCCTTAACCCGACAACGTTATAAAAAGAACCGAGAAGAAGACCGAGGAGAAAGGAAATAAAAGCCAACATATGCAATCACTCTAAACTAAAAAATTTTAATTTATCCAATTACCGAACTTCTGAACGTTTTAAATTTTCTTCCTTTACTGCTTTACCTGCTGCTCCGCTTGTTCCACCTGTTTGGACTCCTCTATTTCCATTAACAAGCTTAACACGGTAATGCAACTTTGTATTATCATTAATAATAACAACATAGGAATCGCCATTAGGTTCAGTAATTGTACCATCTTTTACAGGAGTTCCCGTAATATCTAAATCAGCAGATACCCCACCGTTGTTATCTCTTGTATATGTTCCCCCATCAGGATCTTTTGCAGTTTCTAAATATCCATTATCTTCTAAATATTTAAGGGAGATTGTCTTCGCTTTTCCATTAGCCGGAATCAGACTTTTGTCCGCCGTTACAGCAATTTTCGCCGCGTTAATCATTTGCTGGGCGTTTGCTACGTGCGCATCTTTTTTCGAGTTGTCAATTAATCCCCCGATGCTCGGAATTGCAATAGCTGCAATAATCCCTAAAATAACGATAACCGCCAACAACTCAATTAATGTTAAACCTTTTTCATTGCGAATCAATTTCTTTAACATAATTCCTCTCCTTTGCAATTTTTATAATCTCTCTCATCATTTTACAACACCAGTAATCTAGTTGAAAAGTACTAGTTTTATTGTTGAATATGATTAAATATATCGAACATCGGGACTAAAATGGATGTGACAATCGTCCCGACAACGCCGGCAAGCAAGACGATCATAAGCGGTTCAATAAGCGATTTTAAACGATCGGTAGCCGCTTCGACTTCCGCTTCATAAAAGTCGGCAACTTTCGCAAGCATCGCATCAAGTGAACCCGTTTGCTCTCCGATCGCAATCATTTGTGTTACAAGAGGGGGGAACGCCCAATGCCGCTTCATTGGCTCGGTCAACGATTCCCCTCGCTCTAGCGCATCACGAGATGTGCGAATGACGCGAGCAACCACCTCGTTTTCCACAACTTCTTCAACGATCGCAAGCGCCTGTAAAATAGGGACAGCGCTTGAAAATAACGAGCTTAACGTACGCGTCATACGAGCAAGCACCGCTTTTTGCATCATGCTACCAAAAATCGGCATACGTAATACGATCACATCTAAATAATATTTCGTCTTTTTTTGCTTTTTTAACAATAGAAGTAAGCCGTACATGATCAACATAAGTAAAATGACGCCCCACCAATAAGTTTGCATCACTTCACTTGCACGTAGCACAAACTTCGTAATCGCTGGCAAATCAGCACCGAAATCAGCAAACATCGAAACGAATGTCGGAACGACTTGAACGAGCAAAAAGATGACGACGATGACCGCAATGATGCCAACAACAACAGGATAAGCCAAAGCGGAAACAATTTTTTGTCGCGTTCGATGCACTTTTTCAAAATGATCGGCGAGCCTCTCAAGCGTTTCATCCATACTTCCGCTCGCTTCCCCTGCGCGAATCATATTGCTGACGAGCGGTGGAAAAATGTTCGGATGATCAGTCATTGCTGTAGATAGCGGTTGACCGCTTCTTAATCGTTCCTCAATGTGAACGAGCGCTTTTTTTAACGCTTTACTTTCCGTTTGTTCCGCTAAAATGCGCGTAGCATCTACAATCGTCACTCCCGCTTTTAAAAGCGTAGCAAATTGACGTAAATAAATAACGAAATGTTGTAGTTTGACGGGGTTACCGAATGTAATTTCTTTCGTTAATAACGTTTGTGGCACTTCGCGTACGTCGATCACTTTCAACCGTTGTTCACGAAGTTTCATCATCACATCGCGACGTGACGAAGCAACAATCGTCCCTTTTTTTACTCGTCCGCGCATATCACGCGCTTCATAGCGAAATTGCGCCATTTGTCATCATCCTTCCTGCAAGTACGGCTCAACCGTTTCTCTTGCAATCAGTCCTTGTTGGACAAGCTCTTTAATGTTCGCCTCAAGTGTATGCATGCCAAGCGCGCGATTCGTCTGCATAACGCTCGGAATTTGATGAATTTTCCCGTTGCGAATTAGATTCGCAACGGCTGCATTGTTAATTAAAATCTCGGTCGCTGCAATTCTTCCGTTTTTTTGTGCACGCGGAAATAGTCGTTGTGAAATAATGGAAACTAAAACTGTCGCCAACTGAATGCGAATTTGTGCCTGTTGTTCTGGTTGAAATACATCAATAATTCGGTCAATCGTCGCAGGGGCACTTGACGTATGAAGCGTCCCGAAAACAAGATGTCCTGTTTCTGCGGCGGTAATTGCCGTTTGAATCGTTTCTAAATCGCGCATTTCGCCGACTAAAATGACGTCTGGGTCTTGACGAAGCGCTGCCCGCAACCCGTTTGCGAAGTTGTTTGTATCCGTTCCAACTTCGCGCTGATCAATGACACATCCCCCGTGTTTATGCACGTATTCAATCGGATCTTCAAGCGTAATAATATGTTTGCGCATCGTTTTATTCATATAATCAATCATCGCAGCTAACGTTGTCGATTTTCCGCTCCCCGTCGGTCCTGTCACGAGAATGAGGCCTTGAGGTTTTGTGACCATCTTTTTTAATACATCTGGTAGTTGCAATTCTTCAAGCGATGGAATTTTTGTCGGCACGATACGAATAGCAAGCGATATGCAACCACGTTGTTTAAACACGTTGACACGAAAGCGTGACACACCTGAAAGACTATATGACAAATCTAATTCGCCGTCTGTTTCAAAGCGCGTCCACATATGCTCTGGAACGATCGCTTTTGCCATTTGTTCTGTATCGGTTGGCGACAACACATCTTGCCCATATCGTTTCAAATCTCCGTTAATGCGAAAAATCGGAGGAATACCGACCGTTAAATGAATATCAGATGCTTTTAATTCAAATGCAGCACGCAACATCGCATCTACTTTTTGTTTCATCTTCATCACCTTATAAAATGCTTACACGCAACACTTCTTCCGTTGTCGTCAGCCCTTGTTTGACTTTTAATAGCCCATCATCAATTAAAAAAATCATTTTATTTTTGATCGCAATTTCACGCAATTTCGAAAGTGGTTCACCGTTTAAAATCACTTTTCGCATATCATCAGACATAACCATTAATTCATGTAGCGCGATACGCCCTTTATATCCGGTCATATTGCACGTTGGACAACCGCGACCACGTATCACTTTTTCAATTTTCAAACCGCGGCGTGCAAAAATATCGATTTCCCGCTTTGTCGGTTCGTGTTCTTCTTGACAATCACGACAAACACGGCGCACGAGACGTTGGGAAACGACTCCTGAAAGCGACGTCGCAACTAAAAACGGCTCGACGCCCATATCAATTAAACGCGCGACCGTGCTTAATGCGTCGTTCGTATGTAACGTACTTAACACAAGATGCCCTGTTAAAGACGCACGAATCGCTACTTCCGCTGTTTCACGGTCACGAATTTCCCCAACCATAATAATGTTTGGGTCTTGTCGCAAAATGGAACGCAATCCTTCTGCAAACGTCATTCCGACGTTTGGGTTGACTTGAATTTGGTTCACCCCTTCAAGCTGATATTCGACAGGGTCTTCAATTGTAATAATGTTCACATGTTCGCCGTTCAATCGATTTAACGCGGCATAAAGTGTCGACGATTTTCCCGAACCAGTCGGTCCTGTAATTAACACGATGCCTGTTGGTTGTTCAATGAGTTGAATAAATCGCTGTAAGTTTATTTTATTAAAACCGAGCTTATTTAAATCATTTAACGCTGCTCCTAAATCAAGCACGCGCATAACGATTTTTTCACCGTAAATCGTCGGCAGTGTCGATACGCGCAAATCAATCGGATGAAAATCGATGTTCATTTTAATACGTCCATCTTGCGGAACACGGTGTTCTGTAATGTCCATATTCGCTAAAATTTTAATGCGCGCCGTTAACATTCCTTGCATATGTTTTGGCAACGCTCGCTCCGTGCGTAAAATTCCGTCAATGCGATAACGAATAACGACTTTCGTCTCATGTGGGTCAATATGAATATCACTAGCTCGCTGTTCAACTGCCATTTGTAAAATTTGATTGACAAGCTTTACGATCGGCGAGTCATCTTCAACAAGCTTCTCTTGCTCACGCACCTCTTGTTGAGGAGCGATGTTTAAAAACTCTTCAACCGAGTCATCAATATCATAATACTTATTAATGGCTCGTAAAATATCGTCCTTTGAGGCAATGGCCACTTCGATATGAAAACCTGTCGACAGGCGCAGATCATCGATCGCAAAAAAGTCCATCGGATCTGCCATCGCGACAAATAGCCGATCTCCTTCTTGCTTTAAAGGAATAAGCATATTTCGTTTCGCAAATTCTTTCGGCACAAGGTTCATTAATTTCGGATCAATTGGATAACGATATAAGCTGACATGTGGAATACCGAGTTGGAACTCTAATACTTCAATTAATTGTTGTTCCGTAATATAGCCGCGTTGCAACAACGCATCGCCTAATTTTTGCCCAGGGGCTTTTTCTTTTAACGTTTCTTCAAGCTGTTCTCTCGTAATGAGCCCTGCTTCAATTAACAAATCACCTAATCGTTTTCGCTCTTGCTTTTTCATGAGGTCTCATCCTCATTTCCTTTGATTTGCTCGTTTTCATTTCCCCATATGTCATCTTGTTGTGGTGGCTGCTCTGAAGGTGTGTCACTTGGGGGTGGCATTTCACTCGCTCCGTTATTGACTCCCGCTTGTAATCCGCGCAATTCAACGCGATGAACAGGCGGATAAAAATCTTCCGAAACGAGCACCGTTTCGACTAATGTGCGGTTTCGATCGTACACTTCTTTATACAAACGAATGAGCATGCCTTTTTTTCCTTCTTCTTTCATTCGTTTTTCATTTGGTTTCAACAATGCACTATATTGCACAATCGTTTTCGGATCATAATACTCGATCGGATCTGTTTTTAGCGCGTATTGATAAATAAAAGGTGGACCGATCAAAGTCACTTGCATTCGATCGCCTTCCATTTTCCATTCGAACGTGTACGCTCGATCGTTTGGATTAAAAAAAATAAAGTCCTTTTTATTTTGTTCAACAGCCGCTTCAAATCCTGCTTTCACTCCGTTTGGCAATACAGCGCTCGTATGCCGTTCAACAATTTCAAAATTTGTCGGTATTATCGTTTCATATAGTGCAGATGCAAATAACGTCATCGCTTCTTTAGATATACCTAAACCTTGTTTTTTAAAAAAGTCCAAAACAGAAAATACTTGTTTTGGCTCAATTGTCATTGTTGTTTGCGATATTGCACGAAGCTCTTCATGCGATGGAATCGTGGCTTGCGATAAAACCGTTTCTTGTTGCATATCCTCCCGAACGTATTGCTGAAGCGATAGTTGAGCAGATGTAAGCGAAGCCGCTGTTTGTTCTAATTGATTTTTTACCTTCTCCACATCAATCCAATCACTTGATGCACCAATAGAAGAAATGGCGTCTTGCAACGCTTGTCCATCAACAGAAACGAGGAGAGGGGTGCGCTTTCCGCTTACCGCCTGTTTCATGCTCTCCTCGATATGAAATGAAAAATAATCCGTTTGTACCGTGGCTTCTTTTTTCTCTAGTACGAGTTTGATCGTTGCGGATTGCTTCCACTCAGTCACTTTTTCATTCATTCGTTCATACGCTTCTTCCCGTGAACGATTCGATAAATCAACAGGACCGATCATCGTTCCTTCAGCAAATGTGTCATGACTGATAAACGACTCGTACGCCCATGTCGCCACTTTTGTAGTTGTCAGTAAATATGAAACGGTCAAAAGCAACGTAAAAAACAACTTTAGCGAAACGGTTTGGCGCATGACATACGCCTCCTTACTCGACGTTCATCGATAGCTCGATCACAATATCTGGTCCTTCTTCTTGTGCGCGAATAATATGTTCTTTCGTTAAAATTGTATCTTTTGAAATGAGCACTTGACCATTGACATCAACAATATCTTTTAATACTCGTTTTCCTTTTAACATATCGATTTGTTTTTGACGCAGTTCATCAAGTTCGTTATCAACTGTTGTTGGGACGATTTGTTCGATAAGAGGTTCCACTTGTGTCCCTTTTAATGTCACTAACTCATCAACGTTTGAAACGAGCGTCTGTTGTGCATCTTCATGAACAATCAACAAATCTTTTCCATACGTAATGACATGATCAGCGCGAACGATGCGCAACTCGTTTCCAATTTGCACTTCGATTCCTGTGATGTGTCCTGTTTCTTCGTCCATATAAAATTCCGTTGCTTCCCCAAGCAATTGTCCTTTTCTTGTCATCACTTTCGCTTGTTTAATCGTAATTTTTTTATTAACAAGCTCATTCGCAATCGGAATGACGTTTAAATCAAGGACAGCTCGCTCTTCTTCAACCGTTACAGCAAATTCCCCAATTCCGATCACATGTCGAAACGGAATCGCTTTCATACTAATTTCCCAATTTTCTTGATCAACGATTAGAAAATCAATCGTTCCTTTTTCTGGATTTACCACAAGAGACTTTACTTGTCCGAGTTGTACTCCGTTTTGAATACTAATGACTGGAAGACCGATAACTTGTGCGCTACTTTTCATTTTTTCCACCCCATTTTTTGTTCAGCATAATGTATCATATGTGCTAATTGTTGTTGGATCATCGGGTAAAGCTCATATTGCCCGTACAATTGTTTCGCGACATCATATAGCTTTTCATATTGTTTCGAAGCAACGTAATGCTCCATTAATACATTGGCAAATGTGTAATAATCTTGTTCGTGTAAGCGAGGATGTAAATGTTTATGAATAAGCTGTTCATATTGTTCGTCCGACAACAATGGACGCATCGCGTATAAAGAAGCAAGTAAATTTTTCATGAACGGTCTCGGGAGCATATGCACCTCTTCATTGTTTTCTTCTACTGTTACACATTCATCATCGGCCGTTCCTTGTTCTTCTTCGCTCACTTGCTCTACTGCTTCCTCAACGCTTTGAATACTTTCTTGTTCTTCTACCATATCAGCACTCGCTTCCGTATGTATATCATCGTCTTCTACAATCGGCTCAATGCGATACGATTCATCTACCATATGCTCGCTCGTTTCTTCGACGACAGCAATCGTTTCGATGTCGAGTAGCTGACTATCTTTTTCTTCCTTCATTTCATTTTGATCATGTATAATCTCCATATTTTTTTCACTGAGCAAATCAAGCCACTGTTGTTCTGCCACGTCTTCGGTTGTTTCGTTTACACTTGTATCGTCACTGTCTACCATATGTAACGGCTCAATGACGTCATCTACACTTTCTATCGGCTCAATCATATGATCAAAGTCATTTTCACGGAGCGGTTCAATAGAGGCTTGTTGTTCAATTTCTTCAGGCCATTCCCTTTGAAACCATTCCTCATCGACGTTTTCGATTTCTTCTTGTCGAATCTCCTCATTTTGTTGCTCGACCACCTCTTCTATAGCAGACGGTAGTTCGTTTTCTTGCTCGTCTTTTTCGTCGCCTTCAACAATTAAATCATGTTCATATATGCGCGCATAAAATAAGTGACCGAGCTTTTGTTCAAGTAAATATGTGCTTGTGACAACTAAAAGAAAAAGAAATAATGCGGCTTGCCAAAGTGGAAATTGCTCGATCGCAATCATGCCAAAAACGCTTAATAAACAAGCGACCGTTAATAAAAGTGCAATCCCTTTTTTTGTCCATCCAAATGGTAAGCGAATATAGATGGGGATTAATATGAGAAAAAAGATCACGAAGAATAAATACGGCAAATCGCTCCCCCCATTCAACATGATACAACACTTAACTCTAACATATTGTATAATAAAGTTATGTATTTTAAAAGAAGGGGAAGGAAAATGTGTCAAAAGGAAATGAATATTTTTTATGACAAACGTGCTTTTACGTTAATTGAAGTGCTATTATCGATTGTTATTTTATCTTTTGTTGTGAGCGGCATGTTTATGTTTTTTACAAATGCGATGACATACACCGCGTATAATCAATCAAAAACGGTTGCTGTCAATATCGCTCGCGGTGTTATTCATTATATGGAACGACTTGACTTTCAAACGATGAAAGCATATGTCGATGATCATATCACCGAACAAACACCTTTTGTCCATTTCGATGCTTCAGCATGTTCCAATACATCGTTATTTCCCGACGAAAACGTATGTAAAGCTATTTTTTCACCGACAATTAACAATGTGACATATAATGAGGAAGATGTACAAGCTTGGTTAATCCCATACGATCAAGCGATATGGTCACAAATAAAAAACAACCCACCAAGTGAATTTCCTGATCGTTTAAAACAAACGATCCAACAAGAAAAAGAGATGGCCGAAGACGTCAGCAACTATTTACTTCGTTTATATGTCACCGTCCGTTCAAATAACGAACTGATCGTCTTAAAAGGGGTGATCGCCAATGAAAGTATTCGCTAATGAACGTGGACTTACGCTTATTGAACTACTTGTCGGCTTAGCGATCACATCGATTATTGCCGCTTCTGCATACGGTGTATTTACAGCGGGAATGAAGGCGTATAAACGGATCGGCATTGAAAATCAGCTGCGAAGCGAAGCTGATATATTGATGACAACGATTTTTAACGAACTATATGCCCTTGCTCCAGACGGATTAAAAATAGACGAATCAAACGATGATACACTAACATTTGTGAATGAAATAAAAAAAGAGATTGATACAAATACAGGGCTCGTGGAAGACAAAAAGCAAGCTGGTCAAACGTTACAAATCATGATAGATAAAACAAACGAGACATTACTTATAAATGGGAAACAAGTCACACCTTCAAATTTACGGATTGTTTCAGACCAATCAAAGCTTACTTATACGTGTGTACGGTCGCAACAAAACATATGTAAAAGCGGGGTCATTTCGATTCGTTTATCTGTTCAAGACAATGACCATCGCAATCCAGACGATCCGTTATATATTGAACCGTTTACGTTGCAATCACAATTCGGCTTCTAAGGGGGGGGAGAGAGGTGAACGAAAAAGGGTACAGTCTCGTACTCGTTATGTTAACGGTCACTGTCTTTTTTATCATTGGACTTACCATTTTATCTGTCAGCATATATCAAGCGAATTTTACACAAGTACGCGTCGAGGATGTCACATCGCTCCATGACGCTGTAAAAGCGGTAGAGGAAACCGTCGCCGAGTTAAAAGTAAAAGTTGAACAGTTGTCGTTATCAACTCCATTGCAACTCGATCTCGATTTAGGAAATGCACAAACTGGCTTTTTGAGCGAGCTAATCAATCGCCATCATGTTACCATTGAAGATATAACAAGTTCAAAAGGAATTGACCGCAATAAATTGTTTACACGTGTTTTCCGTATCTCTGCCCCATACGGAAACAAAACGGTCACACGTGAAGTCATTATTACGAACGCACCGAGCTTTTTAAAATATGCGATTGGCTCGCGTAAGAACGTGACATTGAACGGCGGTTCTTATATTGACGGCAATATATACGCAGGAAATGATATATACGTTACAAACGTCGCGAACTATATTTATAACTCAACGCTTTATTCGGTACAGACAACGTTTCCAACGACAAGTGAAAAAAGTATATTGTTTGTAGAAGGCAACCGTTATACGTGCGACCACGGAAATGGGGCAAAAAGCTGTTATAGCATATCCACACAATTTACAAAAAACATAAACGATTTTTCCTTAGGTTCACTGTCGTTTCAACAGCAAGGACCAAGCGTTCAAAAAGAACAAGATGAGTTTATTGATGTCAATTTTGATTTTACGTTAAAAGATAAATTGTTATCAGCGGCTGGTATTGATGGATTTGATCCAAGCAAGCAAGCGCAATATCAAAGCCTTATTTCTTTGCCATTATCCGAGCTTATCGAACAAATAAAATCGTCGTTTATCCCTGTTGTCGTTAATGATTCTATCGATTTACCGACTGCGTTAGAAGGGGCGATTGCTAGCGGAAAATCCATTTTTCTTGATACAAGTACCGTCCCATATTTCGATGTTACTTCATTAACGTTAAATGATGGACAATGGCTTATTGTAAACGGCGATTTTGTATTAGAAAACGCTGGAGAAAATCCGTTACAAATAAAAGGAAATATCATTGTGCTTGGCGATTTAACGATTACAGGACAAGTCGCATTTGACTCTACCGTTTATGTCGATGGAGATACATCTATTTACAATACGACAATTAGCGGACTAAACGGAAAAGAAGTTGTGTTATTGACTAAAGGGGAGTTAGAAATCGCTCGTGTAAACGAGTTTGCAAACAATTTTTCCTTAGCAACGCCAAACTTAAAAGGATTTTTCTATACAGACAGCAATGCTGTGATTTATGCTGTCGGATCATATATAAATATCGAGGGAGGGCTATTTGCTCGCGGCAATAGCTCCATTATTCCGTACACAGATGAAAATGGGTTGATTGTGAATACGTATCGCGGCGAAACGAGCGATGCCGGAACAAATCTTTCATTTCAAACACCTATCTCATCAGAAGAAGAACAAAAACAATATGCTCGTTTTGTCGTGAAACATAATAAAGATGTGTTTATTAACCGCGGGCTTGGTTTACCGCTTGTTAAGCAGCTTGCCGTTATTGTTGATGAAATACGCGTACAATAAAGAAAAGGAGCTAGCTACTTGGCTCCTTTTTCCTTTAGTTGCTTTATAATGTTTTCATGTTTCCAATATTGTGCGAGAGAAAGAGCGGTGTTGCCGGTATCATCTTTTACATGTACATCGGCACCGTAACGAAGTAAAAGTGTTACTAATTCATCATAACCGTACTCTGCTGCAACCATTAATGGTGTTTTCTTAATGTTCGTTTTTGTATTGACATCGGCACCTTTTTCTAATAAATATGTGGCTACATCAATAAAGTTTCGTTCCACCGCTTTATATAGCGGCGTTTCCCCCGCTTCATTTGCGATCTCTACATTTGCCCCTCGCTCATATAAAAAGCGAACAACATCGACATTTCCCGCTTGCACCGCAAGCAATAACGGCGTTTCGCCGTGTTTATTTACCGCATTGACGTCCACATCGTATTGGCAAACAAGCTGTACAAGATCAACATTCCCGCTCCCTGCTGCAATATGCAAGGGAGTATTATTTTCTTTATCTTTCTCTCGCACCGTTTGTTCATTTACGATTTGTTTTACGATTTCTATATTTTCTTCATTTCCTTGCGCTAAAGATGAAGCAAGTGCAAAATGTAGGGGAGGAAGCGACATAACAGCCGACTTTCCTCCAGCTTTTAATAGTTGTGCTGCAATATCGTACTGCCCGGTGCGCATCGCCACATCAAGCGGTGTTTCATTTTTTATTTTGAAGTTAATATTTTTTTCCTTCTTCATATATTCGCGTACCGCTTGAACGTTTCCTTGCTCAATCGCTTGTATAAATCGTTGCTGTTTTTCTTCTTTCGATGAAAAACATCCGCTTAGCAAGCTGATGATGACAAATAGCGTCATCACTTTTTTCATACATGTTCACATCCTTCGTTAGTACAACCAGCCGTCTTTATCTCCGCCTTTCGTCGGATCTGTCGCATGTTCAACGACACGAATGACCGTTGATGCCGTCCACGTTTTTCCGTTTTCATCAGTCAATTTCACCGTTAATGACGTTTCACCGAGACGTTTCGCAGTCACCTCGCCATTTTCGTCAACAACAGCATAATAACTGTTTTCGATCGTAAATGAACGGCTCACAATTTTTGTCGTCGCATTTGCCGGAATTGGTGCAATGTACGGTAATACATTGATCGTTTTTCCTTTTTGTACAATTAATGTGGATGGAAGCGAAATACCCGTCAACGGTGCGCCGACGTGAACGATTGCTGTACCAACGACACCGTTATGCGCTTGCGCGGTAATCGTCACTTGTCCGGTGCTCAAACCTGTCACCCGTCCGTCTTCATCAACCGAAGCGATATTCGGATTAGACGAACGCCATTCCACCGCTTGATATGTCGCATTATTTGGTGCAACTGTTGCGGTGAGCGTAGTTGTTTCACCGATATTTATATTCGCAACTGTTGGTGATACGACAACAGCAGTTACTGGGATCGCTTGAACGGTTACTGTAACCGTTTTTTCAATCAGTTCGTCATTTCTGTTAAATGCTTGAACCGTTAACGTCGTTACGCCTTCTTTTAGTCCCGTAATCGTTCCGTTTGCTCCATTGATTTCAGCATACAAACTATTTCCTAGTGAATAAGAGACTGCTTTTTTCGCGTCTGCTGGCGATACGGTAACCGGAATCGAGATCGTTTCACCGACGTGAACAGTAAAATCGTTGATTGAGATCGAGTCGACCGGGATGCGTACGATGACCGTCATCGTTGTTGTTTTTACGTTACCGAACATATCTTTTACTTTTGCTGTCACTTGTGCGGTTCCTTCTTTTACTGCGGTAATGACACCATTTCGGTCGATAGAAATAATTTGTCCGTTGCTATTTTCACTCCACTCTACTGAGGCGATTGTTGCTTCTTGCGGCAAGACGTTTAACAATAACCGCGCATTTTTCGGCACGCCACGGTTCACGAAAATGGTGCTTGGTAGCGTAACATCTGTAATTTTGTAATCGGAAACAAAAGACAAAGTGTTAAAGGATAAATTGACAAGTTGTGTATTTATATCTTTATACGTCAGTTTTGCTTGCGATAACGAAAACGTTCCTTTTTTTGTCGGCTTCACTTGAATGGCGAACGTTTGTGGTTCAGCGATATACGTATTTCCTGATTTTACAAATGAAATATCTGGTAGCATTCCTTTGATTGTATATCCTTCTGCTACTGTTCCTTGTTTTGTAAATCCACTCGGCAAAGAAACGACTTCAATGCCTGCTGGTAATTTTTCTTCAAACGCAATGTTTGTCACTTTTAATAGCGTATTCGTCAATAACGATAATGGTTTCGGTGTGATTGTATACTGCATCGTAATCGATTCATCGACTGGAGCTAGCGTTTTTGAAATCGTCCGATTCACTTCCATGTTTGCCGAAACTTTTTCAATGACGACTTGAAATTCTTTCGTTACTTTCGCTCCGCGTGCGTCGGTCGCTTCAATTTTCATTTTCGCTGTTCCACCGTTTGGCATATTGTGCGGAAGCGACTGAATAATCGTTGTGCCATTTGGCACATCGTTTTGCGCGTACACTTCTTGATCGTTTATCCACACTTTCGTAGAAAACGTTCGATCGACTAAATCTAAATCTTCCACTTTATATGATAGTTCAATTGGCTGATTGCTTGGAATCGTTTCATTTTCTTGCGGCGTAATAACCGTCAATTGCGGTGCATGGTTCGAACCGAAAAACGCACGGTACATCGTATTGACAAATAGCTTTTGTTCTTCTTCTGGGAAACCAATCGTATGACCTGTTCCAGAATAAGTGACATTTCCTTTGGAATATGTGTAATAATGGTTCCAGCTATCATATACGTCACGTGGAGAACCATCAATGTTGTACCATGGAATTACATTTCCATCTTCTAAATCGAGCGTATAGTATTGGTTATGTGTTGTTGCGATCGTAATACTATCATCTAATTCAAATGGGTAATTTGTCATAAGCCCGCTGTTTACTTGTTTCGTGCTCGTTGATCGGTTTGGAGCACCGTTTCCTAAATCTGTATGCGGCTGAATTTGCCCAACAATCGGACCAAACTCATTGACCCATACGTTATTTGTTCCAAACATGACATCGTGCGTAAACATGACACTTTGACCGGAAGCGATAAAATTTTTAATGGATTGAACAGTATTTGTACTTAAAGAAGTGACCGGGCTACATCCATTATAGCAATCTGCAAACCCGAAAATAATCATATCGTATTTTCCGTTAATGACTTCATGTGAATAATTTGGTTCATATATTTTGCTTTTTTGAAAATCTGTTAATGTTGTTACGTCAATACTAATGCTATATTCGTTCGCACGACTTAAAAAATTCGGGTTCATATTTTTTGTATTTAGTAACGAGCTTGCATCGTTTCCTTTACGTATTTGTAATACTTTGATCGTTGCAGGTACATCTTGAAACTTTACAAATCCTTTTTCGTAATCTTTTAACGCACTTGTTTCATCCACCATTTCTACTTTCCAATAACGTGGTCCAGAATAGCCAGCTGGAAGAGTGTACGAAATCGTTCCTGTTGCTCCTTGCACTTGCTTTGATGCAACAATCTCTTCGCTCGTATATTTGTCGTTAAAGTCAGAGTCAATGTATAAGTTGACAGTTAGCAGTTTATTTTTAAAATGTTGGTAGTTAATGATATTGTACGTAAACGAAAGCGTGTCACCTTTTTTCATTACTTGCTCGCTCGAAGGAGCAGATGTTAAGAAAAAGCGTGGGCGTGTTTTGTAGCTTTCAAGTGAACCATTTAGTCCAAATTTCGCAAAATCATTCTGCAGTTTATCTTCAAAGAAAATAACATTATCTTTTTGGTTCTTTAAATATGAAGAGAAGTGTTTATACAACTTACTGTTTGAATATTTTAGAACATCTTGGTCACTTCCACTCTTTCTATAAATAAAAATTGGGAGGCCTTTTTCAATGTAAAACTCTTTTATCTCCTCTGCTTTCAAGTCAGTAATATCATTCATTATATTTGTTGTGTTATGAGCTTGAGCATTTCCAGAACTTTTACCAATCTTTGCCAGGTTATAATCCCCTTGAGAAATCACAATCGCATCATATTTTCCATCAAGTTCGTCACGTAAAGCGACAAAGCGTTTCATTGTCATTGTTGTAATGTTTAAATCTTTTGTATTTTTTGTTAAATATTCGTTTGCTAAAGGGGATCCAGATGAGGCATGACTAACGATCTCCAATATTTCGTACTTCTCACCCGTTTGTTTATTGCTTGCCGCATTGCTATTAAACACCGGAACCCATAGAGATAATGATAAAAGTAATACGAGAAACACCGAAACAGCTCTTTTCACCTACCCCTCCCCCTTTCAAAAGTCCTATTTTTTATCTATTATACCATCAGTTTTCGTCTTACTTATATTTATTTTTTATAAAATTCCGCACATTTGAGATGAAATAAAGTGAACCTGTAATTAAAATAATATCATCTTTTTCAGCTTGCTTTCGCTTTTCTTTTAACCATTGTTTCCAGTCGTTTGTCCATTGCACATTCGGATGCGTCGCTTGTTCGGCGAGTTGTTCAGCGGAAAGAGCGCGCGGAAAATCAAATGTTGTAAACGTCATCGTCTCGGCAATCGTTTCTAGCTTTTGAATCATTGCTGTGACCGGTTTGTCCCCTAACGCTGTAAAAAGGACGTGTACGCGATGGTTCGGATAGTGAGCGTTCATTGTCGAAACGAGACTATCGATTCCTTCTTCGTTATGCGCCCCATCAATAATGATAAGCGGACGTTCATCCATCTTTTCAAATCGCCCGAGCCACGCTGCTTTTCGAATGCCGTTGTACATATGTTCACGCTCAATCAGAAACGAATAATACGTACGTAAATAGTCGGCAACCATCAGCGCAAGCGCTGCGTTTTTCACTTGATGTGCCCCAAGCATCGTTGTCGTTACATCGCGATATGTCGTAAACGGTGTTTGTAAAGAAAAACGTTCTCCGTCCGTCGTTGGTTCGTGAGCAAAAACGGTAAAATCGCGATCGAGCACATATGCTTTTGCGCGTACCGATGTCGCTTTCTCTTCTACTACTTGTAGCGCCTCCGGCTGATCAATCGCTGTCATAACAGGGATTCCTGCCTTAATAATTCCCGCTTTTTCAAACGCAATTTGTTCAAGTGTATTCCCTAATATATGTATATGATCGTAACCGATGTTTGTAATCACCGATAAAAGCGGATAAATAACGTTCGTTGAATCTAAGCGTCCGCCAAGTCCTACTTCAAAAATGACAACGTCTTGCACGTTCATTTTGCCAAAATAATAAAGCGCCATGGCGGTAATAACTTCAAACTCTGTCGGTCCACCTAATTCCGTCTGTTCTAACTCCTCTGCCAAAGGCTGAATGACTTGCACAAGTTTGATCAGATCAACATCGCTAATTGGTTTTCCGTTTATACTAATGCGTTCGTTAAATTGTTCGACATACGGCGATGTAAACGTTCCGACACGATAACCTGCTTCTTGTAAAATGTGACGTAAAAAGCAAACGGTCGATCCTTTTCCGTTCGTTCCACCGACATGAATCGCTTTAATGCGACGCTCTGGATGATCGAGCTTTTCCATCATCCATTCCATTCGTCTTAATCCCGGTTTGACCCCTAACTTTAACCGTCCATGAATCCATTCAACTGCTTCTTTATATGTACGAACCATGAAAAATCCCCCTTCTATTTAAAGTGAAAGACGAATCCGAAATGGATTCGTCTTCATCATAAAACTATTGTTTTAATTGTGCAAGACGGGCGCGGACCGCTTCGCGTTTTTCGATGTAGTCGCGCTCTTTTTTTCGTTCCTCTTCGACAACGTGCGCTGGCGCTTTCGCTAAAAAGCCTTCGTTACTTAATTTCTTTTGCACGCGCTCGACTTCTTGATCGAGTTTTTGTAACTCTTTTTCGAGACGTTTCACTTCTTCTTCAATATTAATTAATCCTTCAAGCGGCAAGCTTAGTTCTGCACCTGTCACAACAGCTGTCATTGCTTTCTCAACAGTTGGAATCGTCGTGCCGATGACAAGTTCACTCGGATTGCAGAAGCGCTCGATATATGAACGGTTTTTCTCAAGCGTACGTGCTACTTGTTCATCTTTCGCTTTAATATGCAGCGTAATCGGCTTACTTAACGGTGTATTCACTTCGGCGCGAATGTTGCGCACCGCGCGAATAATATCAACGAGCAAGCGCATTTGCTCAGCCGCTTCATGATTGCTTAGTTCAGGGCGAACTTGTGGCCACGAAGCAACTGTAATCGACTCTCCTTCGTGCGGAAGTTGTTGCCAAATTTCTTCCGTCACAAACGGCATAAACGGATGAAGGAGACGCATCGTTTGATCAAGCACATAAGCAAGAACAGAGCGCGTCGTTTTCTTCGCTTGTTCATCTTCACCGTATAGTGGCAATTTCGCCATTTCGATATACCAATCGCATAAGTCGTCCCAAATGAAATTATATAATACGCGGCCAACTTCACCAAACTCGTATTTATCGGCAAGTTTTGTCACCGTTTCAATCGTTTCGTTTAAGCGTGTTAAAATCCAATGATCCGCAACCGATTTTTCACCATGTAAGTCAATGTCTTCATACGTGAATCCTTCCATGTTCATGAGCGCAAAACGGGACGCATTCCAAATTTTATTTATGAAATTCCATGTCGCTTCAACTTTTTCTGTGCTAAAGCGCAAGTCTTGGCCGGGTGCGCTTCCTGTCGCTAAGAAATAGCGAAGCGAATCCGCACCGTACTGATCGATAACATCCATCGGGTCGACACCGTTACCGAGAGATTTGCTCATTTTTCTTCCTTGTGCATCGCGTACTAGTCCGTGAATGAGAACATCTTTAAACGGACGTTTGCCTGTAAACTCAAGCGCTTGGAAAATCATGCGCGATACCCAGAAGAAAATGATGTCATATCCTGTTACAAGCACATCCGTTGGATAATAACGGTTATAGTCTGCCGATGTTTTATCCGGCCAACCCATCGTTGAAAACGGCCAAAGCGCAGAACTAAACCATGTATCTAATACATCTGGATCTTGTTCCCAATTTTCGATATCTGCTGGTGGCTCATGATCGACATACACTTCGCCTGTTTCTTTATGATACCATGCTGGAATGCGATGACCCCACCAAAGTTGGCGAGAAATGCACCAGTCACGAATATTTTCCATCCAATGTAAGTACGTTTTTTCAAACCGCTCTGGAACGAAATTTACTTTTCCTTCTGTTTTTTGTAGTTCAATCGCAGCTTCAGCAAGCGGCTTCATTTTGACGAACCATTGCGTCGATAAATACGGTTCTACAACAGCACCACTACGTTCACTATGACCAACCGAATGCATATGTTCCTCGATTTTAAATAGCACACCTTGTTCTTGTAAGTCTTTCACGATTTGCTTACGGCATTCGAAGCGATCGAGCCCCTTATATTGAAGAGCGTTGTCGTTCATCGTACCGTCTTCGTTCATGACGAGAATGCGAGGCAAGTTATGACGATTTCCGATCTCAAAGTCGTTTGGATCGTGTGCTGGCGTAATTTTTACTGCCCCAGAACCGAACGACATGTCAACGTACTCATCACCAATAATCGGAATTTCGCGACCGACGATCGGTAAAATGACTGTTTTTCCGATAAGATGTTTGTAGCGTTCGTCTTCTGGATGAACGGCAACGGCTGTATCGCCAAGCATCGTTTCTGGACGTGTCGTTGCCACTTCGATATAACCTGAGCCGTCCGCAAGCGGATAGCGCATATGATATAGCGCACCTTGCACATCTTTATATACGACTTCAATGTCCGATAATGCTGTTTTTGTCACCGGATCCCAGTTAATAATATATTCGCCGCGATAAATAAGACCTTTTTTATATAACGATACAAACACTTCGCGTACTGCTTTCGATAATCCTTCATCAAGCGTAAAGCGCTCGCGCGTATAATCGAGACCAAGTCCAAGCTTCGCCCATTGAGAACGGATGTGACCTGCATATTCTTCTTTCCATTTCCACGTTTCTTCAACGAACTTTTCACGTCCTAAGTCGTAACGTGTTTTTCCTTCGTTGCGCAGCTTTTCTTCTACTTTTGCTTGCGTAGCAATACCCGCATGGTCCATGCCCGGAAGCCATAAAACGTCGTACCCTTGCATGCGCTTCATGCGCGTAATAATGTCTTGTAACGTCGTATCCCACGCATGTCCTAAATGAAGCTTTCCTGTTACGTTTGGCGGTGGAATGACAATCGTAAACGGTTTTTTCGTCTCATCGCTTGTTGCTTCAAAAAATTTTCCTTTTAGCCACCATTCATAACGATTTGCCTCAACAGCACGGTGGTCGTACTTCGGCGGTAACATACAAATCCCTCCTACACTAAAATAAAAAACTCCTTTCATCCGAAAAGGACGAAAGGAGACTCTTTCGCGGTACCACCTTTTTTCTTAAGCAATGCTTAAGCACTCAAATCGATAACGGCGATGCACCGGCTTCTCCTACTTTCGTTCGAAGAAGCAGCTCCAGGGCGACCTTCCGACGACCACGAACCTAGGAAATCTCGCAGCTACTGATTTCCCTCTCTGCTAGGCGGGTTGCGCCGTACTCTTCCCTATCTTCGCTTTTTTCTATTCATACATAATACTATATAAAAATCATACGAATCGTCAATAAGGTTTGCCACATTTTCACTTCTTTATACATATGATAAAAAATAAAAGCTCCAACATGTGGAGCTAATCATTTGAAAAGGAAGTGAGCATATGCGTAAGCGTTACAACCCGTACGCCTGGCCACCGTGGTTACGAAAACTTCGCTTTATTGCTGAACAATGCATCATCCCGATTACCGTCGTTCAGGCGATTCGTACCATTTTATTTCCAACAACCATTGATGTCATTTTACTCGCCATTTTTATTTTGCTTTCCTTCGCTCTACATTACGATTGGATTTGATGTTGTTGCTTTTCTTCTTCCCATTTTCCAATGACATATTCAATATTTTTCATTTGCCAATATGCCCGTTGCCAAGCAGCGGTCAGTTGTCGGTCATGACGTTGTTGCTCGTACCGATGAATGAGACGAACAAACCGATGTGGATCAACAAGTAAATGAAAAAATAATAACCGTTCATCTTCTTCAAGCGCCAATGTTTGTTCATATTGTGCAAGCCACTGTACCGCTTCATCACATGTTATCGGATACGTATACAAATATTGGCGAAAAAATAAGAGTAAATCATGAAATGGTGGAGCCCAGCGCGCCCGTTCAAAACTAATAAAATACGCTGTGCCGTCATCCCGTTCTACATAATGTTGGAACGACGGATGCCCATGAATGTAACAAATGCGTACGGTCTTTTTTTCTTTCATTCGCTCGCGCCATTCATTTAACGTATGTTCAGAAAACGAGATAGCGCGCATAATATCGAGAAAATGGGTGCAACATTGTAGCTGAAATGGGGACATATACCACTGTTTTTCACATTGTTCAATATGATGAGTTAATGTTTGTTTTGCCTTTTCAAGTGAGCTTTTTCGTTCCTTATAATAAGATTCGATTTCCGCTTCAGTCGTTTGTATTTCTTTTAATGAATGTTTATGCCATCGTGCTAAATCGTGAAAAAAAGATGATGTCGGATGTTTTTTTTGTTTTAACCAAGGCATCGTATAATACCATTGATTATCTCGTTTTTTCGCTTCATAAATAGGGACGGCAAGCGGAATGCGTAATCGGTAAGCTTGCTCAATCGCCTGCCAATGAGCAAATGAATCGATGCGTTTAATCGCGTATGTTCCATTTGTCGTTTCCCATTTTTGCACGCTCGCTTGTTTCATCACCATGCCGCCCTTTTACACTTTAGTTGGCGTTGGAATGTATAACAACTGTCCTTCGTGTATATCCGCACCGCTTTCTAAGTGATTTGTACGCAATAACTGCTGGACAGATACATCATAGCGCTCGGCAATCTTGTCCAATGAATCACCTTGTTGGACGATACAAATTTTCAAACGTGCAAATGCCTGTTCTTCATTTTTACCGAATAGCTTCGTTAAATATAAGGCGTTTTCATTTCGCTTTTCATTCGTCTCCCTTCCTTTTAGTTCAAGTTGAAAAGACGTTTCTTCTCGCTTGCTCTCCTGTTCTTCTTCATATCCCTTTTGAGTATCAACCTGTTCTTCTTCATATCCCTTTTGAGTATCAACCTGTTCTTCTTCATGCTCTCCTTGAACATCAATCCGTTCTTCTTTATGTTCGTCATTATCAGCTACCTGTTCTTCATGGAGCATATAAAATGTCGGTACATTGACGATTGTTTCTTGTTCTTCTTTTTCTTCTTCATATACTTCTTGACGGGCAACAGCTTCAAACGGTTCAAAGTCGTCTACGTTGTACGCATCCCACTCTTCTTCGTCTTCTCGATCATCATCCATTTGAATACCGTGAATGGCCACTTCAGCAATAAGACGTAATTCGTTTTTCCGTAAGTCATAATCAAATGATTCGATCAGCACATACACTTGTTCAAGATCATCGACTCGCTCTTTTGGAACAGTTACGTCGATTGGAAATTGATGTAAAAATCCACCCGTTTCCTCATCATGCATACGCACTTGTTCAATGTATCGCCCGAGTTCAAATGTTTCAACATCTTCTCCATCTTCTTCATGTTTTGTATATTCTCCGGATAGTTCTAGCACACCACGAATATACACATAATCTTCTTGTTCCTCGATTGTAATTGTCGGTTGTAGCGAAATCGATAATAGTTGATCGACGTGATGTTCACGTCGAAACGCAATCGCTTCTTCAATTGAAAAACGCAACATGCTCATCTCTCCTTCAACGTCCAAGTCATTTCACATTACTATGATTATGAGGAGAAAAAAAGAAGTATGCATAAAAAAAGCGACGCCTTACAGGCAATCGCTCATTTTCGCAAACGCACGTCGCGCTGCTTCTATTGTTTTTTCGATATCTTCATCGGTATGTGCAGTCGATAAAAACATGCCTTCAAATTGCGATGGCGGTAAGAAAATGCCTTCATTCGCCATTTCTTGATAATAACGAGCAAATAAGTCTAAATTAGACGTTTTTGCCGTTTCGTAGTTTGTGACACGCTCATTTGTAAAGAACATGCCGATCATCGAGCCAGCTTGGTTAATCGTATGTGGAATGTTATATGCTTTAGCTGCTTCACTTAGTCCCTCTGCTAACCGATTTGCTTTTTTCTTAAACGCTTCATACGTTTCTGGCGTCAATTGTCGCAACGTTTCATAACCAGCTGTCATCGCCATCGGATTTCCTGATAACGTACCGGCTTGATAAATCGGACCACTCGGTGCAATTTTCTCCATAATATCAGCCCGACCACCGTATGCCCCGACTGGTAGTCCACCACCGATGACTTTTCCAAGGCACGTCAAGTCTGGCTTGACACCGTAATAACCTTGACCGCTATAATAGTCGACACGGAAACCTGTCATCACTTCATCAAAAATAAGAAGGGCACCGTATTCGTTCGTCACATCGCGCAACCCTTGTAAAAAGCCTGGCTCTGGCGGAACGACTCCCATATTTCCTGCAACAGGTTCAACAATGACCGCTGCAATATCTTCCCCAAACTTTTCAAACGCATAACGTACGCTTTGTAAGTCGTTGTACGGTACAGTAATTGTATGTTGGGCAACCGTTTCTGGTACTCCTGGACTATCAGGCAAACCGAGGGTAGCAACGCCCGATCCTGCTTTAATTAAAAGCGAATCGCCATGTCCATGATAGCAACCTTCAAACTTTACAATTTTATTTCGTCCTGTATAGCCGCGTGCTAAACGAAGGGCGCTCATTGTCGCTTCTGTTCCTGAGCTAACCATGCGAATGATTTCAATAGACGGCATGCGCTCCATGACGAGTTTGGCGAGTTCATTTTCAATTAACGTTGGGGCACCAAAACTTGTTCCTGTTTCCGCTACTCGTTTTAATGCTTCAACAACTTGATCGTTCGCATGACCTAAAATAAGCGGTCCCCAAGACAAGACGTAATCAATATACTCATTTCCATCAATGTCGTAAATTTTCGAGCCTTTTCCACGCGCCATAAAAATCGGATCCATTTTTACCGCTTTAAATGCGCGCACCGGGCTGTTTACACCGCCAGGCATAAGCTTAACTGCCTCAGCATATGCCGCTTTGGAACGTTCATAACTACGCATCATTTCCCCTCCTTTAACCATCGAGCAACATCTTTTGCAAAATACGTTAAAATTAAGTCGGCGCCTGCTCGCTTCATGCTTGTTAACATTTCAAGTACAACCGCTTTTTCGTCAATCCATCCGTTTTGGGCGGCTGCTTTCACCATCGCATATTCTCCGCTGACGTTATAAGCAACAATCGGCAAATGGAAATGATTTTTTAAATCGCGAATAATATCTAAATACGATAGTGCCGGCTTTACCATTAGAAAGTCGGCTCCTTGTTCTACATCTGCTTCTGCTTCACGAAACGCTTCTAGACGGTTAGCAGGATCCATTTGGTACGTTTTACGGTCGCCAAACTGCGGCGCGCTATGTGCTGCATCGCGAAATGGACCGTAAAATGCTGATGCGTATTTTACGGCATAGGACATAATTGGCACATATGTAAATCCTTCTTCATCTAGCGCTTGGCGAATCGCTGCGACAAACCCATCCATCATGTTAGATGGCGCGATGATGTCCGCCCCCGCTTTCGCTTGACTGACTGCTGTTTTTGCCAATAATTCAAGCGTATCGTCGTTGACAATCGTTCCGTTTTCTACGATACCACAATGTCCATGGCTCGTATAATGGCATAAACATGTGTCGGCAATCACGACAAGTTCCGGAAATGCGTCTTTGATCGCGCGAATGGCACGTTGAACGACACCGTGCTCACAATAGGCTTGCGAAGCGATTTCGTTTTTCTCGTTTGGTACACCAAATACGATAATCGACCGTACACCTAATTGAACAGCCTCTTTTACATCTTCAAGCGCATAATCAAGCGACTGTTGATACACCCCCGGCATGGAAGGTACTTCGTTTTTTATGTTTTCCCCTTCAATCACAAAAATCGGATAAATGAAATCTTCCATATGAAGATGTGTTTCACGCACCATAGCTCGTAAATTTGCTGTTTGGCGCAAACGACGATGACGTGCAAATTGCATATTATTCACTCCTTGTAAAATATTGATTCAGCTCTTCGATCATTGCATCGATCGTATATGTATGTGGGCAAACGTGAACAGGAATGCCTAAATGAAGAGCTGTCTGTTTCGTAATCGGACCGATACATGCGATGGTGACAAAAGATAAATCAACGTTTTCCCCTGCGATCGCTTCAACAAAGCTATGTACTGTCGATGAACTTGTAAACGTAATCGCATCGATCATCCGTTGTTGAAGAAGTTCGATTATTTTTGGTTTTGCATCTTCATTGTATGTCGTTTCGTATACGATCCAATCTGTGACGTCTGCGATGCTGCTTAATTGCTCTCGCAACGTATCGCGCGCTAAGTTTCCTTTCACAAGCAACACGCGCGCATGCGTAGAAAGTAACGGTTTTAACGCTTCGACTAAACTTTCAGCGACAAATTCATTTGGAATGAGGTCGACAACAACGTTTCGTTTTTGCAATGCTTTCGCTGTTTTTTCCCCTACTGCAGCCACTTTCGGCCACGTTGGTGGTTTCATTTCGCTAATCAGCTCGAAAAAATATTTAACTCCGTTTTGGCTCGTAAATACAATCCAATCAAACGTATGCCATTTGTGTAATAAGTCTTGACCTACTTGTTTTGCCCGTTCAATGCGAATCAATGGTAACTCAATCGGAATCGCACCGTGTTGTTCTAACGCTTGCGATAACGCTTTTGCTTGCGATTTTTCGCGCGTCACAAGCACCCGTTTCCCCCGAAGCATTTACTCCAGCTCCTTTAATACTCGTTCAATGAGTTGTTTCGCTCCTCGTTCAATTAGCCGTTTTGCCGCTTCCGTACCCACTTTTTCGGGCTCTGTCCCTTTCATAACTTCTTTCAATACTTCTGTTCCATCCGGTGTTGCAACAAGTGCTGTAAGCACAATCGCATCTTCATCAACGTACGCATAACCGGCAACAGGCACTTGGCATCCACCCTCAATGCGCTGTAAAAAGGCTCGCTCTGCCCGAACCGCACGTTCCGTTTGTTTATCAGTCAGTTGGTTTAACCAATACAATAGCTCTTCATCATCTTCCCGACATTCAATAGCCAACGCCCCTTGTCCAACCGCTGGAACGCATACGTCAGTCGGCAAATATTGTGTAATCACTTCTTTTGCCCATCCCATGCGATGCAATCCAGCAGCTGCCAGTATAATGGCATCGTACGCATCTGTTTGTAATTTCGCCAAACGAGTGTCAATGTTACCGCGAATCCATTGAATTTGTAAATCTGGACGAACGGCTAACAGTTGCGCGGAGCGTCGTAAGCTGCTCGTTCCGACAATCGCTCCGCTTGGTAGTTGTTCAAACGGAATATGCCCTTTGGAAATAAGCACATCGCGATGGTCTTCACGCTTCGGTACGCATCCGATCATTAATCCGTCTGGCAAAACAGCAGGCATATCTTTCATACTATGAACGGCAAAATCAATTTCACGATCTAGCATCGCTTGTTCAATTTCTTTTACAAACAACCCTTTGCCTCCGACTTTCGATAACGTCACATGTAAAATTTGATCGCCTTTTGTGACGATTTCTTTTACTTCAAATTCAAACGGGGCCCCGAGTTGTTTCAGTTGTTCAATGACCCAATTTGTTTGAGTTAGCGCTAACTTGCTACGGCGCGAACCAACAATAATTTTTCTCATTTTTCTTTCCTCCAACAATCGCTAAAAATGAAATTGCGATAACGTACCAAATAAAAAGAAATTAATAAGCAAAATAAGAAACGAGCCGACATTCCAAACTGCCATTTCTTTCCCTTGTATCCCTTTGACAGTTCGCTTATATAAATAAAAACTGTATGTTGCCAATACAGTAAACGAGCCGAGCACTTTTGCATCGTATAAAACAAAATGATCTACTTTCATATATGCCCAAACAACACCTAAAATTAAACTCAATAACAAAACCGGAACACCGACACCATTAAGCACGTACGCAAGATCATCAAACTTGGCTAAATCACCAAGCCGCCATAACCGCTTTCCCCATTTCTTCTTCTTCAATAACTCGTATTGGAGCAAATATAAAAGCGAAAACATAAACGAAATCGAAAATGCCCCGTACGATAAAATAGCCATCGTAATATGAATAAACAACAGTTCAGACATTAGTTGCTCTGCGATGCCAACAGTGTAGGGCGTCGGTGCGAACGTATGCAATGAAAGAATAAAAAACGCTAATACATTTGTGAAAAAAACGAGAAAATCAACGCGCAGCCATCTGTTAATCGCAAGCGATAACGTAATAAGTAACCACGCGTAAAACGACAGCCCCTCCGCAAGCGTTAAAACAGGGAATTTCCCCGTCCCGACCATTCTCGCAAAAAAGAAAAATGTTTGCATCCCCCAAACAATAGAAAGCAACCCGAAAGCAATGCGGTTTGCCTTCCGGTTGTGATGAAGAAAATCGATAAAATAAAATAAAACGGACGATGCATGTAAAAGAAGCGAGAGTTCATACCATCTCGTCATATCAAACATATGTGATCTTCCTTACGATTGAAAAGATGGTTCTGTCGCTCGCTCGTGAACACAGCTTATCTCTTTTTGTTGCTGCTTCACTTGTTGTTCAATATTGAAAATTTTCATAAACAACCGAAGCGCTTCTTCTGCATTGTCCTCTGCAGCCAATTCTTTTGCGCGCAAAATCGGATCGCGCAACAATTGATTGACGATACTTTTTGTATGTTTGTTTAACACTTTTTTATCGCGTTCTGATAAATGCGGTAATTTTCGCTCTAAACTTTTCATCGTTTCTTCTTGAATAAGCATCGCTTTTTCACGCAAAGCTGCAATAATCGGCACAACTCCAAGCATATGCAACCATTGTTGAAACTCGTCCATTTCCTCAGCAATCATACGTTCAATTTGCTCGGCCGCTTTTTTCCGTTCGGCTAAATTCGCTTCAACAATATCTTGCAAGTCATCAATATCATATAAAAAGATGCTATCTAACTCAGCAAGCGCAGGATCTAAATCGCGTGGCACGGCAATATCAATCATAAAAAACGGACGACCTTTGCGCATTTTTTCAATGACAGCCATCGTTTCTTTTGTGATGACGTATTGCTTTGCGCCTGTCGAACTAATTAAAATGTCTGCTTCCAACAACGCACATTGCAATTGTGATAACGGCTTGGCGTCCCCTTGGAATCGTTCGGCAAGTTGCTGCGCCTTTTCAAACGTACGATTCACGACCGTCACGCGTTTGACGCCGCTTCCGTACAAGTTTTGCAGGGCCAATTCTCCCATTTTTCCAGCACCTAATATAAGCACATGTTTATTTTTTAGATCGCCAAAAATTTTTTTCGCCAATTCCACCGCTGCATAGCTGACAGATACGGCATTGGCGCCGATTTCTGTTTCGGCATGGGCGCGTTTAGCAAGCGTAATCGCTTGTTTAAATAGTTGTTTAAACACCGTGCCTATTGTGTTTTCTTGTTGCGCTAAAAGAAAACTTGTGCGCACTTGCCCAAGAATTTGCGTTTCACCTAAAATCATCGAATCAAGACCGCAAGCAACGCGGAACAAATGTTCAATCGCCTCACGTTCTTCATAAATGCGTAAATACGGAGCGATTTGTTCTTTATCAAGGCCAAACCAATCCGCTAAAAATGTTTTTATATAATAACGCCCTGTGTTTAATTGATCGACGACCGCATAAATTTCCGTACGATTACACGTCGATACGATGACGTTTTCTAACATACTTTTTTGCTTTTGTAGCGCTTTCATCGCTTCAGCAAGTTCCGTTTGATTAAACGTCAATTTCTCACGAATTTCGACAGGGGCTGTACGATAGTTCACGCTGACAACGACGACATACATTTCTCATCACCCCGAAGTTTAAAGTCATCTCATTTCATTATAGCACGTCTACATTGTTTTTTCCTTATAAACTGTGAATACAATTTGACAACTTTCGATCTTTCTTAAATGGCGCACATTTAGTAAACTAGTGAACAGATGCTGTTTTAAGTGTCGCATGGAATTGGGGGATTTTCAATGAAAAAACGTGGTATTTTTTCTGGCATCATTTTAATCGGTTTTGGGATGTATTTTTTACTTGAGCGATTTTCACTTTTTCCATCTTTCCATACGTGGCCAACGTTGTTGTTCATTACTGGGATCGCTTTTTTAGGTCAAGCGTATATCGGAAAAGACTACTCCGCTATTTTATCCGGTGTTGTGTTCACAGGAATTGGCGTTCATTTTCATCTCGCTTCTCGCCTTTCATCATGGCCGAATCATATAAGCATGGTCACCTTTATTATCGCGCTCGGATTGTTGCTACAGTACATAAAAACGAAACAAGCATTGCTTCCTACCGTTTTACTTTTTGTTTTGTCGATCATCTTTTTATTTTCACATCGGCTTCAACAAGTGTTTACATCCGTAACGTTTGATTCACTCATTCACATCTGGCCATTGTCGTTCATTTTGATCGGATTGTACTTATTATTTATAAAAAAAGGATAACTATACAAAAAATGTGGGTCAATCACCCACATTTTTTACATCCATTTTTGCAATGCTCCCCACGCTTCATCTTTCCCTTGTCCTGTTTCAGCCGAAAAAATAATAAGTTCGTCATCTGAAATAAGACGCAATGTTTCTTTGGCGACTTTCGCATGTTGTTGCCATTTCCCGCGTGGAATTTTATCCGCTTTCGTTGCAATGACGAGCGTCGGAATGTTGTAATGTTTTAAAAACTCATACATCATCACATCATCTTTCGTTGGAGGATGACGCAAATCAACGATCAACAACGCTGCCTTCAGCTGTTCACGTGTCGTAAAATACGTTTCAATCATTTTCCCCCATGCTTCGCGTTCTGTTTTTGATACTTTCGCAAATCCATATCCCGGCACGTCAACAAAATAAAACGCATCGTTAATGCGATAAAAGTTCAATGTTTGTGTCTTTCCAGGTTTTGACGAAGTGCGCGCAAAATTTTTTCGGTTAATCATTTTATTAATAAACGACGATTTTCCGACGTTTGAGCGCCCAGCAAGCGCAAACTCTGGGAGCTGGCCTGCTGGATATTGTTCTTGCTTCACAGCGCTAATGACCATTTCTACGTTTGTAATTTTCATTTTTCTCCACCTACCAAAGCATGTTCAAGTACATCATCAATATGTGAAACGAGAACAAACTGCAATTGTTTTTTGACGACCTCTGGAATATCTTCTAAATCTTTTTCGTTTTCTTTCGGTAAAATGACTTTCTTTAATCCGGCGCGATGGGCGCTTAACACTTTTTCTTTCACACCACCAATCGCAAGCACACGACCGCGCAACGTAATTTCCCCTGTCATGCCGACAAAGCGACTGACTGGTTTTCCCGTCAATGCAGAAATAAGTGCTGTCGCCATCGTAATCCCTGCTGATGGACCGTCTTTTGGTACCGCTCCTTCTGGCACATGAATATGAATATCCAGTTTTTCATGAAACTCCGGATCAATGCCAAGTTCTTTTGCTTTCGAGCGAATGTATGTAAATGCTGCCTGAGCAGATTCTTTCATCACATCGCCTAATTGACCCGTCAACGTCAGTTTTCCTTTTCCAGGAGCAATGGACACTTCAATCGCTAGCGTATCTCCACCAGCTGTCGTATATGCAAGACCTGTTGCTACGCCGACTTGATCTTCATTCTCTGCCTGCCCGTAATGATATTTCGGTTTTCCTAAAAATTCACTTACATTTTTTTCTGTGACTACGATGCGCTTTCGTCCTTCTGACACGATCGTTTTTGCGGCTTTGCGACAAATCGATGCAAGTTGGCGCTCTAAGTTGCGCACACCTGCTTCGCGTGTATAATAGCGAATCACTTGCATGATCGCATCATCGCGCATATGAAGCATGCGCTTTTGCAAACCGTGTGCTTCCATTTGTTTCGGTAATAAATGTTCTTTTGCAATGTGCAATTTTTCAATTTCTGTATAACTCGGAATCGTGATAACTTCCATTCGATCGAGCAGCGGACGCGGAATTGTCGCGAGCGTATTCGCTGTCGCAATAAACATCACTTTAGATAAGTCATATGGCTCCTCAATATAATGATCGCTAAAGGAATGGTTTTGTTCTGGATCTAACACTTCCAATAGTGCAGCAGACGGATCACCGCGAAAATCGCTTGACATTTTATCAATTTCATCGAGCAAAAATACAGGGTTAATCGTTCCGGCTTTTTTCATTCCTTGAATAATGCGTCCCGGTAAAGCCCCGACGTACGTGCGGCGATGTCCACGAATTTCCGATTCATCTCGCACCCCACCGAGCGAAATACGAACGAAATGTCGATTTAACGTTTTTGCAATCGAACGAGCGAGCGATGTTTTTCCAACTCCCGGCGGACCAACTAAACAAAGAATTGGACCTCGCAACGAGTTCGTCAGTTGTTGCACAGCTAAATATTCAAGAACGCGCTCTTTCACTGTTTCGAGACCGTAATGTTCTTCGTTTAAAATTTTTTCTGCCCGATGAATATCGTGAATATCTTCTGTTTGTTTCGTCCATGGCAAGGCAAGCAACCAATCCAAATAGTTGCGAATGACCCCGCTTTCTGCTGAAGCAGCAGGTACTTTTTCATAGCGATCTAATTCTTTTAACGCCGTAGCTTTAACATGCTCGGGCATTCCTGCTTGTTCAATTTTTTCACGCAACAACTCAATCTCGCCAGTTTTTCCTTCTTTTTCGCCGAGCTCTTTTTGAATGGCCTTCATTTGTTCACGTAAATAATATTCTTTTTGTGTTCGCTCCATCGACTGTTTCACGCGCTGGCTAATTCGTTTCTCTAAATGTAAAATTTCTTTTTCATTATGAAGAATTTGAATGATTTGATGCACACGCTCTTTCACATCGACCGCTTCAAGCAATCGTTGTTTTTCTTCAAGCTTTAACGGCAAATGGGAAGCGATAATATCTGCCATTCGTCCCGCTTGCTGAATGTCCATCACAGATGTATAAATATCTGCAGACAATTTTTTCGATAGTTTTATGTATTGCTCAAAATATTCAAGCATCGTGCGACGTAACGCCTCAAATTCAATGTCTTCGTTTTCTTGATCAGCGAACGGTTCTACTTGAACGACGTAGCACGGCTCTTCACTTACCCACTTCACTACTTTTCCGCGCGAAATCCCTTCAACGAGCACGCGAAACGTTCCGTTCGGTAACTTTAACAATTGCTTCACACGTGCGATCGTGCCCATTTCATATAAATCCTCAAGCTCCGGATCATCAATTTGTACGTCTTTTTGCGACGTTAATAACACGAGATTTTCTTCAACCATCGCTTTTTCTAACGCTTGTACCGATTTTTCCCGTCCAACGTCTAAATGCAATACGGTCGTCGGAAACACAAGTAGCCCTCTTAACGGCAAGAGTGGAATGACTTTATTTTTCTTTCTCGCCACAACCCCGCACCTCCATCATACTTCTATTGCCCTATTGTATAGTACATTATAGCGTTTGTAAAATCTTTCATCGTAAAAAATCGACTTCAACGCTCCGTTGAAGCCGATCGCTTTCACATCCGCTCTGTTTTTGGTAAATGATGACGCATCGGAACAGAACGAACATGTTCGTGAAATAAGAAAGAAAGAACATCGCCAATATGGTCAACTGGAACAATTTCAATGCCTGTTACTTGCCTTAAAATTGACTGCATATTCTCACGTGGAATGATAACCGTTTTGGCACCAGCTTGTTTTGCTGCTTTTACTTTCGGGAAAATACCGCCGACCGGTTTCACATTCCCATGCACCCCAATTTCCCCTGTCATCGCCATTGTTGGATCAATTGGTAAATGATAAATCGCAGAGTAAATCCCAACCGCCATTGCCACACCAGCAGAAGGGCCGTCTATCGGGACACCACCTGGAAAGTTTACATGAATATCATATTGATCTGCCGGAACACCAAGTGAACGTAAAACAGTAATGACATTTTCAATTGAGCCGCGCGCCATACTTTTGCGACGAATCGACTTGCCCTGGCCACCAATTTGTTCTTCTTCGACAATGCCCGTCATATTGATCGTCCCTTTTTCTTTTGTCGGCAACACCGCTACTTCGATCTCTAGCAACGCTCCGCTATTTGGGCCATAAACTGCTAATCCATTCACTAATCCAACTTTCGCTTCTTGTCCCACTTTTTTCTCATAGCGTGGCGATAATTGACTTGATTGAATAACCCATTCAATATCTTGGCGTAAAATTTTAGAACGTTTCTCAGAAATGACGATTCCCGCCGCGATTTGTAACGTATTGACCGCTTCGCGTCCGTTGCGAGCATACATCGCAAGCTCATGAACCGCCTGTTCTTCAATCGGGAGGTTTACTTTTTCCGCTGCTTTTTTCACAATTTGAGCAATTTCTTCTTGTTCTAACTCCCTAAAAAACACTTCCATACAGCGTGAGCGAATAGCTGGCGGGATTTCGTTCGGTGTTCGCGTCGTGGCACCAACAAGTCGGAAATCAGCTGGCAACCCATTTTGGAAAATGTCATGAATATGGTTTGGAATATTTGGGTTTTCTTCGCTATAATATGCGCTCTCAAAAAACACTTTTCGGTCTTCTAACACTTTCAACAACTTGTTCATTTGAATCGGATGTAATTCACCAATTTCATCAATAAACAATACGCCACCGTGGGCATTCGTTACTGCCCCTTGTTTCGGCTGCGGGATCCCTGCTTGTCCCATCGCCCCCGCTCCTTGATAAATTGGATCATGTACAGAACCGATGAGCGGATCCGCAATGCCGCGTTCATCAAAGCGGGCAGTCGTCGCATCTAACTCAACGAATACCGCATCTTTTCGAAAGGGGGACAGAGGATTTTTTTTCGCTTCTTCTAATACGAGACGAGCGGCCGCTGTTTTTCCAACACCTGGTGGCCCGTAAATGATGACGTGTTGCGGATTCGGTCCACATAATGCAGCTTTTAATGCTTTTATGCCATCTTCTTGACCAACTATATCATCAAACGTCTTTGGACGCACTTTTTCAGCAAGCGGCTCCGTGAGCGAAATCGAACGCATTTTCCGAAGTTGTTCCATCTCTTTTCGTGCTTCTTTGTCAATCGAAATTTTTTGCGTCCGTTGACTTTTTAATAAGTTTAAAAAATATAGACCGATAATGATCCCGAAAAACAACTGAATAAGCAGCGCAATATTTGTCCAATTCATGGCCGTTCCTCCTGCATATGTACTGTATGCATAGTATCTCCGAGCGAAGAAAGAAATAAACAAAAAAAAGATCGACTTTCCGATTCGGAAAATCGATCTTTTTCCATCTACGCTGATGTTTTTCTTTCGTATTCGATAATCGTTCCATCGTGTAAAATGAGGAGTGGTGCTTTTTCCCCACGTACGGTCTCTGCTGTGATGATACACTTTTGCACATCTTCACGTGATGGCAATTCAAACATAACATCAAGCATAATGCCTTCAATAATCGAGCGTAAACCGCGCGCTCCTGTTTTTCGTTCAATCGCACGTTTAGCAATCTCACGAAGTGCCCCTTCTTCAAATTCAAGCTCAACATCGTCAAGCTCAAGCATTTTTTCATATTGCTTCACAAGGGCATTTTTCGGCTTGACTAAAATATCAACAAGCGCATCTTCATCGAGCGGTTGCAAGCTCGTAATGACCGGAAGACGTCCAACAAATTCTGGAATTAATCCGAATTTTAATAAGTCTTCTGGCAACACTTTCGACAACAAGTCCTTTTCTTCAACTTCCGCTTGTGCATCCGAACTAAATCCGATCACTTTTTTACCGAGACGGCGTTTAATAATTGGTTCTAAACCGTCAAACGCCCCACCACAAATGAATAAAATGTTTGTCGTGTCAATTTGAATGAATTCTTGGTGCGGATGCTTCCGTCCGCCTTGCGGTGGTACACTCGCAATCGTACCTTCTAAAATTTTTAATAACGCTTGTTGCACACCTTCACCCGATACGTCACGCGTAATGGAAGGGTTTTCTGATTTACGTGCAATTTTATCGATTTCATCGATATAAATAATTCCTTTTTCTGCCCGTTCAATATCGTAATCGGCCGCTTGAATGAGCTTTAATAAAATATTTTCTACGTCTTCACCGACATACCCTGCTTCGGTCAACGATGTTGCGTCCGCAATCGCAAACGGTACGTTTAAAATGCGCGCAAGCGTTTGAGCGAGCAACGTTTTTCCGCTTCCTGTCGGCCCGATCATTAAAATATTACTTTTCGCTAATTCGACATCGTCAATTTTACTGTTTGAATTAATGCGCTTGTAGTGATTGTATACTGCCACAGAAAGCGCTTTTTTCGCCTCGTCTTGTCCGATGACGTATTCATCTAAAATGTCGCGAATTTCCTTTGGTTTCGGTACATCTTTAAATTCTACTTCTTCTTCCGATCCAAGCTCCTCTTGCACAATTTCTGTACACAACTCAATACATTCATCGCATATGTATACACCTGGGCCAGCAACAAGCTTGCGCACTTGCTCTTGCGTTTTACCGCAAAACGAACATTTCAACTGCCCTTTTTCATCATTAAATTTAAACATGTTTTCACCCCTTATTCCTCTACGATCATATGTACATAAAAATGAAAAACGTTATGTATTCGTCATTTTATCATAAATCTTTGAAAGTATGCCAACAAAAATACAAATGTGTGTGAAAAGTTAGAAAACTTTTGTATGTTACTATATGTGGAAAGAACAAGGCACGTGAGGCACCTTGTTCTTTCTCTTTTCATTATGCAACAACTTTGCTGTTTTCAACAAGGAAATCGATTGCTTTGCGCATTTTTAAGTCTTCTTTTAAGCCATCTAATGTGCCTAGAAGCTCTTTTAACTTATCAACAGATAAGTTGTAAAGACTTGCCATTTCTTGCAATTCTTTTTCTACTTCTTCTTCTGTAACATCGATGTTTTCTGCTTTCACAATCGCTTCAAGCGTCAACGTTACACGAACGCGTTTTTCTGCTTCTTCTTTCATTTGTTCGCGAAGTGCTGCTTCATCTTGTCCAGAGAATTGATAGTATAAGTCAAGGTTTAATCCTTGCATTTGTAAACGTTGTTCAAACTCGCGAATCATGCGATCTGTTTCATTTTTCACCATCACTTCTGGAATGTCCATTTGTGCATTTTCTGTCGCCTTTTGAACAACCGCATCGCGAAGTGCTGCTTCTGCTTCTTCTTTTTTCTCGTTTGTTAAGCGCTCTTTAATTTTTTCTTTCAATGCATCTAATGTTTCGACTTCTTCATCTACGTCTTTGGCAAATTCGTCGTCAAGTGCTGGAAGTTGTTTTGTTTTAATTTCATGCAATTTAATTTTGAACACCGCTGGTTTACCAGCTAATTGCTCTGCATGATATTCTTCTGGGAATGTTACTTCAATATCTTTTTCTTCTCCAGCAGCCATGCCAATTAATTGTTCTTCAAATCCTGGGATAAATGTGCCTGAACCGATGACAAGTGAATAGTTTTCCGCTTTACCGCCTTCAAACGCTTCACCATCAACAAATCCTTCAAAATCGATGACGACTGTATCACCGTTTTCTACCGTTCCTTCTTCTTTCACAACAAGCTCAGCATGACGTTCTTGCAGGCGTTTTAATTCTTGCTCCACATCTTCATCTGTTACAGTATCGTCCAATTTTTCAACTTCAAGACCTTTATATTGGCCAAGTGTAACCTCTGGCTTCACAGTTACTTTTGCAGTGAAAATTAAGCTTTTTCCTTTTTCCATTTGCTCGACGTCGATTTCTGGACGATCAACTGGCTCAATACCTGTTTCTTCGACAGCTTTTGCGTATGCCTCTGGCAATAAAATATCTAACGCATCTGCGTATAATGACTCAACGCCGAAACGTTTTTCAAATAGAGAGCGAGGAATTTTCCCTTTACGAAATCCTGGAATTTGTACTTTTTTCACTACTTTTTTAAACGCTTCATCTAATCCTTCATTCACTTTTTCAGCGTCTACTTCTACTGTAAGAACGCCTTGGTTGCCTTCGAGTTTTTCCCATTTCGCCGACATGCTTCTTTCCCTCCAACTTCAAAAATAAAAATTCATGTAAATGAACTACATATATGTAGGCATACACGGTTTTATGTGTAATACAACCACTATATTATACCATACAATCATATACTTTCAACAGAGAGCCATAATTTTTCTACTTCATAAAGTTTGGAAACGAGCGGACTTGTCGATATCGTCTGTCCCGTTTCACATTGCTCGATATATGTGTATAGCGCATTCGCCCATTGTTGTACCGATTCTGTTGGGAGAAATGGATACATCACAAACATGTAACGAAGCCATATTTGTTTGCCCCATTCATACATTGTCGGATTTTGTTTCGCCCACGTTTGCTCGACAATATCAAGCACTTGTTCAATCCAATCGTTTTGTTTTTGCTCATCAAGCTCGGCTGGAACAACGGTCATCGTTTGACCAAATTTTTTTACGGTTATCAGCTCTGTCACTTGTTCTTTCTTTAATATGTGCAACATGGTCGTCTTTACAATCGGGTGTTTTGTTTCATCACACAAATAGCGAGCAAATATCGGAACAATGCGCAAAACGATGGGCGAATCTAATTGGTGAAGAATGCACAATTGTTTTGACCATTGTTCGCTTTCAAAAATGGCTTCATATTGTTTTGCTTGTTGTTCGTACTGTGAACGAATCATTTTTTCACTAAACTGTAAAAGCGGTAAAAATGAAGTGCAATCGATTCCTTTTCGTTGAATTTTGTGAATAACTGCAACCACCTCGTCGTATTGTTGTAAATGGACGAGCATCGAGATGTATACGGCCCAATCCCCGCTGCCGCGCTCTAACAGTTGTTCACATCTTTCTTTCGCTTCTTCGATCTGTCCCATTTCAAATAAACAAACAACAAGCGCCATTTGTACATCATCATCATGCCATTGAAGTTGTTCTAACTGCACGAAATACGTATACGCTTCTTTATATCGCTTTCCTTTTAACGCTTCCATCCCTTCTGCCAACAATCGCTCTTTTAAATAAGGATGTGGAACGATTTTTCGATTTTTCACATATACTCACCTTCGTTCACATTTGCCTTTCAGTTTAGCAATGTTTGCGAATAAATTCAACGAAAAACGCCCTCGACAAAATGTCAAGAGCGTGCTTTTTCGTAGGCGATAATATATGGTTCATACACGAACGTTAAATCAATTTCGTCCCAACCTTTTAAAAGGAGCTGTTTTCGATACGGATCGATGTCGAACGAGCTTGTAAACCCTTCATCGTCAAAAACGACTTGTTGTTCAAGCGAAATCGTTAGTTCGTAATCTGCCCGTTCCGCTTGTTTTAACAAATAAGCGACGTCTTCTTTTGGAAGTTTAATAGGAAGTAAACTATTTTTCAAACAGTTGTTGTAAAAAATATCAGCAAATGAAGGAGCAATAATGGCACGAAATCCGTAATCCGCAAGCGCCCAAGGAGCGTGTTCGCGCGATGAACCACATCCGAAATTTTCATTTGCGACTAAAATGGTCGCGCCTTCGTTTTCAGGACGGTTTAACTCAAAATGTGGGTTTGGTGTTCCGTCCGACAAATAACGCCAATCGTAAAAAAGAAATTGACCAAATCCGGTGCGTTCAATTCGTTTTAAAAATTGTTTCGGAATAATTTGATCCGTATCTATATTTGCTCGATCTAAGCCAGCCACTTTTCCTTTATGAACGACGAATGGTTCCAACTTTTTCCCTCCTATCTTACCACTTCTTTATACAATGTACGCACATCGACAAAATGCCCGTAAATCGCAGCCGCGGCTGCCATTGCTGGACTCACGAGATGCGTGCGCGCCCCTTTTCCTTGTCTCCCTTCGAAATTGCGGTTTGACGTTGAGGCGCAATGTTCCCCTGCTGGAACAGTATCTGGATTCATTCCAAGACACATGCTACAGCCGGAATCGCGCCATTCAAAGCCTGCGTCAATAAACGTTTGAGCAATTCCTTCTTCTTCTGCCTGCTTTTTTACTTGTTGTGAGCCCGGAACGACGAGCGCTCTGACGCCCGGTGCGACTTTTTTTCCTTTTACAATTTGCGCTGCTTCCCGTAAATCGCTTATGCGCGAGTTTGTGCATGATCCGATAAACACATGTTGCACCGCAATATCCGTCATTTTCGTTCCTGGCTTTAATCCCATATATTGCAACGCTAACTGTACAGCTTTTCTCTCTGTTTCTGTCGCAAATTCGTTCGGATCTGGAACAGTTCCATCGATCGGAGAGCTCATTGCTGGCGTTGTGCCCCATGTCACTGTTGGAGCAATTTCACTTCCATCAATATGAACGACACGATCATATACCGCTCCTTCATCTGTGCATAACTGCTTCCACTTTTCAACTGCCTGCTCAAACGCTTCTCCTTTCGGTGCATATTTTCTCTCTCTTAAATATGCAAACGTCACATCATCTGGGGCAATTAACCCAGCTCGTGCCCCTGCTTCAATCGACATATTGCAAATTGTCATCCGCTCTTCCATCGACATCCGACGAATAACATCGCCTGTAAACTCAAGCACGTAGCCTGTGCCAAAATCAACTCCAAACTTGCCAATGATCGCTAAAACGACGTCTTTTGCTGATACACCTGGTGCTAACGATCCCGTAACGTTCACTTGCATCGTCTTTGGACGATGTTGCCATAACGTTTGCGTCGCTAATACGTGTTCGACTTCGCTCGTTCCGATCCCGAACGCTAATGCCCCAAAAGCGCCATGTGTAGACGTATGGCTATCTCCACACACAATGGTTTTCCCAGGCTGTGTCAACCCGAGTTCTGGACCGATGACATGAACAATCCCTTGTTCTGGACTGTTTAAATCGGCAAGCGGAACGCCGAACTCACGACAGTTCCGCTCCAATGCTGTCATTTGATTTTTCGCCACTTCATCTTCAACAACGGACCGATTAATCGTTGGAACGTTATGATCCATCGTCGCAAATGTTAAATCTGGGCGACGCACTTTTCTTCCTTTTTGTCGCAATCCTTCAAACGCTTGCGGCGATGTCACTTCATGAACGAGATGTAAATCAATATATAATAAATCGGGTTTCCCATCTTCACGATAAACGACGTGTTCATCCCAAATTTTTTCAATAATCGTCTTTGGCGCCAATTCAACCCCTCCTACACATACACTTGCATAATTCGTTCAATAGCTACATCATCTAAAATGGCATCTTTTACTTTTTCGACCATTTCTGTCGTTGATAATACAAAATCTCCATGTTGAGCGATGTCTGCTGTACGATACCCAGCATTTAACACTTGTTTCACCGCTCGTTCGATGACATCCGCCTCTTCTGTCAGACCGAATGATAGACGAAGCATCATCGCTGCTGACAAAATCGTTGCAAGTGGATTCGCTTTGTTTTTTCCTGCAATATCTGGAGCCGAACCGTGAATCGGCTCATACAACGCTGGGCCGTCAACGGATAAGCTAGCCGATGGAAGCATGCCAAGTGAACCAGTTAACATCGATGCTTCATCGCTTAAAATATCACCGAACATATTTTCAGTTACGATGACATCAAACTGTTTTGGCGAGCGGACGAGCTGCATCGCAGCATTATCGACGAGCATATGTTCAAGTTGAACGTCTGGAAAACGTTTAGCCACTTGCTCGGCTACTTCTCGCCACATGCGGCTTGATTCTAACACGTTCGCTTTATCCACCGATGTTACTTTTTTCTTTCGTTTTTGCGCAAGCGTAAAAGCAAACGTAATAATCCGCTCGATTTCTGCGCGTTTATAAAACAACGTGTCAACAACCGCTTCTTCGCCTTTTTCAACGCGGCGTTCACTCGGTTTCCCGAAATATAAGCCTCCGGTTAACTCACGTACGATCACAAAATCTGCTCCTTCAATGACATGCGGTTTAAGCGGTGAAGACGCTGCTAAACTTTCATAAAACGTAACAGGACGAACATTAGCAAACAAATTCATTTCTTTCCGAATTTGCAATAATCCTTTTTCAGGACGAACGTGCGGCGGATTTTTGTCCCATTTCGGTCCTCCGACCGCACCGAGCAATACCGCATCGCTTTGTTTGCACATGTGAAGCGTTTGTTCTGGAAGCGGCGTTCCTTCACGGTCAATCGCTTCTCCACCAATCAAACCGTATGAGAACTGAAACGTATGACCGAAACGATCACTAATTGCTTGCAATACTTTTACCGCTCCTCTTGTCACTTCTTTTCCAATGCCATCCCCTGGTAACACAGCGATACGATACATAAAAATATCCCCCTTTGTTATTGCGCGGCAAGCGCTTGTTCTTCTTTCATCTTTTCAATAACAAACATGCGATTAACCGCATGAATATATGCTTTTGCTGATGCTTCTAGCACATCTTGTGCCGTTCCCCGACCGCTCGCTTCTTTCCTATCGAGCGATACTTTCACATATACTTGCGCTAACGCATCACGTCCACTCCCAACCGATTCAATGCGATAATCGAGCAACGTCACCGGTATTTGCAACGCTTTTTCTAAAGCGTTATACAGCGCTTCAACGCTACCAGCCCCTGTCGCTGCTTCTTGGATGTCGTTTCCTTCTCCATCTTTCAACACAACAACTGCCGTTGGGATTTGATTTGTTCCGTATTGCACTTGAATCGAACATAATTGATAAAAGTTTTTATACATGTCTAGCTTTTCATCTAAAATGAGTGCAATTAAATCATCATCGGTAATGTCTTTCTTTTTATCTGCTAAATCTTTAAAGCGAGCGAATAAACGGTTCACTTCTTCTTCTGTCAACGAATAACCAAGTTCTTGAATGCGCGTACGAAACGCATGGCGTCCGGAATGTTTTCCGAGTACCATTGAGTTTGATTGCACCCCAACGAGCTGTGGAGAAATAATTTCGTACGTTGTTTTCTCCTTTAACACACCATCTTGATGAATGCCCGATTCATGAGCAAAAGCGTTTTTTCCGACGATCGCCTTATTTGGCGGAACAATCATTCCTGTTAACTTGCTGACTAAACTGCTCGTGCGTTTAATTTCTTGCAAGTTCAAGCGCGTCTCTGCTTGATAGTAATCTTTTCGTATATAAAGCGCGACCGCCACCTCTTCAATGGCCGCATTGCCTGCTCGTTCCCCAATGCCGTTAATTGTTCCTTCAATTTGTGTCGCTCCTGCTTCAATGGCCGCAAGCGAGTTTGCGACCGCCATACCTAGATCATCATGGCAATGGGCAGATAAACTAATTTTTTCAATATTCCGAACATTTTTCTTTAAAAAAGAGAATATGTCACCATATTGTTTTGGAGTAATATAACCGACTGTATCTGGGATGTTAATGACGTTTGCCCCAGCTTCAATGACTTTCTCAACAATCGTCGCTAGAAACGGAAGATCGCTTCGACATGCATCTTCTGCTGACCATTGTACAATTGGAAAATATTTTTTCGCATAACGAACAGATTCGACAGCTGTTTCAACGACTTGTTCAGGTGTCATTCGCAATTTATATTGCATATGAATAGGTGACGTTGCAATAAATACGTGTAAACGTGGCTCTGCTCCGTCCTTTAACGCTTCCCATGCCGCATCAATATCGGATTGAACCGAGCGTGAAAGACCTGTGACTGAACAGTTACGAACCGTTTGTGCGATCGCTTGAACAGCTTGAAAATCACCTTTTGATGCGGCAGGAAATCCCGCCTCGATGATATCAACACCGAGGCGCTCTAGCTGCCGAGCAATTTCTAGCTTTTCATGCAAGTTTAAATTGACGCCAGCCGACTGCTCACCATCACGCAACGTCGTATCAAAAATGTTAATTTTTCGCACCGACCGTCACCACATCTTTCTGTTTAGCGTTGACAAACGGCATCATTTTTCGTAATTCGCGACCAACAACTTCAATTAAATGTTCGTTTTCCCGACGGTTGATCGCGTTAAACTCTGGACGATTCGCTTCGTTTTCTAAAATCCACCCTTTCGCAAACTTACCCGTTTGAATATCTTCAAGCACTTTTTTCATTTCCGCTTTTACTGCATCGTTAATGATGCGTGGCCCTGTCACAAAGTCGCCCCATTGTGCTGTATCAGAGATTGAATAACGCATGCCTGCCAAACCACCTTCATACATTAAATCAACGATCAACTTTAGCTCGTGTAAACATTCAAAATATGCAATTTCTGGTTGATATCCTGCTTCAACAAGCGTTTCAAATCCTGCTTTGACAAGGGCTGTTAATCCACCGCAAAGAACCGCTTGTTCACCAAATAAATCCGTTTCTGTTTCTTCTTTAAACGTTGTTTCAATCACACCTGCCCGAGCGGAACCGATCGCTTTCGCATACGCAAGTGCTGTTTCTTTTGCTTCACCAGTCACATCTTGATAAATGGCAATTAATGCCGGCACGCCAGCCCCTTCTGTATATGTGCGACGCACTAAATGCCCAGGACCCTTTGGTGCAACTAAAAAGACGTCAACGTCGCTTGGCGGAACGATTTGATTGAAGTGAATATTAAATCCGTGCGCAAACACGAGCGCATTGCCTGACTGTAAGTTTGGTGCAATTTCTTCTTTATATACCTTCGGTTGATGTTCATCTGGAAGTAAAATCATCACAACGTCAGCTTGTTTTGTCGCTTCACTGACAGGCAAGACGACAAAGCCATCTTGCTCTGCTTTTTCCCAAGACTTCCCTTTTCGCAGCCCGATAATCACCTCAACACCGCTATCACGTAAGTTTTGTGCATGCGCATGGCCTTGAGAACCGTATCCGATAATTGCTACTTTTTTCCCTTGAATGTAAGCTTCGTTTGCATCGCCATTGTAATATACTTTTACCATAATAAAATCCTCTCCTTTTAAATAATAAATAGTGATTTATTTGTTGATGATGCGCGTTGTGAACCGCGCGGAAACGCTGTTGTTCCTGTTCTTGCGACTTCCTTTAATCCGTATGGCTTTAATAAGTCGATAAGCGCGTCAATTTTTTCTGGTTCACCTGTCACTTGAACGACGAGACTATCGCGTGCTACATCGACAATCGCTGCACGAAACGGTTCAATGAGCGTATAAATTTCGCCGCGCGTCGCTGGGGTAACCGCCACTTTAATTAAAGCAAGCTCTCGAACAATAATCGCTTGATCTGTAATATCAACCACTTTTAATACGTCAATCTGTTTGTTCAGTTGTTTTGTAATTTGTTCGGCAATGCGTTCATCCTCTACATTGACGACAAACGTCATACGTGAAATGCCTTCTGATTCGGTATGACCAACTGTAATACTTTCAATGTTGTAATGTCGCTTTGTAAATAAACCTGTAATACGATTTAACACGCCCGGACGATTATTTACCGTCATTGTAATAATGCGCTTCACCATTTCACCCCCACCATCTCATGTAATCCTTTTCCAGGCGCAACCATCGGATATACGTTTTCACCTGGACAAACGTGAAAATCAAGTAAAACTGGCGCATTTGTTGCAAGCGCTTCTTTCAATACGTATTCCGCTTCTTCTTCGGTCGTTGCACGCATCGCTTTCATCCCATACGCTTCTGCTAAGCGAACGAAATCTGGTTGATTCGGAATGAGGGAATGAGAATATCGTTTTTCGTAAAAAATTTCTTGCCATTGACGAACCATACCGAGCGCCTGATTGTTGACAATGACAATTTTAATCGGCAAATTTAGCTCTTGAATGACAGATAGCTCTTGTAACGTCATTTGGAACCCACCGTCACCAACGATCGATACGACCGTTGCCTCTGGCTGTGCCAATTGCGCTCCGATTGCCGCTGGCAATCCAAATCCCATCGTTCCTAACCCACCGGATGTCACCCAGCGATGCGGCTGTTTAAATTTATAATATTGAGCCACCCACATTTGATGTTGACCAACATCCGTTGTGACAACGGCTTCACCGTTTGTATATTCATGAATCATTTCAATGAGCCGTTGCGGTTTTAATACACCTGGTTCACGTTTATACATAAGCGGATATTCCCGTTTCCATTCGTTCAACTGTTTAAGCCAATCCGATACATCTGGTCGTTTTCCATTTTGTTCAATAAGCTGAATAAGCGCTTCTTTCGCATCGCCAACAATTGGAATTTTTGTCGGTACATTTTTTCCGATTTCTGCTGGATCAATGTCAATATGGGCAACTGTCGCTTTCGGTGCAAAATGTGCTAAATTGCCAGTGACCCGATCATCAAATCGCGCGCCGACATTAATGAGCAAATCACATTCATACAGCGCCATGTTTGCTGTGTACGTCCCATGCATTCCAGCCATTCCAAGAAATAATGGATGATCAGCAGGAAATCCACCAAGCCCTAAGAGCGTGTGAATTACTGGAATATGTTGTTGTTCAGCGTATTGTTTTAACTGTTCATGAGCATTCGCATGAAGAACACCTGCTCCGGCTAAAATGACCGGTCGTTTCGCTTGACTGACCGCCTCGACAAGTTTGCGAATTTGTAAATGATTCGGTTTTGTAGTTGGCTGATAACCTGGCAACTGCACATCTTGTTCATAGTCAAACTCTGCTTCTGCGACAGCCATATCTTTCGGAATATCGATTAATACAGGTCCCGGACGTCCAGTCGTTGCGATATGAAACGCTTCTTTAATGATTTTTGGCAGCTCGTGTACATCACGTACTTGGTAACTATGTTTTGTAATTGGCATGGTAATGCCGAGCACATCCGCTTCTTGAAAGGCATCCGAACCGATGACGCTTGATGCGACTTGCCCTGTGAAAACGACGAGCGGAATGGAGTCCATCATCGCATCCGTTAAACCTGTCACAATATTTGTCGCACCCGGTCCCGATGTCGCAATAACGACACCTGGTTTTCCAGAGATGCGCGCATATCCTTCCGCCGCATGAATCGCACCTTGTTCGTGACGCGTGAGCACGTGAAACACACCCGACTCATACAATTTGTCGTAAATTGGTAATACAGCTCCTCCTGGATAACCGAAAATCACCTTCACATTCTCTGCCTTGAGCGCCTCGATCAACATAAGTGCTCCACATAACGTTTGTTTTTTTGCCACTCTTTCTTTCACTTTCATATTCGCTGCCATTTTTTCACCCCTAAAAGAAATGTGAAATAAGAAAAGCCTTCTCACCCCTCCATCAGTCCGTGCGGACCAAAGGGGCGAAAAGGCTTGCATCCTTCCCGCGGTACCACCCTTCTTCGTGGCAAAGCCACCTCAGGAGCGCGCGACGATCGTCGCATCGCTCGTTTTAATAACGAGTGACGTGCACCCGTCCGTCCCTACTAGAGTCGATCGTTCAGGACGGCGCTCCGAGGGGAGTTCACAAACGGAGACATCACCGGTTTTCAGCTACCCCGGCTCTCTGTGGATGCCTAACCCGTCAGCTACTTATCCTCTTCAACGCTTTTTCTTTATTGATTTGTTACCCAGCATTGACATTTTGTGAAGCATATACTTTTACACCTTCAGAAACAACACGTTTGCGAAATTCTTCTAACAGTCGTTTCGTATGTTCGCCTGGCACTCCGTCACCGATAACACGACCATCGACCTTAACGACCGCAATCACTTCTGCTGCGGTTCCCGTTAAAAACACTTCATCTGCTGTGTACACATCATGACGAGTAAACGGCTCTTCTTTGACGACATAGCCGAGATCTTTAGCGATGTCGATAATCGCATCGCGCGTAATGCCTTCAAGCGCCCCGACATATCCTGGTGGTGTATATAACACGCCATTTTTAACGATGAACACGTTGTCAGCTGACCCTTCAGCAACATATCCTTGGTCATTGAGCATGAGCGCTTCGCTGACGTTTGCTAAGTGTGCTTCAATTCGGACTAATACGTTATTTAAGTAGTTTAAAGATTTTACTTTTGGGCTTAATACATCTGGACGATTCCGTCTTGTTGCTACGGTAATTACTTCAATGCCTGTTTCATACAAATGTTTTGGGAAGATCGCTAACGGTTCAACGATAACGACAACTTGTGGCTTCGGACATTTGTACGGATCGAGTCCAAGGTCGCCAACACCACGCGACACAATGACACGAATATACGCATCTTCAAAGCCGTTTTTTTGCACAGTCTCGACGATAATATTTGTTAATTCTTCTTTTGTGTAGGGAATGTTTAACAAAATGGATTTCGCTGAATTGTATAAGCGGTCAATATGCTCTTTCATACGAAACACATTACCGCTATATACTCGAATTCCTTCAAACACCCCATCCCCATAAAGAAAACCGTGATCGTATACAGAGATTTTTGCATTTTCTTTTGTCACAAATTCATCGTTTAGAAAAATCCACTGTTCACTCAATGCTTTTCCCCTCTTCCCCTGTTCGCCGTCTCTTGCCTCTTCTGTTGATTACGACTTTTGTTAGATTTATTTGAAAATTATCATACGCTCATTTACGAGAACAGTCAATACTATTTCATTGAATTTTTTGATTATTTAGATTAGTTAAAACGTTATGTATACGCTTACATAATTGATATATCAAGGAAAAGAAAGGATATAAAAAATTTGAACATTTTTTGACTAAACAAAAAAATCCCCTTGCCTATGCAAGAGGATCTTTAGCGTCCCAGGAGAGATTCGAACTCCCGACCGACGGCTTAGAAGGCTTTGTCGTCCCGCACTCAGCTTGCTTATTCATGATGCAGCTCGTGCGGTACGCTGATGTTTATTCGATGAAGCTCAATCAGACGTGCTCTATCCAGCTGAGCATGTAAAATAAAAATCCCCTTGCCCATGCAAGAGGATCTTTAGCGTCCCAGGAGAGATTCGAACTCCCGACCGACGGCTTAGAAGGCCGTTGCTCTATCCAGCTGAGCTACTGGGACATATATAGACATATCACAAACATATCATCGTGGTTTGGACAATTGTTATTGTAATGATGTTTATGAAAAAAGTCAATAGGGGCGATGGAATTTTCTTGCCCCTATTTTGTTGTATATGTCGTTGTTAAATCATGGAGCGGTTTGCCGTCGATATTGTAAAAATGTACGGTTGTAGTTGCTTCGTCTATATGAAGTATGGCATATGTTTTTTCGCGACGCAGGCGCGGTAAATAAACGCTTCCTGGATTGATGAAAAGAACATCATCGATTTGTTCACATCCTGCAATGTGCGAGTGACCAAAGCAAACGATGCGTGCCCCGACTTCTTTCGCTTTATAATATAAATTCATGAGCGTCATTTTGACGTTGTACAAATGACCATGTGTAATGAAAAAGCGAACGCCGTTTACTTCTTCAACAAGATCGGTTGGAAAACGACGTTCGTTGTCGCAATTTCCTCGCACAACAAGCATACCTTGCAACGCTTCGTGGTTGCTTGTTAACTCAGAATCACCGCAATGAATGATTGCATCAACATGTTGTTTGTGGCGTGAAACGATCGTCTGTAATTCTTTGGTTAATCCGTGGCTATCGCTTACAATTAATACGTTCACGACTCATTCTCCTTTTCAAACAGCTTGTCCCATATATGTAAAAGATGTTGTAGCGCTTTTGCCCGATGGCTAATTTCATTTTTCTCTTCTTTCGTTAATTGGGCCATTGTTCGTTGTTTTTCAGGAACAAAAAAAATCGGATCGTACCCAAAACCGTTTTCACCAACTGGTTCTTCTGTTATATATCCTTCACATACGCCATCTACTGTCGTCACATCTCCGTTTGGTTTGGCAACAGCGAGCGTACAATGAAAACGGGCGGTTCGTTGTTCAAAAGGCACACCTTGTAACTTTGTAAGCACTTTTTCGATGTTTGCTTGATCATTTTTTCCTTCGCCGGCGTAGCGAGCCGAGTATACGCCCGGCTCGCCGTTTAACGCGTCAACGATTAATCCTGAGTCATCTGCAATGACCGTTTCATGGAGCATATTCGCAATCGTCGTTGCTTTTAATATCGCGTTTTCTGCAAACGTCGTTCCCGTTTCTTCAACATCTGGTATGTCATCATAGGCAAGGAGGGAGAGCACGTCGATCCCTTTTTTTGAAAACAATTGCTGAAATTCTGCTACTTTCCCTTTGTTTTTGGTGGCAATGATTATTCGTTTCATTTCGCTTCTTCCCCTTCCGAACCATGTTGCATAATTTGTTCCGCAAGAGAACCGAGTGCCTCTTTTTGCCGAGCGATAAGTTCGTGAATACCTTTTTCAGCAACGGTTAATAAATCGAGCAGTTGCTCATATGAAAACGTCGCTTCTTCCCCTGTTCCTTGAATTTCGACAAAACGTCCCGATCCCGTCATTACAATATTCATATCGACTTGTGCTTTTGAATCTTCAATATAGTTTAAATCCAAAATAATACCATGTTCTTCATCAATTCCGACAGATGTGGCGGCTAAAAAATCTGTAATCGGTAGTGCCGGTATTTTTTTATCTTCAACCATTTTTCCGAGCGCCAATGTCATAGCGACGAACGCCCCTGTAATTGACGCTGTGCGCGTTCCACCGTCCGCTTGAATGACATCACAATCGATCCAAATGGTTTTCTCACCTAACTTTTGCAAATCAACAACAGAACGAAGCGCACGACCGATTAATCGTTGAATTTCCATCGTTCTTCCTGATAACTTTCCTTTACTTGCTTCGCGAATATTTCGTTGTTCAGTCGCACGTGGAATCATCGCATACTCCGCAGTAATCCATCCTTTCCCCCCTCCACGCATAAACGGTGGGACTTTATCTTCGATGCTTGCTGTACAAATCACTTTCGTATCACCAATCGAAATAAGCACAGACCCTTCCGGATGTTTTAAATAGTTCGGTTCAATATGTACAGGACGAAGTTCGTCATTTGTTCTACCATCTACTCTCACACAAAATCCTCCTCAATATATGTTCACGAAATAAGAGGCAGGGATGCTGCCTCTCGACGATGAATCTTTATATAGTATAGCAAAAAATTGGTTTCAAAAACTACCCGTGTTCACATTTTGCGGTCTTGTGACAGGTTCTGATAGCGGTTTTCCGCTCTCATCTACCAATTCTGCTTTTCCGTTTACTGTAATCGCGACGCTCTCTACCCCTGGCTGTTCTGTTAAAGATAAAACTAAACAATTAAGCACATGTGTCGACACAACATTTTTCTCCACACTACCATAAATCGCTTCGTTAAAGTTTAACGTTACTTTTCCATTCTCATATTTTGGTGCTTCTAACAATTTCGCCTCTGCTTGAAAATCGCTTAACAAGCCCGAACCGTAACTCGGTCCTTTAATTAGTTCATTTACGACTGCAGCTAATTCATCTTGTTCGCTATTCGGTACACGGCGTGTTACTGGGACATAATATGTTTGTTTCCCATCTTGCGCTAAAAAGTAAACGATAACAGGATGTGTGTTCGTAATATCCACAACACCGTTCGTTTCAATGTTAATTCCATCATCTCTGCTTAACTCGTTGCTAATTGGTGTTCCGTTAACCGGCATCACATTTTGATCATGTCCGTTCATGCGAATTTTCACACGTTTCACATTATCAAATTGCGTTACCGTCCATGTAATTGCTTGTAAAATACGTTTTTCGTCTTCTGGTCGATAGTTCGCAAACTCTTTAGAAAAATCAATGACAAGTGTGCCATCTTGTTTTAAATTGACACTTAACACTTGTGTGTCAGCTGGGAGAACCGCACGAAATCCGTTCGGCAATAGTTCAGAAATCGGACCGTTTTCTACTAAATATTCAAGTACTTGCTTTGCGGCTGCATTTGTTTTTGGTAAGGCAAACGTTTGTGGGACGACGAAGCCATTTTTATCAATTAAATACAATTCACGTTGCACCGTTTCTGTCGCTGTTTCCTTTTCTGCTACTTCTTTTTCTTGCAATGCTTGTTCATCTTCTACATATGTTACATCTTTTGGTGGATCAATTTCTTTCGTGGCTTTTTCACCTCCGAACAGCCCACATCCTGAAAGAATAAATATAAACATTGTGGCAATAACCCATACGCGACGCATGGACTCCCCTCCTCATACGGTTTGTACTACTATGTATACGAGCCGTCCAAAAAAATAGAACAAAAAAATCCTTCGGCGAATGCGAAGGATTTTAAGATAATTGAATCGTTTCGACATGTTCAATCGGGTGACCGAACCATTTCGAAGCAATTTGTTGGAACGTTTCTTTCGATCCAGTCGTGAAAAATATATGCTCGCGGCGCTTATTCCCCGTATAAAGCAAACCGCTATGATGTAAAATTGTACTCACTTCACGCGCTGTTTCATCGCCAGAACAAATGAGCTTCACGTGCTCGCCCATATATTGTTGAATGAGTGGGCTTAAAAGTGGATAGTGCGTACACCCTAAAATAAGCGTATCAATTGGTCGGTCTTTTAATGGTTCAAGAGATTCAGCAACAATTTGCTTTGCTTCTTCTCCTTCAAATTGTCCGCTTTCCACTAAAGGAACAAACTTTGGACAAGCTAAACTTTCTACTTTCACATCGCTATTGATCGATTTTAATGCTTGCTCATAAGCACCACTTTTCACCGTTCCAACCGTGCCGATAACACCGATATGATAGTTTTTTGTAATTTTCAATGCGGTGCGTGCACCAGGATGAACGACACCGATCACAGGAATGTTGAGCGTATCACGAATTTCTTCTAAAGCGACAGCTGTGGCAGTATTACATGCAATGACGAGCATTTTTATATCATATCCAAGTAAATAGTTCGTCATTTCCCACGTAAACTGCCGAATTTCTTTTCGTGACCTCGGTCCGTATGGACAACGTGCTGTATCTCCTAAATATACGATTTGTTCTTTTGGTAGCTGGCGCATAATTTCCTTTGCGACCGTTAATCCACCAACACCTGAATCAATTACTCCAATAGGTCTTTCCAATGTATTCGCCTCATTCTTTGTTGATGTATGACAAAACATTTTTCATTATATCATACATCAAATCAATAGAGAACCGGCTGCCTAAAACGAAAAGGCGAGCCGGTTCTCTCTATAGTTCAAGTTCCCCCATTCGAAGCAATTCAACAACAGCTTGTGAGCGCCCCTTTACTCCAAGCTTTTGCATCGCATTCGAAATGTGGTTGCGAACTGTTTTTTCGCTAATGAAGAGCTCACTAGCAATCTCTTTCGTCGTCTTGTCTTGGAGCAACAGTTCGAATACTTCCCTTTCTCTTTTTGTGAGCAGCGGCTTCTGATTCAAGTGAATAACCCTCCTTGCTTTTACCAGACCGAAACGGATGGGTATATATTTAGTCAACATATCGTATGCAAGAAGGGCGTGAACGGTTACATGTTTTCTATTAATCGCGCACGAGCGTTTTCGTCCCATGCGACCCCTTTTCCTGTCGTTTTAGACATTTGCACCATCGTTCCCCGACCTGTAAATGCAATCGCTCCATTTTGTTTTTTTCCTACATAATGTAAATCAACAGAAGAGTTGCCGATATGTGCAACTTTTACACCGATTTGTAACTGTTCACCGAAATATACTTGTTGTAAAAAATCGCATTGTAGATTAGCAACGACTGGGATCGCATCGTGTTCTTTTCCTAACCAGTCATTCATAAAACCGAGATGTTCGAAAAATGCGATGCGCGCTTCTTCAAAATATACAAAAGGTACCGTGTTGTTCAAATGACCAAACATATCCGTTTCTGAAAAACGAACGCGCACCGGATGAAAAAAAGAAAAACGTTGTTCCCATTCTTTTATGTCATCAATATAAGATACTTTCAATTTCCCTCTCCCCCTCTATAAAGCAATCTAGCATCATAGATGAAACGTAAGGCCGACTCTTGAAGAGCCGACCTTTTTGTTACACTTCATCGCTACCGAAGAAATTGCGGAACATTTGAATCGTTGCTGCGCGGTTCAATGCCGCAATCGATGTTGTAAGCGGGATGCCTTTCGGACAAGATTGCACACAGTTTTGTGAATTTCCGCAATTCGCTAATCCACCATCACCCATAATCGCTTCAAGACGCTCTGCTTTATGCATCGCTCCTGTTGGATGTGCATTAAATAAACGTACTTGCGATAGCGGCGCTGGACCGATAAAGTTTGACTTACTATTGACGTTTGGACAAGCTTCTAAACATACCCCGCACGTCATACATTTTGATAGCTCATATGCCCATTGTCGTTTACGCTCTGGCATGCGCGGTCCCGGACCTAAATCGTACGTTCCATCGATTGGGATCCATGCTTTCACTTTTTTCAACGAATCAAACATGCGACTACGATCCACTTGTAAGTCACGAATGACAGGGAATGTGCGCATCGGCTCTAAACGAATCGGTTGCTCGAGCTGATCGATCAGTGCGGTACACGATTGGCGTGGCTTGCCGTTAATGACCATTGAACAAGCGCCACACACTTCTTCCAAACAGTTCATTTCCCAAGCAACAGGCGTCGTTTTTTCCCCTTTCGCATTGACCGGATTGCGCCGAATTTCCATGAGCGCCGAAATGATGTTCATATTCGGACGATACGGAATGACAAACTCTTCTTCATAAGGGGCTGTATCCGGACGGTCTTGTCTTGTGACGATAATCCGAATCGTTTTATTTTCGCTCATGATTTCACTTCCCCTTTCTTTTTCGTGTAATCGCGTTTGCGTGGCTTAATAAGCGATGTATCCACTTCACGATAATGGAACGATGGACCATCCGGTGTAAAGCTTGCCATCGTTGTTTTTAACCATTCTTCGTCGTTTCGCTCAGGAAACTCTGGCTTATAATGCGCTCCACGGCTTTCGTTACGGTTGTAAGCACCAAGCGTAATGACGCGAGCAAGTTGCAACATGTTGTAAAGTTGGCGTGTAAACGACGCACCTTGGTTGCTCCATTTCGCTGTGTCGTTAATGTTAATATTTTTATAACGCTCAAGTAATTCTTGAATTTTCTCATCCGTCTTTAATAATTTATCGTTATAACGAACGACTGTGACGTTATCCGTCATCCATTCACCAAGCTCTTTATGCAAAACATAGGCGTTTTCTGTACCATCCATCGCCATAATTTGCGCCCATTTTTCTTCTTCTTGTTTTAAATAGCGGTCGTATAGGGAAGAAGGCATCGCATCGGCAGATTTCTCAAGTCCTTTCATATATTCAACAGCTTTTGGACCTGCTACCATTCCGCCGTAAATCGCAGATAATAACGAGTTCGCACCGAGACGGTTTGCACCGTGCATCGAGAAGTCGCACTCACCCGCTGCAAACAACCCTTTAATGTTTGTCATTTGATCGTAGTCCACCCATAATCCACCCATTGAGTAGTGAACAGCTGGGAAGATCTTCATCGGCACTTTTCTTGGGTCTTCACCCATAAACTTTTCATAAATTTCAATAATGCCGCCTAACTTAATATCCAGCTCTTTCGGATCTTTGTGCGACAAATCTAAATAAACCATGTTTTCGCCGTTAATGCCGAGCTTTAAGTCTACGCAAACATGGAAAATTTCACGCGTTGCAATATCGCGCGGAACAAGGTTTCCGTAAGCCGGATATTTTTCCTCTAAGAAATACCAAGGCTTTCCGTCTTTATACGTCCAAACTCGTCCACCTTCTCCGCGTGCTGATTCACTCATTAAGCGGAGTTTATCATCGCCTGGAATGGCTGTCGGGTGAATTTGAATAAATTCTCCGTTTGCATAATACGCACCTTGTTGATAGACGATCGATGCTGCTGATCCTGTGTTAATGATAGAGTTTGTTGATTTTCCGAAAATGATCCCCGGACCACCTGTGGCCATGATGACAGCATCAGCCGGGAATGCTTTAATCTCCATTGTTGTTAAGTTTTGCGCGACAATTCCGCGACATACTTGTTCGTCATCTAAAACAGCACCTAAAAATTCCCAACCTTCATATTTTGTCACAAGTCCAGCGACTTCGTGACGGCGCACTTGTTCATCAAGCGCGTAAAGAAGCTGTTGGCCTGTTGTCGCTCCTGCGTATGCAGTACGGTGATGTTGTGTTCCACCAAAGCGACGGAAATCAAGCAATCCCTCCGGCGTACGGTTGAACATGACGCCCATGCGATCAAGCAAATGAATAATTCCCGGAGCAGCTTCACACATCGCTTTTACCGGAGGTTGGTCAGCTAAAAAGTCTCCTCCGTACACTGTATCATCGAAATGCTCCCACGGAGAATCTCCTTCTCCCTTTGTGTTAACTGCACCGTTAATGCCACCTTGTGCACAAACAGAGTGAGATCGCTTCACCGGAACTAACGAAAACAAATCTACTTTTACGCCTGCTTCGGCAATCTTAATCGTTGCCATTAAGCCGGCAAGACCTCCACCAACAACAATAATTTTTCCTTTACTCATGTCTCCTCACTCCTCCTTGTGGATTAAACGAATGCTAAAATCGCGCGTATACCAACGATCGAAAGCGCGACAAAAATCCCCATTGTCACGTATGTAGAAATTTGTTGTGAACGAGGAGTTACTGTAATTCCCCAGCTAACAAAAAACGACCATAGCCCGTTCGCAAAGTGAAACACCGCCGAAACGATTCCAACAATATAAAATGCAAGCATAAACGGGTTTGCAACGATGTTCGCCATCATGTCATAGTTTACTTCTGCACCAAACGCAGCTTGAACGCGCGTCTCCCATACGTGCCAGACGACGAAAATGAGCGTAATAATCCCCGTTAAGCGTTGTAACATAAACATCCAGTTACGGAAATACCCGTATCGACTTACATTATTTTGCGCTGTAAACGCAATGTACAGTCCGTAGATGGCATGGAACAATAGCGGAAGAAAAATAACGAAAATTTCTAAAAAATACCGAAACGGTAGCTGCTCCATAAAAGCTGCCGCCTTGTTAAATGCATCTGCTCCTCTTGTTGCAAAATGGTTAACAACTAGATGCTGCGTTAAAAACAGCCCGACTGGAATAACTCCAAGCAATGAATGGAGTCGACGATAAAAAAACTCGCGATTTTGTGCCATACATAACCCCCCTTAAATTTGTCATCTTCCTTTTCTATGTGCTCCCATCCACATCTACTAGACTATGACCAACAGAAGTGTAAACACTTCCATTTCCATTGGTCATTGTCACATTCATTGTACTCCCAGAATGTAGGAGCGTCAAGAAAAGGTGTTCACGAAATGTTCAATCATTTCAAAATTTAAAATAACTACACTTCTAGTGAAGTCCGAAATGAGAGAAAAGTCAATACTATTTTTCACATTGTTGTTCGTTATAATGAAAAATAGAGAGGGGATTTGATCGTGAGCGGATACGAACAATGGAAACAAACGAGCATTTCTGCTTTTAACGACTTTTTATTTCGGCAAGAACTACTACCAAATTTATTTGGAAAAGAAACTCCATTTATTTTATATTGGGCAGGAAAAGATTTAGCGAGAAAATACCCACTAGCTACAATCGACGATGTCATTTCTTTTTTCGAACAAGCTGGTTGGGGAAACTTATCGGTACTTGAAGAGAAAAAAGATGAATGTGAACTTCAATTAGAAGGGCCGCTTGTTGCGATGCGGTTCGATTATGGTGGGGAGTGCACGTTTCAACTTGAAGCAGGCTTTCTAGCCCGACAGTTTGAGCAACAAAAAGGATATGTCACAGAAGCGTTTGAACAGCAAAAGCGGCGCGCCAAAACCGTTTTGTTCACAGTCAAATGGGATCGAAAAGATGAAGCTGACCGATGATGGTCAGCTTTCGTACGTTTGAAGCGCTTCGTAAACTTTTTGGGCGATGTGTTTTGGAATATTTGCTTCTTGTATTTGTTCAACGGTCGCTTCTTTCATTTTTTTTATCGATCCGAAATGTTGTAATAACGCTTGTTTTCTTTTTGTACCAACCCCTGGAATTTGATCGAGGATGGAATGGAATGCAGATTTTGAACGAACTTGACGATGAAATGTAATTGCAAAGCGATGCACTTCTTCTTGCATGCGCTGTAGCAAATAAAACTCTTGACTATTTTTTTCTAACGAAATGACGCTTGGCGGATCGCCGAACAATAAATGTGATGTGCGATGTTTATCATCTTTCACTAAACCAGCGATTGGAATCGATAATCCAAGCTCGCATTCTAACACTTCTTTTGCGGCTTGTATTTGCCCCTTTCCTCCGTCGACAACAATGAGATTGGGAAGCGGTAACCGTTCGCGCAACACGCGTGTATATCGCCGCCGAATCACTTCGCGCATCGACTCATAATCGTCCGCTCCTTGCACCGTTTTTATTTTATATTTACGATATTCTTTTTTTTCCGGCCTTCCATCAATAAATACAACCATCGCAGCAACAGCGTCTGCTCCTTGAATGTTGGAATTGTCAAACACCTCGATACGATGAGGCGTTGAAATCCCGAGCGCTCCGCCTAGTCGTTCGACGGCACGAATGGTTCGTTCTTCATCACGTTCAATTAAAAAGAACTTTTCTTGCAGTGCAATTTGTGCATTTTTACATGCTAAATCAACGAGTTCTTTCTTTTTCCCGCTCTTCGGCTGCGTGACGCTCACCTCAAGCAATTTCATCGCCATTTCACCATCGATTTCTCGAGGTAATACGATTTCACGTGGCTTTAAATGGTAATGTTTACTGTAAAATTGGCCTAAAAATGTTAAAAATTCTTCTTCTGGTTCTTGATATAGTGGAAACATTGATACATTTCGTTCGATGAGCTTTCCTTGCCGGATGAAAAAAACTTGTACGCACATCCATCCTTTATCGTACGCATACCCAAAAATGTCTCGATCAACAAAGTCATGTAAAATCATTTTTTGTTTTTCCATCAATGCCTCAATGTACGCAATTTGGTCACGATATTCTTTCGCCCGCTCAAACTGTAACTGTTCGGCTGCTTCCATCATTTTTTCTGTTAATGCCTCTTTTACTTCTTTATACCCACCGTTTAAAAAACGCGTAATTTGTTCAACAATTTGTTTATTTTCTTCCTCTGACACTTTATATTCGCACGGTCCTAAACATTGTCCCATATGATAATATAAACAAACTTTTTTTGGCATTTTCTCACATTTTCTTAATGGATATAAACGATCAAGCAATTTTTTCGTTTCATGGGCCGCTTGGGCATTTGGATACGGACCGAAGTATTTCCCCTTATCTTTTTTTACCGTTCGCGTAATGATGAGACGCGGATGCGTTTCCCCCGTAATTTTAATAAACGGATAGCTTTTGTCGTCTTTTAACATGACGTTATATTTCGGATCGTATTTTTTAATTAAATTCATTTCCAAAATAAGCGCTTCTAAATCCGAGGACGTCACAATGTATTCAAAATCAGCAATTTCATTCACTAACCTGAGCGTTTTTCCATCATGTGTGCCGGTAAAATAAGATCGAACACGATTTTTCAGCACCTTCGCCTTTCCGACATAAATGACTGTGCCATGAGCGTCTTTCATTAAATAACATCCCGGTTGATCAGGTAAAATGGCCAACTTTTGTTTTAATTGTTCATTCACGTTTTTCCTCCTCTCTCCATTCATATACGGTGATGCGCCCATACACAGGGTCAGATAATAAACTCGATTCATAAGTTCGAACAAAATGAATATATGGACGAACGTCTATGCCTTGCGCTTGAAACCCTTTAACGACATGATCAGTAACATACACTTTCGCATGTGGAAATGCCGCTTTTTCACGTTGAAAAACATCAAAAGAGAATACACGTTCATGCGGAAAAGAAACACGCAAATATTCAAGCACGCGCGTTTCCTCCCATGTGAGTAAAATAAAAGGCTTTTCTTTCTGTTCAAAATCATACGCCAACTGATATGTCGCTGGCAACTGTGTCGCTTGACGCTTAATCCCTTGTATGCCGATAATCGTTTGTGAGAGAAGTAAAATAAGCATAACAGTCAATCGAAAACGTGATGACGATTGAAGGACACTGACAAACAAAAAGAATGAAACAATGACGACAATCGGCAATATATGTCTTGGCTTTTCAATGTTTTGCGCAAACAACGCCCATAAAAAATATGTCAATAAAAATAAACGATACAAAGGTGGAAGCGTTATTCGTTTCCAAGTCATAACCAACAAAACAATAAAGCAACTCAGCAACCATATTGACTGCTTAGCCATACCTGTCCAAATGATATTATAAAAAATAAGCATAATAGCTCGTTTCCAAAACGGTGCTTCATCTGTTGAAATCGCTCCACCCCATTGTGTAAAATGCCCTGTTGTAAATGAAAAAGCTAACTGCAAAAACCCCTCTCCCTCCGTCGTAGCCACTGCCATAATCCAAATAAATTGAAATGCAACCGCAATGAGACTGTATAGCAGAAGTTTCTTGAAGCGATATGCTCGCTTCCACCAAACATATAAAATACCAATCCCAAAAGGAATGTACGATAAACGAATACCAAGCATAACGCTAAATAGCCATAACGGAAGCAATTGCACACCGACACGATCCGAGTGAAGCGCACGTTGTAAACTCCATACATACCACCATAAAACAGCGAGTGCGCTTCCTTCCGACATCGGTTGTGAAGCGATTAACATGACGTAACTAAGCGATTGGACGAGTGCAGTAACGACCCATGCGTACTTTTTTTCCACAAATATTTTGGCAAGCAAATAAATAGGGATCGTCGCACTCATCATGAGCAAACCGTTCCAAATGGCCAGCGCTTTAGCAGGATTGTCGACAAATAAATGAACAAGCATCCCCCCAAAAATAAAATACGGATACCCTGGGAAATGCGGCTGCATCGCAAGCAAATCATACCGATCAAGCGCCAAAGCAAAGTCCACTTCATCCCACGTTGCAGCAAACGGGCTAGCATAGACGAAACATGATATATACACAACAACTAGCGCAATAATTGAAACGATTCGCACAATAAACCCTCCTAAGCAAAAAAGTACAAGGTTCCCCTTGTACTTTACATCACTTGTTGTTCAAGCACCTTCTCATTTTGTTCGTTTTTTTCTTCTTTTTTGCCATAACGTGTTTTTACAAGTAAATAAATGACGATAAAATAGCCGATGTACGCTAATACTTCTTCAAGTGACGGCATCGATGAGTAACCGAATAACGCCTTAAGGAAAATGCCAACATCCCCAGATAGAATAGGCTCTTGACCTGTGTCGCGCACGAAATGTTCGTGATCAATCGGGTGTTCCGGCATAAACCAAGTAATATCATAAACGTGCGGCATGACGCTGCCGATTATTTTTAAATCTTGTAGCATCGAAATGCCTTGTACGAGCAATCCGGCCGCAATCAAAATAATAAATGCACCTGTCACTTTAAAAAACGTTTTTAATGGTACACGCATCGTTCCTTTAAAGAACATATAACTTACAACAGCAGCAATCGTTAACCCTGTAATCGCACCCCATCCTTGCACCGCCGCTCCGATGTTTCCACCTGTAATAGCAGCGAAGAAGAAGACCGTCTCCACTCCTTCACGCAAAACAACTAAAAACGAATGCATGACCATACCAAATACGTCGCCTTTGGACACATATTTGCTCATTTTTCCTTCCATACTACTTTTTATATCTTTACTATGTTCCGCCATCCAAAAAACCATTTGCGTCAACAAGATGGAAGAAATAAAAATAATGCTCACTTTTAAGTACATTTCGCTCGCCATCGTTGAAAAGCCAGTAAGTACGACTTGAAATAACAAGGCGACAATCGCACTTGCAAACACGGCTAACCCTGCACCGAGCCAAACATATTTCACATAGCGCGATTGATCAATGCGCTTTAAATACGATGTAATAATCCCAACAATTAACAGCGCTTCTAATGCTTCACGAAACGTAATGAGCAGTGCTTGAACTTCCAAACTAAACGCCCCTTTCTTTACTTCCGTTTTCTTACGGCATACACAACAACCGCCACAATGACCATAACGATAGCAATAATCGGTATCCAGTTTTTCACATCAGACAAATCCGTCCATTCTTTCTTTTTTGCAGCAGCTAGTCGCTCTAAATCTTCTTCAGTAAAATGACCCGTTTCAATATTTTCTAATTCAAATTGATCTTGCAATGCTTGCAAAATGACTTTCTTGCTTTCCTTAAATTGATTGATGTTTGACTCTTTTTTTCCTACTCCGAACAATCCTGGATTTCCGAGCGATTGAAGAGCAATGTCAAACTGTTGTTTTAATTGTTCATCAAGCTCCGCATCTTTTTGTTGCACGATTGGAGAAAGTGCTTTATATGTAGCAAATGCTTTTGCTAACAAACGTTTGCTCGTATCATAGTTATCGAAGTTTTTCTCTACATTTTCTAAACGGCGGGCAACGTTTAACACAAGCACTTTTTGCATCGCTGAAACGATCGTATCTACATCTTTATTTTCAATTGCCTCCAAAATAATGGCAGAAGGTTCTGGCCCCATATGCATATCAATTTCTTTTTGTACCGTTTCATAAATCGCCTTTACTTCATCGAATTTTTTTTCTTGTGCTTTTGCCACCATTTCTTTATAAGCTTCAGCAACTGCTTCTTCGTTCGGATCACCGTATGAATAAGCGAACGAAGAAATAGGGGCTGAAGTGAAAATTAATATCATCGACAAACAAAAAAATAAAAAGTGTTTCACTCCGATCTCCTCCTTCGATGATAATGATAATAATTATCATAATTATTGTCAAGAAAAAATGCTAGAGAATCACTCTCTAGCGTTGCTGAACAGAACGTATTTGTTTTCGCTTCGTCGAACGGCACATTTCTTTCACAATAGCCGGGATGACATGCTTAAGATAAGCTGTAAATTTAATAAACGATTGCCCTGTCGTTCTTACTTGATATACAATCGGTACTTCTTTTAACCGAAATCCTTTCCGCACTAGGTTTAACGTCAATACTTGTGCATAGTTGTAGTCATGAATAATTTCTGCTTCTTCCATCGCTTGTCGCGAAAAAGCTCGCATGCCTGATTGACCGTCGTAAATCCATGTTTTTAATAACAGCGATTGAATAAACGTGAATATATAATTTCCAATGCGGCGATGCCACTTCATTCCGTGAATCGTCCCTAAAAAACGGGATCCCATCGTATAATCTGCTTCGCCACGTAAAATAGGCATAATGAGATCAGGAATTTGTTCGGGTGGATATTCATTATCGGCATCAATCATGACACCGATGTCTGCACCGAGTTCGACACATTGTTGTAAGCCGGTACGTACAGCAGCCCCTAATCCGCGATTTCGTTCGTGTCGATAAACAAAATCGGCTCCTGCTTGTTTTGCTACATCAACGGTTCGATCCGTTGATCCATCGTCGACAACAAGGACAGACACTTCTATATTCGGTTGCATTTGTCTTGGAATACGGCGGATCACCTCACCAATCGCTTCTTCTTCATTATGTGCAGGCAAAAATATAACGACTTTCATCATTTTCCCTCTTTCTTTAGCGCTTCAACTAATACAGGGCCACGACTATGGCTCGGATATGGTGCCCCTAGCAAATAAGCAATCGTTGGAGCAAGAGAAACGAGACTATGTTTTTCGTCAATGCGTTTCCCTTTTTCAATCATTGGACCGTACATGAAAAATGGAACGTATCGCTCCCCCTCATCTAAATGACCATGTCCCCCAATTCCGTCTGCTTGTCCATGGTCCGCACAAACGATAAATGTCGTATTTTCTGCTTTCCCTTGTTCATGCAACCATTCGAAAAATTGTTTGATCAATTGATCAACTTCTTCAATTTTTTGTACATACTCATCATAATGTACACCGCGGCTATGACCCGTTTGGTCCGTTCCAATAAATTGAACGACAAATAAATGTAAATCTTGTTCGGTCATGATTTGTTTCGCACGCTCCATAATGTTACGATCTGCGACATCGTTATGCATGACAGCTGTAACCGTTTCGACATCATTTCCTAGGGAATCGACAAGATGAGCGATGCCGAGCACTTTTCCTTTTTTTCCTACTTTTCGGAGCGAATCAAAAATACTTTCGACACGAATACCTAGTTTCCATACCATATTTGAACGAATGCCGTGTTCAAATGGGTATGTTCCTGTAAGCATCGATGTAAAACAGACGACCGTACGTGCAGGATATACCGTTTCCATTTGCGTAAAGTCCGTCCCATTCGCACGAAGCGACTTTAAAAATGGGGCGTTCGCTTGCTCGAAACGATCTTTCCTCATTCCATCAACAACGAGCACAATGACGCGATCGCTCAACGGTTGATCATTTGGAGGCACGTTGTCCGTATAACGGTCAATCACTTTCGGTTTCCAATCAAATAAATAACGGTGCAAAATAAACGACCATACAAAAACAAAGGCGTAAAAAGCAATAAATGACGGAACATGTATGTCATGTTGTACTCCATATTCCCATACAGAAAGAAGAAGCAATACTTTTGGCAATTGTTCCTGTGCATTCCCACTTGTTGAATCACTATTTTTCAATACAAGTTTCCAAAAACGAGTAAAATTCAACCACGTTGTTCCAATACGTAAATGATAGTATAGTGTTCCCCAAAAGAAAACGGTGAAAAAGAAATAAAGACTAACAGCAAGCAAAAGTAAACCTGTCGGAACAAACGACCAAATCATTAGGAACACAACGTACGGAACCCATAAATAGTTACGTAAAAATAACGGATAGTCATATACGTAGTACAATACAAAAAGCGGGATAGTAAACAGTAAGCTATTCCATAACTGCTTTCCTTCTTCAAAAGTGATACCATCAAACAAATGAAAAAGAACCATCGTTCCCATAACAAAAATCGGAGTAAACGGCTTTCCTTCATTTAATAAGTTCCAACACCTTGCCGCTACTTTTTCAAACTTCGATGCTTTTTTCATGCTACGTCCTCCTTTCGAACGAATGTCCATAGCGTCGGGATGCGCCACCATACGTATAGCCCAACGACATAAGAAAATAAAAATTTAAATAAATGAGTCGCCAATGCAAGAGCATATGCTTGTTCCCAATATGAATGAATGCGAGTTAACGCGAACGCCATAACTGCCTCATATGTCGCTAGTCCTCCTGGCGTCATTTGAAATACTTGTCCACCAACCGCCATACTATTTACCCACAACGCTTCGGAAAACGACAGAGGAAAAGCGACCATTTTCGCCATTTCAAACAAAACGACCGCTTCACATATCCAACTAAAAACAATAGCAACAACAATCAACACAAAACGATGGCTTTTCCATATCATGTTCCAGTGCTGTTTATGTTTTTGTAACCATGACAAATCGATGCGTCGAAGGAGGAAAAACAAAAAAACAATACCACCAAAAATGAGGGGGGAAATCATGGCGGAACGAATAATCATATGCATATAAACAATTGCTCCTAAAAAAGCAAAGAAAAATAACACGATCAAATCTAAAAGGCGCAATACAATGACCGACTCGGCAACAATCGAAAATGGAATGCGATTTTGTTTTGCACATATGCCAACGCGAGCGACATCGCCGATTTTAATTGGAAATATATGATTTATGAATAAACTAGCAAATAACCCATCGATGCACGTTTGAAAACGGGCTTGCGGCAAATACCATTTCCACGCCATAGCACGTAACACAAAAGCAAAACTATACATGACAACCATATAACCCGTATGCCACGGTTGTGAAACAAGCTTGTGCATCAGATCAAACAACAGTTGGGCATCAAAGTGGTGAATCGTCATCCATATAAACGCTACAATACATATGAGGCTAATGAGTCGCATCAAAATCTTTATTTGTTTATTTTTCATATTGCTTCGCCCATTCAATCGTCTTTGCCAATCCTTCCCGCAACGATACGCGCGGCTCGTACCCGATTTTTTCTTTCGCTTTTGTAATATCAGCCCATGTAGCGACAACATCGCCAAGGCGAGGCGGTTCGTAATGAACGCGCATATGCGGAAAATGATTGCGCAACTCCGCAAGCAATTGCTTCATCGTCACAGGTTGACCAGCCCCTAGGTTAAAAACATCACTTTCGCCTTTTCGTTCTATTGCTTGAATCATTCCAGCAACAATGTCATCAATGTACGTATAATCGCGTGCTGTATGATCACCGTAAACGGTAACCGGTTCATCACGTAACAATTTGCGAATAAATTTACTAATCGCCATATCCGGACGTCCCCACGGCCCATATACTGTAAAATATCGAAAAATTGTCATCGTATAGCCATATATGTGCGCATATGCGTGGCAAAACGATTCGGCACTATATTTCGCCGCTGCATACGGAGAAATGACTTGACCGGTTGCCATTTCTTCTTTTAATGGCTGAAACGCTCGATTGCCGTATACGGAAGAAGAAGAAGCAAATAACACATGTTGAACTTCCGCTTCTCCTGCCGCTTGTAATACATTGACGGTTGCTTTCACATCGTAATCAATATATGCTAATGGCTCCGATAACGATGGCTGCACGCCTGGTAGCGCGGCTAAATGGAATACAATATCTGGTCGATGATGGAAGAAAATTTGTTTCAACAAATCCAATTGTAAAATGTCTACATTGTAAAAATGAAAAAAGCCAACATTCTCTATTTGTTGAAGCTGACGTTGTTTCCGACACGTTGAATAATATGGATGAAAATTGTCGATCACGATAAGCTCATGCTCAAGTTCAAGCAATTTTCTCCCTAAATGACTGCCGATAAAACCTGCTCCACCTGTAATACATACTTTTGCCATTTGTGTAACTCCTTCATCGTTCGTCGCCTTACTATTGTATCACAACAAAAAAGCCGCGTGTTATGCGCGGCTCTTCTATTTATTGAACAATCGTACTTACAGCATCAAGCACAGCTTTACTATGTTGAGCAGCTTCATCTTTTTTGTTTTCTGCAATAGCGTTATACCATTTTTCTGCCGTAGCAAACACGTCTGCAGCTTTTTGCTCGCCCAATTTTGCTTTCACATCTAATTCAATTGCCTTTAAGAACATGTTTCCTTCTAACGCTTTTACTTTCGCTTCAACAACGTTATTCTCATCTAACTGCGCCGGTGCTTTTTCATGATAGCCTTTCATTTTACCAAACAACGCTTTGGCGAATAATGCACCCACTTCTTCTGCTTTAATGTTTTTATAATCGTTATTTAATGATAAAATTTCATCTAAGCGAGTTGTCGCCGCTTCATCTCCTTCAGCTAAAGAGCCTTTGATCGCTTGTAAAAAGCCCCATGCTTCAGCTTGTTGACCTTTGAGTTCATCTTCTGCCTTACCTTCTTTCACACCAGCTTCAATTTTTTCAGCATATGATTTAGACGCTAAATAGTAACTACGATAAATAGATTTATCTGTCAATTGGATGTACACTTTAAAATCATCTACGTTATTTGCTTTTAATGCTTCTTCTTGCGCTGCTAAACCAGCGTTAATGCTTTGCTCGAGGCTAGATTCTCCTGTTAATTGATAATACTCATCCCGTTTCATTGCCGTTGGAACGAAAATTTCCGCTGCTAGCAACTTAATTTGGTCAAACAATGTTGTCGCTTGTTGTTGATCGCCAGCTTCAAGTGCTGCTACAACATCTTTTTGCAGTTTCTTTTGCAATTGATAAAAATACGATTGCGTTACTTTATCAACAATTTGACGTGCTGGATGAACGTTTAACTCTCCGCTTTTTCCACCTTGAATCGCGGCTTCAATCGTTTGCGCAAATGTACCATCTAGTTCGTTAATTGGTTTTTGCAACTGCTCGACATATGTTTTTTCTACAAGATTCCAGTCAACTGGCTGTCCTTCTTTTGCTTTCTCGGTTTCCGCTTTGATTGCTTTATAAGCATCAATGAACGTTTGAACATTTACTTGTTCTTCCGCTTGTTCGGTTTCAGCAGGTTGTTGCTCTTCCTGTTTTTCTTCTACTTTTGTTTCTTCCTTCTTCTCTGTCGTTTCTGTTTTCTCCGCATTTCCGCAACCAGCCAGCACGCCACCTGCTAATAAAAACATGGCAAACACAGCTTTTAATTGACGTTTTTTCATTTCGTATGTATCCCCCTTTTTTGATAACGATTATCATTAACCGTTATCATTATAGTAGAGAACGATTTTCAGTGTCAATATAAAATTTCAAAAAAAATACCTCGGATGTCTCCGAGGCATGTCGATTATAAATGTTTGCTTAAAAGACCAACAAGCGCTTCTTTTGGTTGGAAGCCAACAGTCTTGTCGACTACTTCTCCATTTTTGAACACGAATAGTGTTGGGATGCTCATCACACCGTATTTTCCAGCTGTTTCTGGGTTATCATCTACATTGACTTTTACTACTTTCACTTTGCCGTCAAGCTCGCGATCTACTTCTTCCAATACAGGTGCAATCATTTTGCAAGGTCCGCACCAAGGTGCCCAGAAATCAACGAGCACAACACCATCTTTTACTTCGTTAACAAATGTTTGATCTGTTGCATTTACAATAGCCATGTTTCATTCCTCCTTAAATATTTCCGTTCCATGCACATAGTATACCATTGAACGTATTCATTGCGCCAATCTTTTGCTTCGCTTCTACTATTTCCTTGTCGCAAAAAAATATGCTGAAAAGAAAAGGCAAAGCATCATGCTCTGCCTTATGAATGTACTTTTAATTTTTTAAATTCTTCGATTAAAAGTGGAACGACTTCAAACAAGTCACCAACAATCCCATAATCCGCCACTTTAAAAATATTCGCTTCAGGGTCTTTATTAATCGCCACGATTACTTTTGAGTTAGACATGCCTGCTAAATGTTGAATCGCCCCTGAAATACCGCACGCAATGTATAAATCTGGCGTAACAACTTTTCCTGTCTGTCCAATTTGAAGCGAATAATCGCAATATCCTGCATCGCATGCCCCACGCGATGCTCCAACCGCACCGCCAAGCACGTTCGCTAATTCTTTCAACGGCTCAAATCCTTCCGCACTTTTCACGCCGCGACCGCCGGCAACGATCACTTTCGCTTCAGATAAATCGACGCCTTCCGCTGTTTTTCTCACAATATCACGAACGATTGTGCGTAAGTCTTTAATGTCTACTTGCGCATCGACAACCGCACCTGTGCGACTTTCATCTTTTTCAAGTGGAGCGATATTGTTCGGACGAACAGTCACAAACATAAGACCGTCTGTCACGATTTTCTTTTCAAACGCTTTACCAGAATAAATCGGTCTTGTAAAGACGATATTTCCACCTGTTGCTTCAACAGCGACAACATCAGACACAAGACCAGACTGCCATTTCGCAGCAAGTTTTGGCGATAAGTCTTTTCCAAGCGCTGTATGCCCAAAGACGATTCCTTCTGGTTTCTCTTGCTCAACAACAGCTTGCAATGCTTGGGCATAACCGTCTGGCGTATACGTCGCCAATTTTTCGTGTTCAACAACAATCACTCGATCCGCACCGTAAGCAATCAGCTCAGGAGCTAATGAGCGAACGCTCGCTCCGACAACGACAGCGACAACTTCTCCGCCTTCAGCGATCGTTTTTGCAGCGGAAATTGCTTCAAATGATACGTTACGCAACGCACCGTCACGCACTTCTGCTAATGTTAATACTTTTCTTGCCATGCTCCCCATCCCCCTATTAAATGACTTTTGCTTCTGTATGAAGAAGTGAAACGAGTTCTTTTACTTGATCGGCAATATCTCCTTGCAAAATTTTTCCCGCTTCTTTTTTCGGTGGTAAAAAGATTTCAATCGTTTTCGTTTTCGCTTCTACGTCCTCTTCCTCCAAATCTAAATCATCAAGCTCTAGTTCTTCTAACGGTTTCTTTTTCGCTTTCATAATGCCCGGCAATGACGGATAACGCGGCTCATTTAACCCTTGTTGTGCTGTTACTAATAATGGTAAAGATGTTTCAATAACTTCCTCGTCACCTTCAACATCGCGCACAACTTTCACGTTTGTTCCGTCAATTTCTAACTTCGTAATTGTCGTGACATAAGGAATACCTAGCAATTCAGCAACGCGTGGCCCAACTTGTCCAGACCCGCCGTCAATCGCTACATTTCCAGCTAAAATTAAATCAGCTTCTTTATCTTTTAAATATTCCGCAAGCACTTTTGCCGTTGTATATTGGTCACGATTTTCTACATCGTCTTCAATGTTAATGAGCACGGCTTTATCTGCTCCCATGGCAAGCGCTGTACGAAGCTCTTTTTCTGCATCTTCGTTCCCAATTGTAACAACTGTCACTTCGCCACCGTGCTGATCGCGCACTTGAATCGCTTCTTCAATCGCATATTCATCGTATGGGTTGATGATGAATTCGGCTCCTTCTTCGCTTACTTTTCCGTTTTGAATGACAATTTTTTCTTCCGTATCAAATGTACGCTTCATTAATACGAAAATGTTCATGCTTCTCTCCCCCTTTTATTTTCCTTGAAACTGTGGTGTCCGTTTTTCGATAAATGCCGAAATGCCCTCTTTCGCATCTTCCGTTACAAAGACTTGTCCAAACAGTTGAGCCTCTTTTTCAACACATTCATGGAACGTTTTTGTGCGAGCTTCATTAACTAGTTTCAATACCGCTTGAACAGAAATCGGGCTCTTTTGAGCAATTTTTTGTGCAAGTTGCTTCGCTGTATCAAGCAATTGTTCTTCTGGGACGGCTTTGTTTGCTAGTCCCCATTGAACAGCTTCTGTACCTGTGATCGGTTCGCTTGTCCACATCATTTCTAGCGCTTTTGCCATACCGACATGACGCAATAAGCGTTGTGTTCCTGCAAATCCCGGAATGATGCCGAGCTGCAATTCTGGTAAGCCAAGTTTGGCGTTTTCCGCTACGATGCGCAGATGGCAACTCATAGCTAACTCGAGCCCTCCGCCAAGTGCAGCACCGTGAATCGCAGCAATAATCGGTTTCGGAAACTGTTCAATTTTCTCCATCACTTGTTGTCCAGCTCGAGCAAGCTCCGCTGCTTGTTCGCTCGCCTCAATCGCTGTAAACTCTTTAATATCGGCACCAGCTGAGAAAAATCTTCCTTCTCCGTGAAGAACGATGACACGTACTTGTTCGTCTTCTTTTAATGCATCAAGTCGTTCTGAAAGCTCTTTCAAAACAGAAGATGCTAAAGCGTTTGCTGGTGGACGGTGAAGTGCTAAAATCGCCACATACCCCTCTTGTTGAACGGAAAACATGTTCCCCCTCCTTCGTGTATATCGGAAGGTTGTCGTGTTTACACACAACAACCTTTCGTTAACAATTGATGAACCGGTTTCGCTAATGCAACGAGATCATATTTTTGCTCATTCATGACCCATGTTGTCACCATTTCGTCAATCGTTCCAAAAATCATTTGACGAGTGAGACGCACATCTAAATCTGAACGAAATTCCCCTTTGTCAATTCCTTCTTGCACAATGCGATCGACAACTTTTAAGTATCCTTTCAAAATTTCATTAATTTTCAGACGTAACGATTTATTCGATTGGCGAAGTTCCAATTGGGTCACGATCGCTAAATGCGGATCCGCCGCTAACATTTGAAAATGTTTTTGAATCAACAAAAATAACTTCTCCGACGGACTCGAAATTCCTTCTATTTCTTCTTCAATTTTTTCGATGAAGTAGCCCATTTTTTCTTGAAACAATGAAATTAAAATATCCTCTTTATTTTTAAAATACAAATAGATCGTCCCATCCGCTACACCGGCTTGTTTCGCAATTTTCGATACTTGCGCTTGATGGTAGCCGTTTTCAGCAATGACAATCACAGCTGCATCAATAATTTGTTTAAACTTCGGTTTGTCGCGTTTCAACTTTGCATTCTCCCTTTCAAAAATATGAATGAATAATCATTCATATTTTTATTTTAAAGAGAGGCCAAAAGCGTGTCAAGAAAAAAACAATCGCCGCTCATTTTTGTTTTTCTTTTTCTTCTTCCACAAGCGCACGGCGCAATATTTTACCAACTGCTGTTTTTGGCAATTCTTTTCTAAATTCATAAATGCGCGGCACTTTATAAGCAGCTAATTTACTTCTCATAAATTGGTCAAGTTCTTCTTCTGTACACTGTTCTCCTTCTTTAAGCACAATAAACGCTTTCACCGTCTCACCACGATAAGCATCTGGTACACCAATGACGACTGCTTCTTGCACTTTCGGATGCTCATACAACACTTCTTCTACTTCGCGTGGATATACGTTATAACCGCTTGCGATAATCATATCTTTTTTTCGGTCGACGACAAAGAAATAACCTTCTTCATTCATATACCCTAAATCGCCCGTATACAACCAACCGTCACGAAGTGTCGCTGCTGTTTCTTCTGGTCGGTTCCAATATCCTTTCATTACTTGTGGACCACGTACAACGATTTCACCAATTTCATTTATGTTTGCTTTCTCTCCCGTTTCTAACGAGACGATCATCGCCTCTGTGTCTGGCCAAGGCACACCGATACTTCCTTTGATTCGTTTTCCGTCCCAAATAAAGTTGGAATGCGTCACAGGGGATGCTTCGGTTAAGCCGTAACCTTCAATAATCTTCCCACCTGTTACTGTTTCAAATTGTTCTTGCACTTCAACTGGAAGCGGAGCTGAACCGCTAATACATATTTTAATTGACGATAAATCATATTTTTTCAAATTCGGGTGGTTGAGCAGCGCAATATAAATCGTTGGAGCGCCTGGAAATAGCGTTGGTCGTTGTTTTTCAATTGTTTTTAACGTCGTTTCGACATCAAACTTCGGCAATAAAATCATTTTATATCCTTCCATAATGGATAAGTTCATGACAGCCGTCATCCCGTATACATGGAAAAACGGAAGTACACCAAGAATCGATTCATTCCCGCGTTCACATTTATACATCCATTTCGTGCACATGAGCGTATTGGCTGTTAAATTATGATGTGTCAACATTGCGGCTTTCGGAAATCCAGTTGTTCCGCCTGTATATTGAAGAAGCGCAACGTCTTCTATCGGATCCACATCCGTCTCTTTCACTTTCCCACTCGCAAGCGATAAGGCTTTTGTGAATAAGTGGCAATCTCCCTCATGTTTGACGCGTACAATCATCCCTGTTTGTTTCTTTTGTACAAATGGATATAACACATTTTTCGGAAACGGTAAATAATCTTTTATACTTGTAATGATCACATGTTCAATTTTTGTATGCGCTTTCACTTTTGTAATTCTTGGATAAAGTAAATCAAGGCCGATAATGACTTTCGCACCGCTATCATTTAACTGATATTCTAACTCTCGTTCAGTATACAATGGGTTTGTTTGTACGACAATACCACCTGCAAATAAAACAGCGTAGTAGCTAATGACCGCTTGTGGACAATTCGGCAACATAATCGATACGCGATCGCCTTTTTCTAAACCAAGCTGTTGTAAATACGATGCTAACTTCAGCGCTTGCTCATATACTTCCTTATATGTCAGCTCCTTTCCTAAAAAATGAATCGCAGTTTTGTGCGGAAACTGCTCCGCTGCTTCTTGCAAAAATTGTTGCAACGGCTTGCGCGGATAATCAATTGAATGAGGAACTTGCTGAGGATATAACGCTAGCCATGGCTTCTCCATTTCGTTTCCCCCTTTTCGATAAGATTATTTATATTTTATAATATTTTCTGAAATTTTTGTATTAAAAAATAAAAAAGGTGCCTGCTGACACCCTTTTATGCAAAAAACGTGAGATATATGACACCAATAAGCAAAAATACACCGCACAATACGAGCAATACTTTCGCTAACGTTTCCATCTGTTTCTCCTCTCACCTTATACTTGCTCCGATGACAAACGACAAGCCGATAGAAATGACCATAGAAATAAATCCTACCGCGCGATTATCGTTGGCAATTTCGTCGTCAATGTTGAACTTTGGCGTTAAAAATTCATAAATAAAATAACCGATTAACAACAAAACAAATCCATAAACGCCCCAACCGATCATCGTTAACAGTGAATCGTGATGATCGATCGAGTATCGGAAAATATTCGCAATCCCAAATATTTTCCCTCCTGTCGCCATCGCTACCGCCATGTTTCCTTTTTCAATCTCTTCCCAGTTTTTGTATTTTGTCACAAGTTCAAAAATAGCTAAAAATAAAACTAAACATAAAATGACGACACTAAAATTAGCAGCAATATGAATCGTTTCATTTTCCCAGAACGCGTTCATAGTTCCTCCCGTTATTATAATTCGACAATGGTGACGCCTGTTCCCCCTTCAGCCGCCTCACCAAATCGAATGCTTTTTACCGAGCGATGATTTTGTAAATATTGTTGCACGCCTTTTCGAAGTGCCCCTGTTCCTTTTCCATGAATGATAGACACGCGCGGATATCCTGCCAACACCGCATCGTCAATATATTTTTCGACGCGAAGCAACGCATCTTCATATCGCTCACCACGCAAATCTAATTCTAGTGGAACGTGATAGTCGCGTCCTTTTACGGTCGCAATTGGCTTTGTTTCAATCGGTGCTGGGCTGCTTACATACTGCAAATTTTCTTCATCCACTTTCATTTTTAAAATCCCAATTTGCACAAGCCACTCTTTATCGGATACTTTCTCAATCAACTGCCCTTTTTGATTGAGATGAATGACTTTCACTTCATCGCCTGGGTGTAAGGATTGCTTTGCTTTTTGCGCTTGTTTTTTCTTTTTTGTATCGATTTGCGGAATCGCTTCTTCTAACTTTTTCCGCGCGGCAATCAGCTCATGTTCTTTCATAGCAGCAGCCTGTTGTTTTTGCATTTCACGAAGGTTTTGAATCACTTCTTCGGCAGTTTTCATCGCTTTTTTAACAATGAGTTCTGCTTCCTCTTTTGCTTTTTCTAACAACCGCTCGCGCTGTTCACTTAATTCGTTCCACTGCTGTTGTAATTCATTTCGTAGCTGCTCTGCTTCTTCGCGAAGTTTTTCGGCTTGCTCCCATTCTTCTTCCGCGCGCTTTTTACTTTGTTCTAATGAAGCAATCATATTTTCGACTTCATTGCTTTCAGCACTAATATACGTACGAGCACGTGCAATAATATGTTCGTCTAAGCCGAGGCGACGAGAAATATCAAGCGCATTGCTTCGCCCCGGAATACCGATCAATAGTTTATACGTTGGACTTAACGTTTCGATGTCAAATTCGACACTTGCATTCATGACACCTTGTCGGTTATAGCCATATGCTTTTAATTCAGGATAATGCGTCGTCGCGACCACCCGCGCCCCGCGGTTATGCACTTCATCTAAAATAGCAATAGCTAATGCTGCACCTTCTTGTGGATCCGTTCCTGCTCCAAGCTCATCAAATAAAACAAGGCTATGCTCGTCCACTTGTTTTAAAATGTCAACAATATTTACCATATGAGACGAGAACGTACTTAAACTTTGTTCAATTGACTGTTCATCGCCAATGTCAGCATACACCGCGCGAAATACAGCTAATTGTGATCCATCTAACGCCGGTACTTGCAATCCTGCTTGCGCCATAACGGTGAACAAGCCGATTGTCTTTAACGTGACTGTTTTTCCCCCTGTATTCGGCCCCGTAATTACCATCGTCGTATAGTTGCTCCCTAGTTCAATATCGTTTGGAACGACTTCGTCCGATGGAATAAGCGGATGACGTGCTTGTATGAGACGGATATATCCACGTTCATTGATAGCTGGTTTTGTTGCTTTGATCGCTTTTGCGTATTTCGCCTTTGCAAACAAAAAGTCAAGCTGAGCAAGCAACTCGACGTTCTCAATAATTGTTGTCGCCTGCTCACCCACGGAGGCAGATAATTCGCTTAAAATACGTTCAATTTCTTGTTTTTCTTTCACACGCAATTGCTGCAGTTCGTTGTTCAATTCCACTACCGATTGTGGCTCGATAAATAACGTAGCCCCAGATGAAGACTGATCGTGTACAATGCCACCATACGTATGGCGATATTCCTGTTTCACTGGGATGACGTACCGATCGTTACGAATCGTAATGATTGCATCTGACAATGTTTTTTGCGCTGATGATGAACGAATAATACTCTCTAACTTATCGCGCACTCGTCCTTCAATCGTGCGCAGCTGATGGCGGAGCGAACGAAGCCGATCGCTCGCTCCATCAAGCACATCTCCGCTTTCATCAATACAATGATATATACGTTGTTCAAGTTCAGGCAAAGGAACGATTTGCGCCGCATATGCGATCATGTGCGGAAGATCTGCCTCTGTCGCTTCTAAAAATTTTTTCAGTTGTCTTGCTGCTCGCATCGTACTTGCGATATCAAGCAGTTCATGTGGACTGAGCGTTCCTCCGATGCTTGCACGTTTCGTTTGCATCCGTACGTCAAATATACCACCAAGTGGGACGTGACCACGTAAGCGAAGAACCGTTGCTGCTTCGTCCGTTTCTTCTTGCCAGCGCACCACTTCTTCTACATGTGATGATGGCATAAGCGCTACGACTTTTTCTTTTCCTAACGAGGAAGATACATATTCCGCAAGCTGTGCTTTCACTTTATCAAACTCAAGAATGTGTAATGTTTTTGCGTGCACTAAGTAACCCTCCAGCTGTTTATTTTCGCAAAAAAGAGATAAGTTGTTCGATATCCCATGTATTGATGACCGTTTCTTTTCGAATCCAACCTTTTCGAGCAAACGCCACTCCAAGCTCCATATCATCAAGCATACGAACGTTGTGTGCGTCTGTATTAATCGCTATTTTCACACCAAGCTGCTGTGCTTTTTGTAAATAAGTGTACGTTAAATCGAGACGATGTGGGTTGGCATTTAGCTCTAGCACCGTATTTGTTTCTTTCGCAAGCTGCAACAATTCGTCTATATTTACAGCGTATCCGCTTCGCTCCCCAATTAATCTTCCTGTCGGATGAGCGATCATATGAACGTATGGATTCATAAGTGCTTCTTTTAGACGTTTCATAATCGCTTCTTCTGGTTGTGAAAAAGCAGAATGAATCGACGCAATGACAAAATCGACCGTTTGTAATACATCATCTGGAAAATCTAACGTTCCATCTGGTAAAATATCCATCTCAATGCCAGATAAAATAAAAAAATCGTCGTATTTTTCGTTTAGGCGGGCAATTTCTTCTTGCTGCCGTTTTAACCGTTCAACCGTTAGTCCATTGGCTACTTTTAAAAACTGTGAATGATCGGTAATCGCAATATACCGATACCCTTTCTGGCGACATGCTTCTACCATTTGCTCAATTGAAAACGCCCCGTCGCTCCACGTCGTATGCATATGTAAATCGCCGCGTATATCAGATAAAGAAAGGAGCGGCGTGCCGTCATATGCATCGACTTCTATTCCACTTTCACGCATTTCTGGCGGGATGAACGGCAAATGAAAATGAGCAAAAAATTGCTCTTCTGTCGCGAACGTTTTCACTTCGCCTGTCTGAATGTTTTCTACACCGTATTCACTAATTTTTTCACCGCGTTCTTTTGCGAGCTGACGCATGCGCACGTTATGTTCTTTTGAACCGGTAAAATGATGGAGCGTTGTGGCAAAATGTTCAGGGGAAACGAGACGAAAATCGACATTGACAACATAATCGTATTGCAATTGCAATGATACTTTCGTTTCTCCGTTTGCGACAACGTCATAAATATGTTCAAGTTGCAACAACTGCTCCCGAACATACAAAGGATTGTTTGTTGCGATAATGAAATCCAAATCTTTTACTGTCTCGCACACCCGACGCAAACTGCCTGCTCGCGAAAACCGTACGATATCATCTATATTTGCAAGTTGCCGTTCAATGTCTAAAGCGACTTCTAACATAAACGCAATTGGCAACCGTTCAGGGCGCGCATTCATATTGGCAAGCGCAGTTAAAATGTTTTCTTCTGTCTTTGCACCAAAGCCACTTAATTGTCTTACACGTTGAGCTAAGCACGCTTCTTTTAATGTTTCCACATCAGTTACACCTAGTTCATGATACAGTTTTGCGATTTTTTTCCCTCCAAGTCCGGGCAATTTTAAAAGTGGAAACAATCCTTTAGGAATTTCTTGTTTTAGCTGTTCCAATACATCGCTCGTTCCCGTCTGCAACCATTGTCGCAAAACGGCAGCTGTTCCTTTTCCGATTCCTGCAATGGACGTAAAATCATCAATATCTGTTAAGGCACGTTCATCTCGCTCTAACGCTGAAGCTGCTTTACGAAAAGCGGATACTTTAAACGGATTTTCCCCTTTGATTTCCATATATAAAGCGATCGTTTCAAGCAGGCGAATCGCCTCTTTTTTATTTTTTTCCATCCCATTCCCTTCCTTTCGACGAAAAAACTTCTCTCGGACGGAGAAGTTTTTACGCCATATATTGCACGAGCATATGTTTTACAAAATTTGATAAAACGGGTGTGTGTTTAACAATCAAACTAGCGATGAATGAGTCGTGAAGTGGCTGTTGAATGATAGACATAGGAACAAGTGCACTCACATATAAAAGTAAAAATAAAAGCAAATACACTTCTATAAAACCAAGCGCTCCACCTGCCCAACGGTTTACGCTTTTTAAAATGGGTAACTGTGCGACGAAGTCTAGCATTGAGCCGATCACTTGCATCACAATTTTCGCAGCGAAAAATAAAACAGCAAACGCAATCGCACGATAGTACGCTTCATCTAAATTTGTGCTTTCAATGAGCAATTTTATCGTTTCCCCATCGCCAAAACTCGGATATGGCACCCATAATTTTAGTCTTGGTGCTAGTTGATCATAATAGTTATATGCAACAATAAACGCGATCAAAAAACCGGTCATATGAATAAATTGCAAAATAAATCCTCGTTTCAATCCAATCATCAGTCCCATGAGAAGGATGAAACAAATAAGCAAATCAATCATCGCTGTCATCATCCTTTTCTTTATTCATTTTTCGCAAAAGGCGTTCGTATTCATCTTTTAGTTTAATATATTCATGAACGATATTGACTGCCGTTAATACAGCGAGTTTACTCGTATCAAGCGTCGGATTTTTGGCACTAATTTCACGCATTTTGTCATCGACAATGGAAGCAACAAGCCGAATATGACTGGAGCTTTCCGTTCCGACGATCGAATATTGTTGTCCGTATATATCTACCGTAATACGCGTTTTTCTCTGCTCCGCCAAATTATTTCCCCCATTCATCCGATCTCCCGTTTCGGCAAAATTCTACCTTTTATCTTAACATGATTTGTAGATACATGAAAAGATATACGAAAAGAAGAGCGGGCATCAACACCCGCTCTCATCTAAAACCATTGCTCCAGTTGTTCTCTCGTTCCGTCTTTTTTCGCTACTTGTTTCATATATGCCCAATCCAGCCGCTCTTTATGAAGAAGAACCATTCTTTTTGCCCATTCGCAATCGGATTTCGATTTCCAATGGACACATGCGCGCAGGCGATCTAATATAATGTCTTCAATTCCGATGACATATACATGCAACCCATCTTCTAACTTCAACTCAATTACTTTATCATCATCAGCATCTTCTAGTACATCGTTTGGAATTTCCACACTAACAAACAATTCATCGTGATACCAATGTCTTCCTGACGGAGTGAAACCCAGTTTAGTGAGCAATTGTCCCGCTTTTTCACGATCACTAACAATTAAATCGATATCTACAGTCGTATAATCGCCACGCGTATATATTTCAACCGCAAGCCCACCAACAATAATGGGACGTATACGATGTGGCTCCAACAACTTCGTTAAAATGGCTGTCACTTGAACCATTTTCTCAAACGATGTTTTCGTTTGAAGCGACTGAAGTTTTTCTCTCGCTTCTTTAATCGAATTCATAATACCACACTCGTTCATTCAAATATCGAATTTTTCCTTCTTGTTCAGCTTTTTTCCATCTTTTGATGCATAATTCATCTAATACACGCATTTCCTCTTTGTCACGTGGACGTAAACGTACATGTTGCTCTCTTCCATATTTTAATATATCCCGTTCCACATTTCCTTTGCGTGAAAAAATCCACTCGTTTAGTTCAGACATATTCATTTTTCTCACTTCGTTTCACTCCAACAACTATTTTTTTACATTATATCACAAAAGAGCGGGCATCGACACCCGCTCTTATTTCATAAATGGCCACCAGTTTGCACGTCCAAACGTTTTCGCCATCACCGGAATAAATAACGGCAAAACGATTAGCGCATATAAGAAAAGACCTGTCAAAATAATCGTCGCAATTTGCAGTAAGGATAATACCCCTGATGGATACATTGCCGCAAACGTTCCACCTAAAATGATGGCTGCGGAAATGATGACTGTTCCCATATGACGCATCGCTTCAAGCATCGCTTCTTGAACGGTTTTGTCGCGATATTCATTAAAGCGATCCATAAGGAAAATGCTATAGTCAATGCCAAGCGCCATTAAAATAACGAACGCAAAAAATGGAACAGCCCAGTTCACGCCTTCATATCCGAACATATTCACAAACACAAGTTCAGTGAATGCCATCGACGTATAATACGTTAAAATAAGCGATAACATTAAGTACGCCGGCATGATGAACGAACGAAGAAGAACGATTAAAATGATCGCAATTCCTGCAAGCATAAATACAGACGTGCGTGCATAGTCAGCAGCAGAAATGTCATTTAAATCCGAATATATACTTGTCACGCCGCCAACGCCTACTTTCGCATGCTCAAGTTTCGTACCGTTTACCGCCCGAGCAATCGCATCTTTCACTTCTGCGATCTTTTCCATCGTTTTCGTTTCGTACGGATTGGATGAGAAAACAACATCAAACGTCACGACTTTCCCGTCTTTCGACATATATGCTTCCTTCGCTTGTGCAAATTCCTCACTCATCAACAATTGTGGCGGCATATACCACCCTGCCATTTCTTCATCTGGCGCATTCGCTAAGTCAGAAACGTACTGTTTTGCGGACTGTAATCCATTTTCCACTTGTCGCAATCCATCCACACTTTGATTTAATCCTGAAATAAGTTGATCCATTTGATCATTAAGCTGCGAAAAACCTGTAAGCAATTGCTGTTGTCCGTCGTTTACTTTCGCTAGCCCATTTGTCACTTCTGGCAATCGTTGAACAATTTGCCCTTGACCATCCGCTGCTTGCTCTAATCCGTGACGAAGTTTTCCAAGTCCATCGATCAGTTGATCCATTCCCGTAATAAGCGCTTGTTGTCCGTTTGTTACTGTCGCAAATGATTCATTTGCTTGTTGCAAACCATATTGAACATTTTGTAACGCGTCGTTCACTTGAACAAGAGCCCCAGACAATGTGTTCATTTCCGTACTCATTTGTTCAATCGCTTGCTTCACCTGTGCATACTCCGCATCTTCGCGCAAACTCGTATGACGTTCTTCTATGCGATTGAGCGACTGAGAAAGAAGCGGCAGCTGTTGGGAAATAGTGCGCAATCCCCCTTCGATTTGTTCGTATTGCTCGCCCAACTGACGTAGTCCAACAGTTGCTTGTTCATATCCTTTTCGCAATTCGTTCGCGCCATCATGTAGCTTTTTCATATTCGTTTGTATCGTCTGTAACCCTTTTTCAAGATCAGCCGCACCAATCGCTCCGCTTCGTACTCCTTCTTCCAATTGCTTCAATGCTTGTTGTAAATCAGTCATTCCCGTTTTCAATTTTGACGTTCCGTTGACGAGCTCGTGAATACCACCTGTCGCCTGAGCTAACTTTGGAGCGGACTTTGCCATTTCGTTGCTCGCTTCGCTTAACCCAGAACGAATTTGCCCGATACCGTCCGCTCCTTTTCCAAGTCCATCTTTTAACTGTTCCGCTTGCTTTGTCACAAACAATTGATCAATCGGCTCTCCGAGCGGACGCGTCACCGAGCGAACAGCGTTCACACCATCAATGTTTGCTACTTCGCGACTAATTTTTTCTATTAAATAGTAATATTGCTCGTCATCCATCGCTTCGTCATTTTTCATGACGATTTTCGTCGGCATTGCTTCTCCTTCACTAAAGTGAGAAGAAATGATGTTAAACGCTTTGACGGAAGGATAACGATCGCCAATTTCCGCCATCGAGTTAAACGAAAGTTTTCCGTCATACGTCAATAAAATCGGCAATGTAATGACCGCGACAATCGCAAGCGCCCATAGCGGACGAGCGAAAGAAAAACGCCCTGCCACATCCCATAATTTACTCGGTTTATGTTCAAGCGCACCTTTCATCGGCCAAAACAGCTTTTCACCAAGTGTAGCCATAAAAAACGGCACAAGCGTCACGAGCGCAACAAGTAACACAACGACACCAACCGCAACGGCGGAGGCGGATTGATACAATTTAAATGTCGATAATCCAATCGATGCAAATCCGATCATGACCGCTAATCCGCTAAAAATAACCGTTTTTCCTGCAGTTTGATATGTCGCGATAATCGCTTCAGTTCGATCTTCTCGCTTCGCTAGTTCTTCTTTAAAACGGCTAAGCAGTAAAATGCAATAGTCTGTGCCAATTCCGAATAAAACGGCAACTAAAAACGTTTGTGTAAACGTAGAAAGTGGAAAATCAACACGATCAACAAGAAAAGCAACAATCCCTTGCGACACGATATACGTCAATCCGACCGTTAACAACGGTACAAACGGAGCAACGAGCGAACGGAACACAAGAAATAAAACGACTAAAATAAAAATGACGGTAATACCTTCCGTTTTTTTCAACCCTTCTTGTGAACTTTGAATGACATCTTCATCGATCATCCAACTACCTGTGTAATAGTGCGGCACATCAATATTCTCGATCACATCATAAAGCGCTGTGCTTATTTCTTTTGCGGTGCGTTTGTTTCGTTCTAATTGAAGCGAAATAAGTGCCGTTGTTTCATCTTTTGAAACGAGCTTTTCTTTGAGTGAGCTGTCATCAAGTGGCGAAACAATTTGTATTAAACCGAGCGATTCTTTTTTCGCTTGCAGTTGTTCAATAGCCTTCTCAATTTCGTTCCAATCCTTTTCTTGCAATCTTTCTTTGCGATGGAAGACGAGGACGGTGCTCATTTCCCCTTCCTTATTTTCTTGCTTTTGTACTTCTTTTAATAACTCGCTAGCAAGCGAAGACGAATAGCCGTCTGGGACGGTAATTTGCCCTTTTTCACGCACAAGTTGTGCCATATTCGGAGCAGTCATAACGAGCACGACAGCGGCGACAACCCACGCGAGTAAAACGACCCATTTTCCGCGAATAATCGTTTTCATTTTTTCTCCTCCATTTCTTGTAAAATCATTGCTAGCTTCTCATACGTTTGAATAAACTGTTCAATTTCTTCATGTGAAAGCTTTGTCATAATTGTTTCAACAAGTTCATATACTTTTCGTTCTGTTTCAACGAGCCATTGTTCACCTTTTTCTGTGAGCGAAAGAGCAATAATACGACGATCATCTTCATCTTTGCCACGTGCAATCATTCCTTTTTCAACAAGACGGTTTGTCATCGCCGTAATCGCACTTTTATTTACCGCAAACACGTCCGCCAATTCCGTTGACGTACACATCCCACGCTTATGTATGTAGCGCAATACATAATATTGATCGTGCGTAATATCGTCCAATTCACATTTCATCAACGCAGCCCCTCGTTTATGAACAAGAAATGAAACGGATAAATAGCGCTCAATAAATTGTTGTATGCTTCGCTCCATCGGTCAATGCCTCCTATCGAAATAGTTCAATTGTTTAACTATTTAATAATATAACGATAAAACACGGAATGGTCAATGATGAAGTGAGGTGTGATATAATGGTGAAAAAAGTGAGGGATACGCGATGAAGCCAGAATCATCCAAACTGTATACGTATGCCGATTATATTCAATGGGACGGGCGTTGGGAGCTCATTAACGGAAAGGCTTACAACATGAGCCCTTCTCCAACATGGGAGCATCAATTTGCTGTCATGGAACTATCGTTTGCGTTTCGTTCGCATTTTCAAAATAAAAATTGCTACGTTGCGATAGCTCCGTTTGATGTTCGACTTTCCGAAAGCGACGACTACACGTATGCAAAACATGTCGTACACCCCGATATTTCCGTCATTTGCAATCGAAACAATTTAACACCAAACGGCTGTTTAGGCGCACCAACACTTATCGTCGAGGTTCTTTCTCCGTCTACAGCGTTAAAAGATCGAAACGAAAAATTTAAGCTATACGAACAGTTTCATGTGCAAGAGTATTGGATTGTTGATCCTTTGTATAGAACAGTTGAAGTATTTGGATTAGAGGATGGTTTTTTTAAAAAAAGAGAAGCATTTGGAGAAAATGACACGATTACATCTTTCCTATTTACGGATTTTTCTCTCGAAGCGAAGCGATTATTTTTTCAATAAAAAGGCAGCCAGTAACCGCATAACAAGCGAATTGGGCAGCCTTTTTCTTTTTATCGTTTAAGCCGTGACGTCGCGTTTTTGGAACGTCCACCATGTCAGCGCATTAAAAACAGAATGAGCTGTGACATACTCCCACCACCTACGCTTCGCTTAGAGGTGGGGCTTCTCGGGTAATCCCATCTCATGATGGGAAGTTGACCGAGCGATCCCCGTGTGCCCCACGGTTCGAGGACAAATTAGACGATCGCCAATCGTTTCATGCCCTCATGTTTGATATTGATGGCCGCATTGACGTCCCTGTCGCTCTCGAATCCACATTCACAGCGGAATGTCCGTTCAGAAAGCGATAAAGACTCCTTGACTCGACCGCAGC